>NZ_JBVIPA010000081.1:0-20021 GCF_055578365.1 Streptomyces sp. NPDC033131
CCGGACCAGACGCGGCGACGCTCCGCGTCGCAACCATCAGATTCGCTTCACCACCGGGCTGAAGCCCGATGCACTGCGAATGAATCCCGGTAGCTGGACGCGCTGGTCCCGGTCCAGTTCGCGAGGACCTGGGGCTTGTCGGCGGGAGCCGCGTCGGCTGCTGCGGCGGTGCCGACGACGGTGATCAGGGCCAGAGTCGAGGCGGCCATTGCGGTGGCGATTCTGCGGTGCATCCCACACCTCCATGAGACTGCGACCCGCCCATCGGGTCGCAGGTTCATGACAAGATGATTGACACCTCAAGTGGCCCTTCACACCGCAAGTCCCCTAATGGGCCATTAACTTTCGGATGTGACACCCTTTCGGACATCGACGGCGGTGAGCGCCAAGGCCAGCGGCCCCGGCGCCAGGAAAGCGAGCGGCAGCAGCATCCACCCGCACAGAACGGTCGTCGCCACCGCGAGCAGCACCAGGGCGGAACCGCCCGGATCCCGTACGGCGTTGCGCGCGGCCTCGCGCAGGGCGCCCGGCCAGTCGGTGAGCGACTCGGGGCGCGCACAGGCCCGGAGGCCCACCACCAGGGCGCACGCACCGATCGCCGCGGCCAGCGTCGCGAACAACGGCGCTCCCGGCAGTCCCGCCCCGGCCAGCGCGAGGTCCGCGGCGAACAGCAGCGCGCCCGCCAGGGCGACGGCCCCCGCCGCCAGGTCGCCGGCCCGCAGCCTTCGCCGTAGAACCGCGAAGTACCGGCCGGCCGTGGCGGGTTGCCCCTGGCCCGCGCCCCGCAGCACCGCGCACGCGCTCGACAGCGCGGCCGGGGCGGTCACCAGCGGCAGGCAGGCCACGGCCGTGGCGAGGCCGACGCTCAGTACGTCGGCGAACAGGGTCATCCGGGGTCCGAAGATCTCGCCCGGTTCACGCGTCCGCATCTCACCCATGCCCGTTCACCCCTTGAGTCCGGAGCTGGCCATGCCCTCCACCAGGAAGCGCTGGAAGGCGAGGAAGAACAGCACGATCGGCAGCAGAGCGATCACCGACATCGCGAACATGGGGCCGAACGACGACTGGCTGGAGGCGTCCACGAAGGACCGCAGGGCGAGCGTGAGCGTGAACTTGTCCGGGTCGAAGAGGTAGATGAGCTGGGTGAAGAAGTCGTTCCAGGTCCAGATGAAGGTGAAGATCGCCGTCGTGATCAGCGCGGGCCGGGTGAGCGGCAGCACGATCAGGAAGAAGCTGCGGAAGGGGCCGCAGCCGTCGATGCGGGCCGCCTCCTCCAGCTCCCGCGGCAGACCGCGCATGAACTGCACGATGAGGAAGACGAAGAAGGCCTCGGTGGCGAGGAACTTGGGCAGGATCAGCGGCCAGTAGGTGTTCACCAGGCCGAGCTGGTTGAAGATGATGTACTGCGGGATCAGGATCGCGTGGTGCGGCAGCATGATCGTCACGATCATGAAGGCGAACAGCGGTCCCCGGAACCGGAATCGAAGCCGCGCGAAGGCGTAGGCGGCGAGCGAACAGCTGATGACGTTGCCGAGGACGGCGCCGCCCGCGATCAGCAGCGAGTTGGACAGCAGCCGCCACACCGACACGTCGTTGACGCCCTCGAAGGCGGTCTCGTAGTTGGACCACTCCAGGTGCCCGGGCAGCAGGTCGAGGCTGGCGATGACCTCGTCGGCGGGCTTGAGCGAGGTGGCGAGCAGCCAGGCCAGCGGATAGAGCATGACCAGCAGGGCGGCCAGGCAGCCGAGGTGCAGGGCGACGCGGCCCCAGCGAACAGGCTTACGGGCAGCGGCAGTTGATGCGGCGGTCATCGGTCCCCCTCGGATGCGTAGAAGACCCAGGAACGCGAGGTGCGGAACAGCACCGCCGTGACGACGCCGATGACGAGGAGCAGCACCCAGGCCATGGCGGAGGCGTAGCCCATGTGGGAGGCGACGAAGCCGCGGTCGTAGAGGTACATCGTGTAGACGAGGGTGGAGTCGGCGGGGCCGCCCTTGCCGGCGCTGACCGCGAAGGCGGGGGTGAACACCTGGAAGGCCTGGATGGTCTGCAGCACCAGGTTGAAGAACAGGACCGGTGACAGCATCGGCACGGTGACGGACCGGAACTGCCGCCACCTGCCCGCCCCGTCCACGGCCGCGGCCTCGTACAGCTCGGCCGGTATCTGCTGGAGGCCGGCGAGGAAGATGACCATCGGCGCGCCGAACTGCCACACCGTCAGCAGGGCCACCGACAGCAGCGCCCAGCCGGGCTTGTTGACCCAGCCGCCGGTGCCGAGCAGGTTGTCCACCGTGCCGCCGTCGTTGAAGATCGCCCGCCAGACGAGGGCGATGGACATGGACGCGCCGAGCAGCGAAGGGGCGTAGAAGGCGGAGCGGTAGAAGCCCTTGCCGGCCTTCATGGACTTCAGGGCGAGCGCGACGACGAGTGCGAGCGCGAGTTGGAGGGGCACCGCGATGACGACGTACGTCAGCGTCGTCACGACCGAGCGCCAGTACCGCGGGTCCTCGGTGAACATCTGCGTGTAGTTGCGCAGGCCCACCCAGTGCGGTGGGTCGAAGAGGTTGTAGTCGGTGAAGGACAGGTACAGCGACACGGCCATCGGCAGCAGCGTCAGGGCGATCGCGCCGAGCACCCAGGGCGACAGGAACACCCAGGCGGCGCCCTCGCGTTCGCGCCGGGGGCGGCGTTTGGGTGCCGTCGCGGGCCGCTTCGGGTGTGCGGTGGGCGCGGGGATGTCGGTGGTGGTCATGACCTCAGCTCCGCCTTCGCCTCGGTGACGTAGTTCTCGGCCGCCTCGCGGGGAGACATGCGCTCGTAGGACACCTGGTCGTAGTCGCGCTGGAAGGTGGTCTGCAGGGCGTTGTCACCGGAGGGCGGGGCCTGCGGGGGGTCCTTGAGGGTGCCTTCGAGGGACGACTGGAAGTCGGCGACCGTCTTGTCGAAGTCCTTCAGCTGCGGCGCGGTCTCCTCGCGGATGGTCTCGTTGACGGGGATGCCCCGGGTGGCCCCGAGGACCTTCGCCGCGTCCTGGTCGTTGAGGAGGAAGTCGACGAGCCGGGCCGCCTCCTTGGCGTGGCCGGTGTTGGCGGAGACGCCGAGGAACATCGACGGCTTGAAGTACTGGCCGGGGGTGCCGTCCGGGCCGGACGGCATCGGGGCGAGGGCGATCCCGTCCGGGATGAGGGCGAGGTAACCGCTGGCCGGGGCGTCCCAGTTCATGTCGCTGACGGCCTTGCCGCGCCCGAGCGGGGTGTTCTCGACGGATCCGTCCAGCTGGGTGGTCTGCTCGGCGGGCGAGACGGCGCCCTCACGCCGGAGCTCGTCGGTGAACGTCCACCACTCGGTCAGGTCGTCGGCGGTGAAGCCGAGCCCGCCCGCCTTCGTGTAGAGGGCCTTGCCCTGTCCGCGCAGCCAGACCTCGAAGGCGTCCTCGCTCTGGCCCGGGTCGGTGGCCCCCGGCCGGCCGGTCCTCTTCGCCAGCGCGCGCACGGCGTCGGCCCAGTCGTCCCAGGTCCAGCCCCGGCGTGGGAGCGGTACTCCCGATTCCTTCCACGCCTGGACGTCGTGGACGACGGTCTCGGTGCCGCGGCCCTGCGGGATCGCGTACTGCGTGCCGTCCACCCGGCCGGTGGCGAGCAGGCCCTGGTCGATCTCGGACGTGCGCAGGACGGACTTCTGCTTCGCCAGGTCGAGCAGGACACCGCCGGAGGCGTACTGGTCGATCTGTCGGTAGTCGAGCTGCATCACGTCGGGTGCGTCGCCGCCCGTGGCCTGGACGGCGAGCTTCTGTTTGTAGGCGTCGTAGCCGGAGAACGAGGTCTGCACCTCGATGTCCGGGTGCCGCTTCTCGAACAGGGCGACGGCCTGCTCGGTGCGCTCCGCGCGGTCGGGGTTGCCCCACCACGTGTAGCGCAGCACGGCCTGGCCGCCGCCGGCCGACTCCTCGGATCCCCCGCAGCCGGCCAGCACCGCGCAGAGCACGAGTGCGACGGCCGACGCGCAGAACCCCTTTGTCCTGTGTCCGGGCATGCCGAGGTCACCTCTCTTTCCCTCGGGTCCTTCTTGACGACCCCCCCGGTGGACGCCCCCCGTTCCCCCCGTGTGCAGGCCCCCCTGTCACCCGCCCCGGTGGGGCAGGGTCGTCCCCGGCAGCGCGTACTCGTCCCGCCGGCCGCACATCCCGTAGCCGCCGAGCCGGGTGGGCGCGGCCTCGTACGCGGTCGCCTCGCCGAGATACGCCGGCTCACCGTCCGCCAGCGCGTCCAGCTGGGCGCCGGTGCGTTCGGCGGTGGCCAGCGCCCCGGCCCGCCACAGCTCGCGCCAGGCCGGCACCTTGGCGCGCACCAGACGGGCGGCGGTGCGCTGGAACTCCCGGTACGGGCCGCTGTCGCCGGCGACGAGAGCCTCGCGCAGACCGAGGTAGCCCTCGACGGCGAGGTCCCTGCGGCGGCGCGCCGCCGCGGCCGTCTCCGGTCCGGTGCCGGGCGGAAGCGTGGCCGCCGCCGCGTACGCGTCGGGGTCGGCCAGGATCTCGGGCGGGAAGGTGAAGACGGCGTCCCCGGCCTCCGGCAGCCCGCTGTTCTGCATCAGGACGGTGATGCGCAGATCACCGCCCTGCACCATGCGGTGCACGGTGCCCGGTGTGAACCAGGCGACCGAGCCCGCCTCCAGCGGGATGTCCCGGTAGCCGTCGGGGCTCAGCGTCTGTACCGCGCCGCGCCCGCCGGTCACGACGTACGCCTCCGTGCACACCAGGTGCAGGTGCGGGCTGCCGCCGCACACACCGTCGGCGGCCTCCCAGTCGTACGCACTCAGGTGGGACAGGCCGACGGCGCCGGGCAGAGGGTGCGGAAGGGTGGGCTTGGGCTCGTTCACCACGGCAGGCCCTCCAGGTGGGTGGCGACGCGGTCACCGTCCCAGGCTCCGTCGGCGACGACCAGCCGGTAGCGGTACGCGAAGGACTCGCCCGGCGGCAGCTCGAACTCCTCGAAGAACGCCCAGGAGAACGCGACCGTCGGGAACGGTTCGGAGCGCACGAACCAGTGCGACTCGTGGACGGCGCTCTTCGGGTCGAGATTCTCGGGGGCGTGCGCGAAGACGAGCGTGGAGTGCCCGTCGACCTCGTCGTGCTCGGTGGTGAAGGCGAGCCAGGGGCTCTGGGTGCCCATCAGCTTGTCGGCGTCGGGGCCGGTGTCCGGGGCGAAGACGGTACCGCCGGTGAAGTCGCGCGGGCCGCGCCACTGCAGGCCGGTGTAGCCGGCCATCTCACGGCCCGCGGTGGTCGGGGAACCGAAGGCGAGGGGCTCGGCACGGAGGTTGGTGAGCCGGATCGACCAGTCGAGGGTCCAGGCACCGGCCTCCTCGTCGACCGAGTGCACGGACAGACCGCGCTCCTCGCGCGCCCACTCGGCGCCGCCGTTCTCCACCCAGGTCAGCTCCTCGGTGAAGGCCAGCCGGTCGTCCGCGACCGCGAACGCCGGGAATCCGTCGTGCCGCATCGAGCCGACGCGCTCGGGCAGGGGCAGGTAGCCCTGGCCGTGCACGTAGCAGTTGCCGCCCCAGAAGTTCTGGCCGGACAGGTGGCTGGACGTCATCTGCAGGCCCTTGTGCCAGCGGTGGTCGTTCGGGCGGTACCCGGTCACCGTGCGCCCGGCGAGCGTGCGGACCGGGTGGGCGTAGGGCTTGCGGGACTCGAAGGCCTCGGGATCGGGGCGGTAGACGTAGCGGAGGATCTCCGTGCCGTCCGCCGCCTCGACCGCGATGTGCTCGCCGTGGACGTGGCTGACGCGGATGCTCATGCGCGCTCCTTGGGGGCCCAGTGGGGGTGGTCTCCGTGCATGGCCGGGTAGAACGGGTCGCCGGGTGCGATCTCGCCCGCCTGCACCGGGTTGCCGGTGAACGCGGCCTTGTAGAGGGCGGCGGCGAATTCCAGCGTGGCACGGGCCTCCGGGCCACTGGTCGGCGGCCTGACACCGTTGTCGTACGCGTCGAGCAGGGCGCCGAGCTGTGCGGTGTGCGAGCTGGGCACGTCGGCGGCGGGGGTGGACCAGGCGGCGGCGCGCTCGGAGCCGACGTGCGGGGCCGGGGTGTAGACCCAGTCCTCGTTGCGGTGCCCGTACAGGTGGGTGAGCTCGACGGTCGCGTCGGCGCAGTCGATGCGGATGCGGCTGACCTCGTCCGGGGAGAGCACGCTGTTGACGACGGTGGCGAGGGCGCCGTTCTCGAACCGGACCAGGGCCGTGGAGACGTCCTCGCTCTCGGTGTCGTGGACCAGGCGCGCCGCCATGGCCCGGATCTCCGTCCACGGGCCGAGCAGGTGCAGCAGCAGGTCGTACTGGTGGATGCCGTGCCCCATGGTCGGCCCGCCGCCCTCGGTGGCCCACTTGCCGCGCCACGGGACGGAGTAGTAGGCCGCGTCGCGGTGCCAGGTGGTCTGGCAGTGTGCGACCCGCGGGGCGCCCAGCTCACCGCTCGCGATCAGTTCACGGGCGTGGACGGCGCCGGAGCCGTAGCGGTGCTGGAAGACCACGGCCGCGTACGCCCCCGAGGCCTCCTCCGCCGCCGCGATCTCGTCGTACTCGGCGAGCGACAGGGTCAGCGGCTTCTCGCACAGCACCCAGGCACCGGCCTTCAGCGCCGCCACCGTCTGCTCCCGGTGCAGGGACGGCGGGGTGCCGATGAGCACCAGGTCGGGGCGTACGGCGTCCAGCATCGCGTCCATCGACGTGTACCCGGCGACCACCTCCCCCGCGAGCTCCCGGAAGGCGTCGAGTCTGCCCGGGTCGACGTCGACGGCGGCGACCAGTTCCGCCCGGTCAGAGTGGGCTCTGAGAGCCGGCAGGTGACTGCCGCTGACGATGGCACCGGTCCCGACGACGGCGACACGACGGCGGGCTGGGAGCGGGGGCATGCGGTACTCCTCGGAACAGCTTGCGGACGCACGTAGAAAGCGCTTGCCGCGAGCGAGCCTAGGCGCCGGAGAATGTACGGACAACCCCCTGACGGCGACGAAGGTGGCAAAGCGCTCCGGCGGACGAAGGCCGCGGGAAGCTCAGCGGGGGATCTCGTCCACCTCGCCGAACCCGTCCGTCCGGCTCCACTCCAGCCGCGTCAGCCACTCGGTGGAGACCCTGGTGAAGCGCAGCCGCCGCAAGCCGTCCACGGCGGTGACCTTCTCCCAGCCGTCGAAGTTCCTGCTGAGCCTGGTGTCCCACCGTGCCGGGTCCGCGGTGCCGACCGCGGCGACCGACTCCGTCGGCGGTTCGCCGTCCGCGCAGTAGTGCCCCCAGTCCGCGATGACGGCGACCGTGCCGTCGAACGCCTCGACCGTCATGCTCCGGCACGGATCCGACGAGGTCGCGTGCACCACGTGCGGCTCGCTCCACATCCCCGTTCCGGCGTCCCGGTGCTGCTCCAGAAGCCCGCGGCCGGCGACGTACGACAGTCCCACGCGCCGGCCGTCGGCCAGCACGACCTCCTCGTCGAACCGGGCCGGCGTCGGCGAGGCGGGCCTGCTGTCGCTCTCGCCTCCCCCGCCCCGCGACGGTCCGCAGGCCACCACGGCCGACAACGCCATCGCCACTCCGGCCGGCACCAGCAGCCGGCCACCCCGCATCCGCATGTCGCTCAGCATGCCCTCTGGAACGGCGATCAGGAGCCGTGGGTCACGCGGATCTTCGACTGGCCGTGCGGGAGGCGCTCCCAGTCGTCCATGAAGCGGGCCCGCAGGCCGTGCCGTTCGGCCAGGGCCACGAGCGTCTCGGTGCGGTAGTAGAAGTCCTCCCGCAGCACGTGGTGCTCCTCGCCCTCGGTGCGGTCGAACGTGAAGTCGAACCAGCCGCCCGGGGCGAGGACCCGGCCGACGTGGGCCAGGCATTCGTCGATCACCGGGAGCGGCGAGTGGGAGAAGACGCTGTGCGCGTGCACCACGTCGAAGTGGGCGTCGGGCAGGAACCGCAGTGTCAGGTCCCGGACCGGGGTCAGGGTCGGGAGCCGCTGCTGCAGGCCCATCTCCACGATGGTGTCCTGCGCGGCGACGAGGATGTCGGGCGAGATGTCGATGCCGTGGTAGTGCCCGGGCTCCAGGTGCCGGATGAACCGCCAGCCGCCCCGCAGGTTGCCGCAGCCGATCTCCAATATGCGGTGCTCGGGACGCAGGCCGTGCTCGATCAGGTAGTCGAACTGCATCGCCCCCAGTGCGAGCCACCGCTCACGGCTGCCGCTGCCGACCGCCGCGTCCGGATCGGTCCTGGTGTCGGAGCGCATCACGGCACGGTAGTAGGAGACATGGTCGGTGTGGCGGTGGCGCAGCCACAGGTCCCGGGCGGCGCGCGCCACGTGGCGGGGCACCCGGTCGGGGTGGCGCAGGGCGTAGCCGAGACGGTGGCCGAGGGCCGAGCGGTCGGCGGTGAGGTTCTTGGCGGGCATCTGGTCGCTGCCTTTCCGAGCGGTACGGGGTCTGGTTTCAGCCTCGGTGCGGAGCGATGCGAACGGCTCGGTCATCAGGGTGCGGTGCCGGAGCGGTTCAGGCGACCGGTGGGTCAGCCGATCGGTTGATGCGGCCGCGCGTCGGACGCGTTAGACACGGAGGATGAGACACACCGATCCGGACGAACGCTGGCTGGGCGCGGTCGTGCACGGCGCGTTCTTCCTGCTGCTCGGCTCCTCGTTCGCCCGCTTCCTGACCCGCGACCAGGGCGGGACGCGCACCGGGTGGGTGGTGGCCCTGTTCGCGGTCTTCTGTCTGCTGTACGTCCTCGGCCGCTTCCTGGCTCCGGCGCCGCGCCCCGGCTCGCCGCCCGCCACGCGCCATCTGGTGTGGCTGGGCTCGGTGTCCGTGGTCTGGGTCGTGCTCCTCGCTCTCACGCCGAGCGCCACCTGGTGCGCGATGCCCCTGCTGTTCGCCAATCTGCACGCGCTGCCCCCACGGATCGCGGTGCCGGTGGCGGGCGTGCTCACCGCACTGGTCGTCGCCTCCCAAGTGCGGGTCGCCGAGGGCACGTTGAACCCCAACGTGATCGTCGCCCCGCCGGCCGTCGCCGCGGTCGCCACCGCCGTGATGGTCCATCTGCAGCGTCAGGGGGCCCGGCAGCGCGTCCTGATCGAGGACCTGGTCCGTACCCGGCACGAGCTGGCGGTCACCGAGCGGCGGGCGGGAGTCCTGGCGGAGCGCCAGCGGCTGTCCACGGAGATCCACGACACCCTGGCGCAGGGCCTGTCCAGTCAGCGGATGCTGCTCCAGGCCGCCGGGCGGGTCTGGGACACGGACCCGGAAGCGGCCCGCGAGCACGTCCGCGGGGCGGCGGAGATCACCTCCCGGAGCCTCGCGGAGGCCCGCCGGTTCGTGCACGACCTGGCGCCGGCCGACCTCGCCGAGCACACGCTGCCGGGCGCGCTCGCCGTACTCGCGGAACGGGAGAGGGGTCCTGGGCTGACCGTGGAGTTCCGGCTCGACGGCGAGCCGGGCAGGCTGCCGGAACGGGTCGAGGCGGCGCTGCTGCGCATCGCCCAGGGGGCGCTGGCCAATGTGCGCGAGCACGCGGCGGCGACCCGGGCCGCGCTGACCCTGACCTGTCTGGACGACCAGATCTCACTCGACGTCGCCGACAACGGTCGCGGCTTCGACGTGGACCGCCCGCGTGATCCGTCCGGGCCGGAGCCGAGCCGGGGACGCGGGCACGGGCTGCCCGCCATGCGCATCCGGGCCGGGCAGGCGGGCGGCACGCTCACCGTGGAGTCCACGCCCGGCGAGGGCACCGTCGTGTCCGCGGCGATCCCCCTGGCACCCTTGGCGTCCGCGGTCCGTCCCGTCTCGCACACCCCGAAGGAGCCCGTTCTGTGACGCCCGTGCGCCTGCTGTTGTGCGACGACCACGCCGTGGTGCGCGCGGGGCTGCGCGCGCTGCTGTCCAGCGCCGACGGCATCGACGTGGTCGGTGAGGCGGCCACCGGCGAGGAGGCGCTCGCCATGGCCGCCCGGCTGCGCCCCGATGTCGTGCTGATGGACCTCCAGCTCGACGGCGGGATGGACGGCGTGACGGCCACGCGACATCTGACCGCCGACGGCGGGGAAGGTCCCCGCGTCCTGGTCCTGACGATGTTCGACACCGACGCCGACGTCACCCGGGCCATCGAGGCGGGCGCCACCGGCTACCTCCTCAAGGCCGAGCACCCCGACGAGCTGTTCGCGGCGATCCGCAACGCGGCGTCCGGCCGCACCGCCCTGTCGGCGCCGGTGGCCGACCGGTTGATGACCCGGCTGCGCAGCCCGCGGCCCACCCTGTCCGCGCGCGAACACGAGATCCTCGGGCAGCTCGCCCGCGGCCTGGGCAACCGGGAGATCGCCCGTGCCCTGTTCATCAGCGAGGCGACGGTCAAGACCCACCTCGGGCGGATCTACGGCAAGTTGGGCGTCGAGACCAGGGCCGGCGCGGTGGCGGTCGCCAAGGAGAGGCGGCTGCTGACCTGACGGCCTCGTACGCCCCCGGGGCCGGAGCCGGGGCCTGTCGTCACATTCCCGTCGTCCGCCGAAGGGCGGGCCCTGCGGCGTCAGGTGCGTGCTCTCGGCGTGCCGGGCGCAGGCCCTCGTACTGGTCGTACGTGGGCCTGCGCCCGGTGCGGCGCCCGATCGCCCGCCTCACCGTGGAGCAGGACGTCGTCGTGGTCGCCAAGGACTCGCCGTACAAGACGATCGACGAGCTGATCGGTGCCTGGAAGGAGGATCCCGGCAAGCTCCCGGTGGGCGGCGGGCCGGACCACCTCGCGCCGATGCTGATGGCCCAGGCCGCCGGTATCGCGCCGAAGCAGGTCAACTACATCCCCTTCGACGGCGGCGGCGAACTCCTCGCCTCGATCCTCGGCAGCAAGGTCGCCTTCGGGGTGTCCGGCGTCGGCGAGTACGTCGGCCAGATCAAGGCGGGCGAGCTGCGGATCCTCGCGGTGACCGGCCCCGAGCGGGTGGCCGAGCTGGATGCGCCCATCCTCAAGGAGTCCGGCTACGACGTCGACTTCACCAACTGGCGGGGCATCGTCGCCCCGCCCGGCCCGTCCGGGGCCGAGCGCGACAAGCTCGTCCGGCTGGTCGAGGACCTGCACGACTCGCCCGAGTGGCGCAGGTCGCTGGAGAAGAACGGCTGGGACGACGCGTTCCTGACCGGCGAGAGGTGCGCCCTGCAGATCAGCGACGGCAGTGTGAAGGGCCTGGTCGACACGCCGTTCGCGGTGACGGTGTACGCGGTGATCGCACTGCTGCTGGCCTGGCCGCTGCTGAAGGGGCTCGTGGTCCGGGCCCGCGCGGGCACCTGATGCCGGCGTCGGGGCGCGGTACGTCCGTGCGTATCGCGCCCCGGCGTTCTCCGTGGCCGCGGAAGTTCTGGATCCCGCGACTCGAACGCCGCCGACCGCTGACGAGTACCGGGTCACGACCCCGCGGCGCGGACCCGGGCCAGTACGTCACGGATCATCTCGGCGCTGATCAAGAAGTGCTCCCGGGCGATCTCCTCGGCCCGCTCGGGCTCGCCCGCGGCGATGGCCTCGTACAGGGCCGTGTGGCCCTCGCCGGCCCGGTGGAAGTGGGAACGCTCGCCCTTGCCCCACGGCTCGATCGGGAAGCCGAGGCTGATCCGGGTCAGCAGGTCCCGGCTGAGCAGGGCGATCTGCGGATTGCGGGTGGCCTCGCAGATGCTCTGGTGGAACGCGCTGTCGGCGGCCTGTTCCTCGCGGGGCGTGCTCGCGGAGAGGTGCGCGGCCAGGGCCTCACGCATCGGCTCCAGGTCCTTCGGCCGTCGGCGGCGGGCCGCCGTCGCGGCCACCATGCCCTCCACCAGACCGCGCAGGTCGAAGAGCTGCTCGAACTCCTCCCACCGGGGCAGCAGCGTACGGCGGACCGCGGCCGCGGAGGACTCGCTCCAGCTCTCGCGCACGAAGGCTCCTCCGCTGCGGCCGCGGCGGATCTCGATGACGCCCAGGGCCTGGAGGCGTCCGACGGCCTCGCGCACGGTGGGGCGGCTCACCCGCAGCAGCCCGGTGAGCTCGCGTTCGGCCGGCAGCCGTTCGCCCGGCAGGAAGTCCCCGACGGCGATCGCGGTGAGCAGTCGGTCGGAGACCTCGTCGACCGCCGAGGCCACGCGCACCGGGCGCAGCGACGACGACGGAGTGCCGCCGAGGAGAACGCGGTCGAGCACGCGGGAGAACTCGTCTGCCGGTTCGGGTGACTCAGGCACGGATGTCAGCTGTCCTCCTCGTCGGGCACCGCTTCTGTGAACGGGCGGGGGCCACGTAAACACGCCGTTACGTCTTGCCCCGGCACCGCTAAAAGGTCTTGTGCGCTGACCTTTTACCCCATCACTATCTCATCCATCCGTCACACCCATCTCGTTTCAGACAGCGGCCGGCTGATTCCGGCCAGTCTGGGAGGCTTCCTCGTGGCGATCCCCGAACCGAACCACACCGGAACCGTCGACTTCAACGGCTGGTCCACCTGGTACCGGATCACGGGCGAACCGGGCAGGACACCCTTGGTCGTCCTGCACGGCGGACCCGGTGCCGGCCACAACTACACCCTCAGCATCGCGGGCATCGCCGAGCAGGGCCGCCCCGTGGTGCACTACGACCAGCTGGGCACCGGACTGTCCACCCACCTGCCCCACGAGGGCGCCGACTTCTGGACGGTCCAGCTCTTCCTCGACGAACTCGACACCCTCCTCAAGACGCTGGGCATCGCCGAGTCCTACCACGTCCTCGGCCAGTCCTGGGGCGGCATGCTCGCCGCCGAGCACGCCGTACGCCGCCCACCCGGGCTGCGCGGCCTGATCATCGCCGACTCCCCCGCCTCCATGGAGCTGTGGCTGTCGGCGGCGAACGAACTGCGCGGCGAGCTCCCGCCTGAGGTCCAGCAGACCCTGCTGGCCCATGAGACGGCCGGAACCACCGACGACCCCGCCTACCGCGCGGCCGAGCAGGTCTTCAACGAGCGCCATGTGTGCCGCCTCGTCCCCAACCCGCCTGAAGTACAGGCCACTTGGGACAACATCGCGGCCGATCCGACCGTGTACCACACCATGAACGGGCCCAACGAGTTCCATGTCGTCGGCACGCTCAAAAACTGGTCCGTGATCGACCGGCTGCACCTGGTCGAGGCGCCGACCCTGCTGGTGTCCGGGCGGTACGACGAGGCCACTCCCGAGACCGTCCGCCCCTTCGCCGACCGCATTCCCGACGTGCGCTGGCACCTGTTCGAGCACTCCAGCCACATGCCGCACGTCGAGGAGGAGGAGCTCTTCCTCCGGGTCGTCGGCGAGTTCCTCGACTCCACCGACTGATCCCCCGACGGGAGTTCCTGGATGTCCAGCAACACGAGACGGAGCGCGCTCGCCGCCGCCGCCGTCGCCCTCGCCCTGACCGCCGCCGCCTGTTCGTCCTCCGGCGACGAGTCCTCCTCGGACCCCACCGCGTCCACGTCCGGCTCCGGTTCGTCCGCCTTCCAGCCGCAGCACAAGGGCGGCACGCTGAAACTGGTCGCCCACGCGGCCGCCGGCAGCCTGGACCCGCAGGTCAACTACACACTCCAGTACTGGCAGTTGTACCAGTCGATGTACGACGGGCTGCTCGCGTTCAAGAAGGTCGGCGGGCAGCAGTCGTTCACCGTCGTCCCGGACCTGGCGACAGCCATGCCGAAGGTGACCAACGGCGGCAGGACGTACACCTTCACCCTCCGCAAGGGCATCACCTTCTCCAACGGCAAGGCACTGACCACCGACGACGTGGTGGCGTCCTTCCAGCGCATCTTCAAGGTCTCCAGCCCCACCGCGGGCACCTTCTACAACGGCATCGTCGGAGCCGACGCCTGCCTGAAGAAGCCCGCCTCCTGCACCCTCGCGGGAGGCGTGACCGGCGACGCGAAGGCGAACACGGTCACCGTCAACCTCACCGCCCCGGACACGGAGTTCCCGTACAAGCTGGCCGTCCCGCACGCCAGCGTCGTACCGAAGGACTCACCGGCGAAGGACGCCGGCACCAAGCCGCTGCCCACGACCGGCCCGTACATGGCCGCCTCCTACGACCCGAACCGGGCACTGAAGCTGGTGCGCAACCCGCACTTCAAGGAGTGGTCACGGGAGGGCCAGCCCGAGGGCTACCCCGACGTCATCGACTACACCTTCGGGCAGACCGTCGAGTCCGAGGTCACCGCCGTCGAGAACGGCCAGGCGGACTGGATGTACGACCCGCCGCCCGCCGACCGGCTGAACGAGATCGGCACCAAGTACGCCTCCCAGGCGCACGTGAATCCGCTGACCGCGTTCTGGTACGCCACGCTGAACGTCAACATGGCGCCGTTCAACAACAAGCTGGCCCGTCAGGCGATCAACTGGGCCGTCGACCGGTCCGCCGTGGTGCGGCTGTACGGCGGCACGAACCTCGCCTCCCCCGCGTGCACGATCCTGCCGCCGGGCTTCCCCGGGCACACCGACGCGTGCGCCTACACCAAGGGCGGCGGCAAGACCTGGTCGGCCGCGGACCTGGCCAAGGCCAAGGAACTGGTGAAGCAGTCGGGTACGGCCGGGCAGGAGGTCGGCATCGTCGTCCAGGACGACGACGTCAACAAGTCGATCGGGCAGTACCTGCAGAGCCTGCTCACCCAGCTCGGCTACAAGGCGACGCTCAAGCCGCTGTCGGGCAACATCCAGTTCACCTACATCCAGAACACCAAGAACAAGGTCCAGCTCGCCCTGACGTCCTGGTACCAGGACTATCCGGCGGCCTCGGACTTCCTCAACGTGCTGCTGTCCTGCGCCTCGTTCCGCCCCGGCAGCGACTCCAGCATCAACATCTCCGGATTCTGCGACAAGGGCATCGACGCGAAGATGAAGAGCGCGCTGGACACCGGGCAGACCGACCAGAAGAGCGCCGACCGGCAGTGGGGCGCCATCGACCAGGACATCATGGCCGAGTCCCCGGTCGTCCCGCTGATCAACCCGAAGATCATCGACTTCACGTCGAAGCGGGTCGGCAACTACCAGTTCAGCAAGCAGTTCTACATGCTCGTCGGGCAGCTGTGGGTCAAATGAGCCGCACGCTCCCCGTCCCCGCCACGGAGGCCCGGCGTTCGCCGGGCCCCTGGCGGACGGCCGCCGCCGACCTGTCTCGCAACAGGCCGGCGCTGGCCGCGGCCGTCGTCCTGCTCCTCGTCGTGCTGGCGAGCCTGTGCGCGCCGCTGTACGCGGACCACATCGCCCACACCGACCCGTTCCAGTCCCACGTCTCCGGCACCACGGTCGTCGGCGGCAGGACCGTGCCCGTGCTCACCCCCAGCAGCACCGGCCTCGGTCTCGGGGTCACGCCCATCGGCCCCACCTGGGACCCCGCCCACTACTTCCTCGGCGCCGACAACCAGGGCCGCGACGTCATGGCCCGCCTGCTGTACGGCGGCCGCACCAGCCTGCTCATCGGGGTCGGCGCGGCGCTGCTGACCTGCCTGGCCGGTACGGCCGTCGGAGTCGTCGCCGGCTACGCGGGCGGTGTCGTGGACGCCGTCGTCTCCCGGATCCTGGACGTGATCTGGGCGTTCCCGGTGTACCTGCTGGCGATCTGTCTGTCGGTCGTGCTGCTCACCAACGGACTGCGCCTGGGTCCGCTCACCGTGGACGCGGGAAGCCTATGGCTCCCCGTGGCGATCATCGCGGCGATCTATGTGCCGTACATCGCCCGGCCGTTGCGCGGTCAGGTCCTGGTGCTGCGCAACAAGGAGTACATCCAGGCCGCCGTCGGCTCCGGCTCGCCCACCGTGCGCATCCTGCGCCGGGAGGTACTGCCGAACGTCCTGCCCACGGCGATCGTCTTCGTCCCCCTGATGACCGCGCTGGCCATGCTCACCGAGTCGGCCCTGTCCTTCCTGTCCGTCGGCGTCCAGCCACCCGACGCCAGCTGGGGCACGATCATCGAGGACGGCCTGGGACTGCTCTACACCCGCCCCGCCGTCACGATCGCCCCGGGACTCCTGATCGCCCTCACCACGGCCGCGCTCAACGTCCTCGGCGACGGCGTGCGGGACGCGCTCGATCCGGGCGCCCGGCTGCGGGGAGGAGTGTGAGCCCGATGCTCCGTTTCGTCGTCAAGCGCTTCGCCTCGGCCCTGCTGGTGATGTTCGCCATCAGCGTGCTGGTGTTCCTGATCTTCTTCGCCACCCCGGGAGTCGACCCCGCGGCCCGCATCGCGGGACGCAACGCCGATCCGGCCACACTCGCCCAGGTCCGGCACTCCTTCGGCCTCGACCGGGCGATGCCCGTCCGCTATCTGCTGATGATGCGTCACCTGCTCGTCGACCGGGACCTGGAGTCGTTCGTCAACCGGGGCTCCCGCGTCATCCCGCAGATCGTGCAGGCGATGCCCGTGACGCTGTCGCTCGTGGTGGGAGCGGCGATCATCTGGATGGCCGTCGGCATCCTCATGGGCACGGCGGCGGCGACCTTCCGCGGCAGGGCCGCCGATCCGCTGATCATGCTGGTCGGCGTCGTCGGTGTCTCCCTGCCGGCCTACTGGCTCGGCGAGGTCGTCAACCTCATCACCCAGAAACAGCTGCACGACTCGGTGTTCTCCTGGGTGCCACCGCCCGGATACGTCGGCCTGAGCCAGGACCCGGGCCAGTGGGCGCTGCACCTGCTGTTCCCGTGGCTGACCCTGGCGCTGCTGTACGCCGGGATCTACGCCCGGCTGCTGCGCGGCGAGGTCGTCAGCGCCCTCAACGAGGACTACGTCCGCACCGCCCGGGCCAAGGGCCTGTCCGAGCGCCGGATCCTCGTCCGCCACGCCCTGCGCTGCTCGCTGATCCCGATCGTGTCGCTGTTCGGCCTGGACTTCGGCGCCCTCGTGGGCGGCGCCGCGCTGCTCACCGAGGTGGTCTTCGGCCTGCCCGGCATCGGCAAGCTCACCTTCGACGCCCTGCAGAACCTGGACCTCCCCGTGATCATGGGGACCGTCCTGTACGCGGCGTTCTTCGTGGTCCTCGCCAACGCACTGGTGGACGTCCTGTACGCGCGACTCGATCCGAGGGCCCGCCATGCCTGAGCCTTTGCTGGACGTACGAGATCTGCGGGTGTCCTTCCGCACCCGCACCGGCCCGGTCACTGCCGTCGACGGACTGTCCTTCACTGTCGCCCCCGGCGAAGTCCTCGGCATCGTGGGCGAGTCCGGCTCGGGCAAGAGCGTGTCGATGCTGGCCGTCCTGCGCCTGCTGACCAACCCGAACGTGACCGTGTCGGGAGAGGTCCGCTTCCGCGGACAGGACCTGCTCGCCCTCCCCGACAAGGAGATGCGCGCGCTGCGGGGCAGGCAGATCGCCATGGTCTTCCAGGACCCGATGACCGCGCTGACCCCCGTGTACACCGTGGGCTGGCAGATCGCCGAGCAGATCCGGGCGCACGAGCGGGTCTCCCGCAAGGAGGCACACGCCCGCGCGGTCCGGCTGCTCTCCGACGTCGGCATCCCCGACGCGGCCTCCCGGGTGAACGCCTACCCGCACGAGTTCTCCGGCGGCATGCGCCAGCGCGCGGTCATCGCGATGGCCCTCTCCTGCGACCCCGCGCTGCTGATCGCCGACGAACCGACCACGGCGCTCGACGTGACGGTCCAGGCGCAGATCCTGGACCTGGTGCACGCGCTCAACACGCGCGGTTCGGCGGTGGTCCTCATCACGCACGACATGGGTGTGATCTCCCAGATCGCCGACCGGGTCCTGGTCATGTACGGCGGCCGGGCGGCGGAGGACGGCCCGCGCCGGGCGGTGTTCCACGGCCCTCGCCACCCGTACACCTGGGGCCTGCTCGACTCCGTGCCCCGCGTCGGCGGACCCCGGCTGCGGCGGCTTCCCACCATCGCGGGCGTGCCCGTCTCACCCGGCAGCCTGCCGGAGGGATGCGCGTTCGCGCCGCGCTGCCGGCTGCGTCACGACCGGTGCGAGGAGCGGCCCGCACTGTCCGCGGGCGGCTTCGACGACACCACCCACCGCGACGCCTGCTGGCTGCCGCCCGAGGACCGCGCGTCGCTGCGGCTCACGGCACGCGCGGCGGCGACCGACGTACCCGACGTGCACAGGGAGGCGACACCGTGACGGCGCAGAGCATCATGGCGGTGAACGGCGACGGCGGCGCCCGGACGGGCGGCGAGGTACTGCTGCGCGCCTCGGACGTCACCAAGCACTACCCCCTGCGCGCGGACCCGCTGTCCCGACGCCGCAAAGTGCTGCGCGCCGTGGACGGCGTGTCCCTCGAAGTCCGCACCGGGGAGACCCTGGGCATCGTCGGCGAGTCCGGCTGCGGCAAGTCCACCCTCGGCCGCTGTCTGGTCCGGCTCACCGAACTCACGGGCGGCCGGGTCGAGTTCGACGGACTGGACATCACCACCCTGTCCACACGGCGGCTGCGGCCCGTGCGTCCGGGGATGCAGCTCGTCTTCCAGGACCCGCAGGCCTCCCTCAACCCCCGGCGCCGCGCCGGGGACATCGTGGCCGAACCCCTGCTGGTGCACCGCTACGGCGACGCCGCCGCGGTCCGCCGCCGGGTCGCCGAGCTCTTCGACGTCGTGGGCCTGGCCGCGGCACACCTGGACCGGTACCCGCACGAGTTCTCCGGCGGCCAGCGTCAGCGCATCGGCATCGCCCGGGCCCTGGCCACCGCTCCCAAGCTGATCGTCGCCGACGAGCCGGTGTCCGCCCTAGACGTGTCGATCCAGGCCCAGGTACTGAACCTCTTCGCCGATCTCCAGGAGGAGTTCGCGCTCACCTACGTCTTCATCGCCCACGACCTCGGTGTGGTCCGTCACGTGTCGGACCGGATCGCCGTCATGTACCTCGGCGAGATCGTCGAACTCGCCGAGACGGAGGCACTGTACGAGGCCCCGGCCCACCCCTACACGCAGGCGCTGTTGTCGGCGGTCCCGGACATCGACGACGGCAGCTCAGCGACGAGCACATCGGCCCGGGAACGCATCGTCCTCACCGGCGAAGTGCCCAACCCGGTGGACAAACCGACGGGCTGCCCGTTCCGCACCCGCTGCCCCTACGCACGCGAGCGGTGCGCCCTGGAACGGCCCCGGCTCACCCCCACGGCCCCGGGCCGCCACACCGCCTGCCACTTCCCGCTGACGGACCCGGCAGGGCCCGTTCCATTCGCCTGATCGCACGCACCTGACCGGGCGCGGTGCACCACGTCGCGACCGTCAGCAGAAGGGAGCGCCTGGCGCGTTGGCCCAGAAGGAAAGGAACGACCAGGTCTGGGCTCCGATGCGCCCGTCGACGACGATGTGGGCACATCGCTGGAAGTCCAATGTCGCGGACTGAGTGAGCCGGCCGAAGTCTCCGTCCTCGGCCAGGCCGCTTCCTATGGCCTGATTCAGGTAGCACTGGGCTTGCTGGACTGCCGACCCGGATGAACCCAGGAGAAGACTCGGTCGGCTGTCGGTGTAGTTGCATACGTCGTCCGGTCCCTGGGTCACAAGGCCTGTTGGACTCTTCAACTTGTGTGCGGCCTGGGTGCTGGTCACTGCCGCGGTCTCGGACATGCTCTGCGATGCCGCTACAGCCGGTGCTCCCGCAAGAGAAAGGGGAAGAGCCAGTGCCGCTGCGGCGGTGAGTACACGTCGCATCCTCATCACCTCCAGGGAGGGTGCCCTTTTCTCATCGTGCGCTTCCCTCACCTGGGCTGCATCTCGGGGAGGGCTGTCGAGGCCCCCCTGCGTGCGCGCCGAATTTCGGATCCGGCCCGGCTGGCGTCCGTCGCCGACACCTCAACTTCCGCACAGCTCTTGGCAGTTGCTCATGGAATCGTTGCTCATGGAATCAGTGCCCGTGGCGCTACGCTGCTGTGTCGTGCAGGAGACGCGCCTCGACACTGCTCGGATCAGGGCGGCCCGCCGGTTGATCGACCCGCTCTTTCTCGACACTCCGCTGTACCGCTGCGAGGCGCTGGAGCCCGGCCTCGGGTGCACGGTGAGTATCAAGCTCGAAACGGCGAACCCGGTCCGCAGCTT
>NZ_JBVIPA010000082.1:0-19573 GCF_055578365.1 Streptomyces sp. NPDC033131
CGCAGCCCGTAATCGGTTCACTTCATGCTTGTCCACACTCCCAACATGCTCTTGATCAGTGAGAACGCAAAGACCTAACGAAGCACTACTAGCCGAGCCGCGTGTACAGGGCGCGGGCGTCCACGAGGTCACCGGGTGCCGAGGACGATCCGCCGGACACCGAGGGGGCGCCCGGCGTCCTCCGCGGCCCGCACGCCCGCACGGGGAGGGCGGCGCCCCCTCTGGCCCGCGGCCCCGCATCCCCACGTCCAGGACACCCGGGTCGGCTCGGTGCCCCCGCCCTCCGGCGGCCGTACGTCCCGCACGGCCGCGCGGCCGCCGTACGGCCGACGAGCAACTGAATCGAAGGAGGGGCGAGTTCGCCCCGGGTGGTGACGGCGATCTCCCGTTCCTGCTCGCCGGGGCCGGTCCGGCGCCCTGTGTGGAGCAGGTACCAGCGGTCGCCGGCCTCCGTGCGGTGCGCCCGCCGGAGCGCGGCGGCGACCGCGGACTCGAAGGGGTGCGGGGCGACGGTCCGTGTCGTCATGGCGCCCCTTGCCGGAGCGCGCCTACGCCGCCCGCAACCGGACATGGGTCACCCCGGGCGAGTCCAGCACCTGCGTCTTCCGCCACTCGATGTGCTGGTCCCCGAGCCCGTCGAAGAGCCGCCGGCCGCCGCAGGCGAGCACGGGCACGACGTGCAGCAGCAACTCGTCCAGCCATCCGGCCCGGATGAACTGCTGCACCAGGTCCGCCCCGCCGGCCAGCGAGACGTCCTTGTCCCCGGCCGCCTTCCGGGCGAGGGCGAGGGCGTGCCCGGGGCCCTCGGTGACGAAGTGGAAGGTGGTGCCGCCCTGCTTCACCAGCGACTCGCGCGCATGGTGGGTGACGACGTGGACCGGCATGTGGAACGGCGGGTCCTCGCCCCACGGGAGCTCACCGTTGATGTACATGCCGTGACCCATGACCACCGCGCCCGGCCGCTCGGTCCACGCCGCGATCAGCTGGTCGTCGGGGCCGGTGTCCCCGCCCTCCATCCCCTGCATCCTCCGGAACGTCCGCAGTCCGTACAGCCACTGGTGCAGCCGCTCCCCGCCGATGCCGAGCGGGTGCTCGCGTCCCGAGTCGGGACCGGCGACGTACCCGTCGAGCGACATGGCCAGCCGTGCGATGACCTCACCCATCACAACCTCCTCGGTCGGTGACTCCCTCTACACCTGTGCGTCGACCGGGCCGGTGCCGAATCGACACGCCGTCACCACGAATACGGAGACCGTTTGGGTGCCGCCGCCCGGGCTACCCGGTCGGGGAAACCGGCCCGTACGGAGAGCCGGTTGGGTCGAGAACCCGGAAGGCACTCATGTCCACAGGCGTGATCATCGCTCTGATCGTGATCGTGGCGGCCATCGTGATCGTCGCGGCCGTCCTGATGTCGCGGGCCCGGCGCGGGCCCGGCGGCCAGAACCTGAAGCGGCGCTTCGGGCCCGAGTACGACCGGGCAGTGGCCCGGCACGACGGGGACGCCAAGGCGGCCGAACAGGAACTGGCCGAACGCGTGGAGCGGCACGGATCGCTGCGCGAGCGGTCCCTGGAGCCCGCGCAGCGCGAGCAGTACGAAGCCCGCTGGACGGCCGCCCAGGAGCGGTTCGTCGACTCGCCCCGGGAGGCCGTGGCCGAGGCGGACCGGCTGCTCGCCGAGCTGGCCGGCGCCCGGGGTTTCCCGGACGGCGCGCGGCACGACGAACAGCTCGACGCGCTGTCCGTGCACCACGCACACCACGTGCACGGCTACCGGCGCCTGCACCGCGTCGCCGCCGCGGGCGGAAACGGGGCGCAGAACGGCGACGGCCGGTCCGGCACCGAGGAGATGCGCGAGGCCATGGTCGAGGCACGGGCCCTGTTCGAGGACCTGGTGCGCCCGGCCCGGCACCGGGAGGAGTCCCGGAAGACCGTCGAAAGGTCCGACGGCGGTACGGCACAGGGCCGCGGTGACGGCCGTGCCCACCAGCCGTGGGGATTCACCAGGCGCCACCACGCGAAGGGGAGTTGAGCGAACATGACGGATGCGACGAGCGGTGCGGGTGCCGAGGGCGCCCCGCGCGACGGGAAGCCGCGGGGGCGGGCGACGGTTCCGCCGGCGGCCCCGGGCCGTGACCCGGTGACGGGCGAGAAGGTCGCGGGCAACGTGCCGACGGACACGAGCGCAGGACGCGGCCGTGAGACGGAGCGGGGCGGAGCGGCTTCCGGCGCCACCACCGGCGGGCTCGGCGGCGAGACCGCCACGGGCCGCGACGGCGCCCCGGCCCCGGCGGGCACCCCGGGCAGCCACGGCCCCTCCGGGACCTCGAGGGACGCGGCGCCGCTGGTCACCGGTTCCGAGCAGAGCCACGGCGGCCACGGCGGCCACGGCGGCGAGCGCGGTGCCGGCGGCCACGACGGCGCCCACGGCTCGAGCCTGCTGCCGCACGACGAGAGCGACAAGCTCGCCCAGCGGCTGCAGCACGCGGTCGCCGGATTCGTGGACGGGCCGAAGACCGCGGTCGAGGAGGCCGACCACGTCCTGGAGGAGGCCGCCGCCCGCTTCACCGACGCGGTGACGCAGCGACGCCGTACCCTGCGCAACTCGTGGCAGGCCACGGACAGCGGCACCGAGGGCAAGCCGACGACGTCCACCGACACCGAACAACTCCGCCTGGCGCTGCGGGACTACCGCGAACTGGCGGAGCGGCTGCTGCGTATCTGAGGCCTCCGGGCCACGAGGGCCTTCGGACCATGTGGGCCTTCGGGCCCGGGCCCGGGGCGCCCGGCGCTCCCGCCACTGCCGTACGGCGTCCTCGACGCCGTACGGCAGTATGCATGTCCGGCGGGGACCGGACGGAGGTGTGAACGTGACGTCGTGGATCGTGACGCCGGCCTTGCGCAGCGCGAGGGAAACTCCGGTCTCGAACGGAATTCCGGGTGGTGTTCGCTCGGTCGAGAGCCGATTGTGCCGGACGGCCCCGGGCCGGGCGATCTATCATGCGGCGGCTGTGTAAGGACACTTCAGGAGGAGCGCACGTGCTCGAACTCACCATGGCCGCCGTCTCCGCGGCGGAGGAGGGTGCCACGGCCGGCATGCTCATGGCCGACTCACCCAGCGAGCCGGGGGCCGTGCTGCGGGTGGGCCGGGACAAGTCCGTGTGCCGTCTCGCGACACCGGACGACTGGCTGTTCGTCTCCAGGGTCCACCTGGAGTTCCTCTGCGGCCCGGACGGCACCTGGCACCTGACCTGGCTGCAGGGCTCCCAGCCCGACCCGTCCTCCGAGGTCCGCCTCACCGTCGGCGAGTACGCGCAGCCGCTCACCTACGGCGGGACCGTGCCGCTGCCCAGGGGAGGCAGCGGTGAGATCATCGTCCAGGACCGCACCGCCCCGCGCAGCGTCAACGTGGGCTTCTACCACGAGGTCTGAGGGGGAGGCGGGAGCAGGGGCTACGCGAGGACCCGCGCCAGCGCGAAGCCGTCGTAGCCCTTGCCGCCCACCGTCTGGATCGCGGTACCGCTCAGCCTCGGGTGCTTGCCGATCAGTTCGATGGCGGTCCGGGTGCCCTGGACGTCGGGGGCGGTGCTGTCGGCGTCGGCGACCCGGCCGTCCCGCACCACGTTGTCGACGACGATCAGACTGCCGACGCTGGTCAGCCGGAGCGCCCACTCCACGTAGTGCGGGTTGTTGGCCTTGTCGGCGTCGATGAAGACCAGGTCGAAGGGGGCCGGGTTCTCGTCGGCCAGCTTGGGCAGCGACTCCAGGGCCGCGCCCACCCGCACCTCGACCAGCTTGTCCAGGCCCGCGCGGGCGATGTTGCGGGTGGCGACCTCGGCGTGCCGGGGGCTGTACTCCAGGGAGATCAGGCGGCCGTCGGCGGGCAGCGCGCGGGCCAGCCAGATGGTGCTGTAGCCGCCGAGGGTGCCGATCTCCAGGATGGTGCGGGCGCCCTGGATCTCGGCGAGGAGCTGGAGGAGCTTGCCCTGGGGCGCCGTGACGTTGACGCGCGGCAGCTCGGCCGCCTCGCTGTCGCGCAGGGCCGCCTCCAGGGCCTCGTCGTCCCGCGCGAGGTGGGTGGTGAAGTAGTCGTCGACGTCGTCCCAGCGCTGCGACTCGCTCATGCACCTGTGCCTTTCGTATGGCTAGTTAGAATTGCTAACTAGCTGTGCTAACGAATATAGTCGCGTGCCGGTTGCCTGTCAGGGACTTCCCGCGGGCGGGTTTCAGCCGATCGGCCCAGACGGTGTCAGTGCCCCTCGACCGAGGGCGCCGAGCCCGGCAGCGGGCGGCCGGCCGACTCCGCCATGAACCACACCGCCACACCGCCGATCACGGCCGCGGCCATCATGTAGTACGCGGGCATCATCATGTTCCCGGTCGCGCCGATCAGCGCCGTCACCACCAGCGGGGTCGTTCCGCCGAACAGCGACACCGACACGTTGAAGCCGATGGACAGGGAGCCGTAGCGGACCCTCGTCGGGAACAGCGCCGGCAGCGCGGACGGCATCGCCGCCGTGAAGCAGACCAGCAGCAGGCCCAGCGCGCCCATGCCGAGCGCGACCGCGAGCAGGCTGCCCTGGCGGATCAGCAGCAGGGCCGGGACGGACAGCAGCAGGAAGCCCGCGCAGCCCGCGGCGATGACGGGACGGCGGCCGATCCGGTCGCTCAGTGCGCCGGCGAAGGGCTGGACGATCATCATCAGGGCCATCACACCCAGGACGACGAGCAGACCCTGCGTCTCGTCGTACCGGAGCTCACTGGTCAGATAGCTCGGCATGTACGACAGCAGCATGTAGTCGGTGACGTTGAAGACCAGCACGAGGCCGACGCAGAGCAGCAGCGCCCGCCACTGGCCGGTGATCATCTCGCGCAGCGGCACCTTCGGGCGGTCCGCCTCGGCCTTCGCGACCTCGGCCGCGAACGCCGGGGTCTCCTCCAGGCGCATCCGCAGGTACAGGCCGATGAGGCCCATCGGGCCCGCGATCAGGAACGGGATCCGCCAGCCCCAGCTCAGCAGGGAGTCGGTGGACAGCAGGGCGGTCATCAGCGTGACCAGGCCCGCGCCGCCGACGTACCCGGCGAGCGTGCCGAACTCCAGCCAGCTGCCGAGGAAGCCGCGCCGCTTGTCGGGGGCGTACTCGGCGATGAAGGTGGAGGCGCCCGCGTACTCGCCGCCGGTGGAGAAGCCCTGGACCAGGCGGGCGGCCAGCAGGAGCAGCGGAGCGCCGACGCCGATCGTGGCGTACGACGGGATGAGACCGATGGCGAAGGTGCCCGCGGCCATCATGATCATCGTGACGGCGAGGACCTTCTGCCGTCCGACGCGGTCACCGAGCGGCCCGAAGACCATGCCGCCGAGCGGGCGGACCAGGAAGGCCGCGGCGAAGGCGCCGAACGTGGAGAGCAGCTGGGCGGTGGGGTTGCCGGACGGGAAGAAGACCTTGCCCAGCGTGACCGCGATGTAGCTGTAGACACCGAAGTCGAACCACTCCATCGCGTTGCCCAGCGCGGCGGCCCGGACGGCGCGCTTCACGAGAGCCGGGTCCGTGACGGTGGCGTGCTCCGGGGTGGGGACGGGGGACGGGGACGGGGCGACTGGGGCGGTCGGCAAAACGACGCTCGCCTCCTTTCGACGGGGACGGGGACGGTCCTGCGCGACAGCGCCGGCGGGCAGGCAGAAAATCGACCATAGGGGTACTTGTCCTGTTCACGTGCCGTACACGATTGCTTGCAGGGTGCACGTAAATGCGCCGTGTGCAGGCCCGTGTCGCGGCCCCGGAGTGGATGTCCCGGTGACTCGTTGTGATCCTTCTCGCGTCCTGCGCAGGCATCCGAATCTCCGGCGGACTATCGTCATCCGGACAAAAGGAGAGCGGACGTCAGGTGAAGCAGGGGTTGCCCGCGTCTCTCTCCGGGGGACGGCGCGAGCCCTCAAGGGCTCGCTGAGCGATCCGGCGCAGCGATGCGTGGGACGACCGGGGCGGGAGGCCGACGCGGCGTGGCAAATGCGGAGCACAGCGGGCGACCGGCAGAAGCGTTCGGGGCGACGGCCGGCGGCCCGGCCACGCCTGCCCGGGCCCGCCTCCGCGCGGCCCGGCTCGGCCTGTGGCTGGTCGCCGTGGTCCTCGCCGTCCGGCAGGTGGCCGTCGTCCTCAGTACCCCGCGGGGGGACCGGCTGACGGATCTGGAGACCTGGGTCGGTCCGAACGGCGTCCTGCATGTGAACGGCTCGCTGTACGACTCGACGCGCTTCACCGGTACTCCTTTCGGTGGACTGGTGATGAAGCCGCTCACCAGAGCCGCCGAGCAGGCCCTCGGCTGGGGCTGGACCTTCGGCACGCTGCTGCTGGTCGTCGCGCTCGGCCTGGTCGCCGCCCGCGCCCTGCCCCAGCCCGTCGGCCGCCGCGCCTCCCTGCTCGCCGCGCCGGTCGCGATCAGCCTGCTGATGCTGTCGCTGCCGGTGCGCAACACGCTCTGGCTCGGCCAGACCAGCGTCATCCCGGTCCTGCTGGTGCTGCTCGGCTGCTTCGCCGTACGAGGCCAGCGCGCCAGCGGCCTGCTCATCGGCTTCGCCGCCGCCCTGCAGCCCACGGTCCTGCTCTTCGCCCCGCTGCTGTGGTTCACCGGCCGCCGCAAGGCCGCCCTGTCCACCGGCGTCACGTTCGCCGGCTGTACGGCGCTCGCCTGGGCGGCGATGCCGCACGACTCGTACACCTACTGGGTGCACCACATGGCCGGCGTGGGCCTCGGCGGCAAGGCCGACGACCTCGCCAACCAGTCCCTGCACGGGTTCCTGCTCCGCCTGGGCCTGTCCGGCCCCCTGGAGATCGCCCTCTTCCTGCTGCTGGGCGCCGCCGTCGCCGCCCTCGGCCTGAGCCGCGCCGTGCGCTACGCCCGCGACGGACAGCTCCTGCTCGCCGTCGCGATCACCGGCTGCGCGGCGATCGCCGTCTCGCCGACCACCTGGCAGCACCAACTGCTGTGGGTGCTGCTCGCGGTCGTCGGCCGGGTCGGCAAGCGGGCCTCCGACCGGTACGTGTGGCCGGTCGCCGTCGTCCTGGTGATGACGCTGCCCGCGAAGATGATGCTGCCGAACATGGCGGCGCTGTACGCCCTGCGGGACAACGCGGTGCTGCTCGCGGCCGTCGCGGCGGCCACCGTCGTCCCGTTCCTGTCCCGCACCTCGCCGTACTACCAGTCACCGATCCCGACGCGGTACGCCGCACCCGTCCCCGCACGCCTGCGGCACGTGCCGCTCCTGCCCTTCCTGCGCCGGGTCCTCAGCCGCCCCAACCTCCTGCTGGAGCTGCTGCTCATCCGCGTCACGTACGCCGCCTACCAGCAGGTGCGCCTCGCGGCGACCGGCGGCTCCAACTCGGCCGGCCGGGCCAGGGCCGAGGAGCACGGCCACCAGATCCACGACATGGAGCGATGGCTCCACATCGACATCGAGTACTGGGCCAACCACGCGGTCGTCAAGGTCGACTGGATCCGCGAGTTCTTCGACTTCTACTACACGTCGTTCCACTTCGTCGTCCCGCTGAGCGTCCTCGCCGTCCTGTACTGGCGCCGCCCCGTCGACTACCGCTGGGCCCGCTCCTCCCTCGGCTTCACCACCCTGCTCGCCCTCGTCGGCTTCTGGCTCTACCCGCTCGCGCCGCCGCGCCTGATGCCGAACCTCGGCATCATCGACACCGTGCACGGCGTCCAGGACTTCTCCAAACCGGACTACGGCACCCTGACCGCCCTCACCAACCAGTACGCGGCGATGCCCTCCCTCCACTTCGGCTGGTCCCTGTGGTGCGGGCTCGTCATCGCGATCATCGCGCCGAGGTGGTGGATGAAGGCCCTGGGCCTGCTGCACCCGCTCTTCACGGTCACGGCGATCGTGGTGACCGGCAACCACTGGGTGCTGGACGCGGCGGGCGGTGCGCTGGCCGTGGTGGCGGGGTTCGGGCTGGCGTATCTGTTCCAGGGGCCGCGGGCACGGCTGACGACGGCCGTCGCCGCCGACAGCGAGCCGGCCCGCGTGAAGGACCTGAAGGATGCCGCTCCGAGCTGAACCGGTGCGGGCGGGACCGAGGGCGCAGGTCGGACGGGCCGACGGCGCCGGGAAGCCGTCGGCCCGAGTGCCGGCCGGTCAGCCGGTGCTGACCTGGAGTTCCTTGACGCCGTTGATCCACGCGGAGCGCAGTCGCCGGGGGTCTCCCGTCGGCCTGAGGCCGGGCATCGCATCGGCGATCGCGTGGAAGATGAGGTCGATCTCCAGCACAGCCAGGGACTTGCCGAGGCAGTAGTGCGGGCCTCCGCCGCCGAAGCCGAGGTGGGGGTTGGGGTCGCGGGTGATGTCGAAGGCGTCCGGGTTCTCGAACACCTCGGCGTCGTGGTTGGCGGAGGCGTAGAAGAGGCCGACCCGGTCGCCCTTCTTGATCTGCTTGCCGCCCAGTTCGGTGTCCTGGGTGGCGGTGCGCTGGAAGGAGTTGACCGGCGTGGCCCAGCGGACGATCTCCTCGGCGGCGGTCGCCGGCCGCTCCGCCTTGTACAGCTCCCACTGGTCGGGGTGGGTGAGGAAGGCGTGCATGCCGTGGGTGATGGCGTTGCGCGTGGTCTCGTTGCCCGCGACGGCCAGCATCAGCACGAAGAACCCGAACTCGTCCGAGCTGAGGGTGCCCTCGTCCTCGGCCGACACCAGGGTCGTCACGATGTCCTTGGCCGGGCACCGCTTGCGGTCGGCGGCCATGTTCATCGCGTACGCGATGAGTTCGGTGGCCGATTCCTGGCCGACCTCCTCGGTGATCGCGTACTCCGGATCGTCGTACGAGATCATCTTGTTGGACCAGTCGAAGATCTTGGCCCGGTCGTCCTGCGGGATCCCGATGAGCTCGGCGATCGCCTGGAGCGGCAGCTCGCAGGCGACCTCGGTGACGAAGTCGAAGGAGCCGGAGCGGGCGCGGGCCTCCGCGACGATCGCGTGGGCTCGGGCACGCAGGGTGTCCTCCAGGGCGCGGATGGCCCGCGGGGTGAACACGCGCTGCACGATCTGGCGGACGCGGGTGTGTTCCGGCGGGTCCATGTTGAGCAGGATCAGCCGCTGGGCGTCGATCGCGTCGCGCTCGATGTGCTCGTTGAAGCGGATGATCGCCGTGTTGAGGTACGAGGAGAAGAGCTCCGGGTGCGTCGAGACGTACTTGACGTCCGCGTGCCGGGTGACGGCCCAGTACCCGTCGTCCTGGAAACCGGCGAGGTTCGCGGTCTGGGGGATCCAGCGGACCGGCTCGGCTCGGCGCAGCTCGGCGAACTCCGGCAGCGGGACGCGGTGTTGCAGCAGATCGGGGTCGGAGAAGTCGAACCCGTCGGGGAGAGCTGGACAGGGCATGGGCGACTCCAGCTGAGGGTCTGGGCCGTGGTGTTGCCTGACGGTCCATCAGGGATGAGGTCGCCGTGAAGGTAGTAACGGGTTCTAGAAGTAGCAAGAGGCGTGGCGCCCCGAATTGGCTGCACGCCCCTTGCGGTGGTGGGTGACCGGTCAGCAGACTGCAGGTGGAACTAGAACACGTACTAGTTCCGCGTGGCGGGCTGGGCCGGGACGCCCCCGCGCCGCGCGGGTACCGGAGGAGAGGAACTCCCCATGGCCGCGGAACCCGTGATCGTCGAGGCCGTACGCACCCCCATCGGCAGGCGCGGCGGCGCGCTCGCCAACCTGCATCCCGCCTATCTCCTGGGCGAGACCTACCGTGAACTCCTCGGCCGCACCGGCATCCCCGCCGACTGCGTCGAACAGATCGTCGGCGGCACCGTCACCCACGCCGGCGAACAGTCCATGAACCCCGCGCGCACGGCCTGGCTGGCCGTCGGGCTGCCGTACGAGACGGCGGCGACGACCGTCGACGCGCAGTGCGGATCCTCGCAGCAGGCCTCGCACATGGTGGCCAACATGATCGCCGCGGGCGTGATCGACGTGGGCATCAGCTGTGGCGTCGAGTCGATGTCGCGGGTGCCGCTGGGGTCCGGGTCGAAGCACGGGCCGGGCAAGCCGTTCCCCGACGAGTGGAACGTGGATCTGCCGAACCAGTTCGAGGCGGCGGAGCGGATCGCCCGACACCGGGGCCTGACGCGGGAGAACGTCGACTCGCTGGGGCTTCTCTCGCAGGAGCGGGCCGCGGTGGCCTGGGCCGAGGAGCGGTTCAAGCGCGAGACGTTCGCCGTGCAGGTGCCGACGACGGAGGTGGAACAGCGGGCCGGCCAGGGCATGTGGCGGCTGGTCGACCGGGACGAGGGGCTGCGCGACACGTCCATGGAGGCGCTGGCCCGGATCAAGCCGATCATGCCGACCGCCGTGCACACGGCGGGCAACTCGTCCCAGATCAGCGACGGTTCGGCGGCGATCATGTGGGCGTCCAAGCGGATGGCCCGCGCGCTGAAGCTGCGGCCCCGGGCACGGATCGTCGCCCAGGCACTGGTGGGCGCCGACCCGCACTTCCACCTGGACGGGCCGATCGACGCGACGCGGGCGGTGCTGGGGAAGGCCGGCATGTCGATGAAGGACATCGACGTCGTCGAGATCAACGAGGCGTTCGCGTCCGTGGTGCTCAGCTGGGCGCAGGTCTTCGAACAGGACCTGGAGAAGGTCAACGTCAACGGCGGCGCGATCGCGCTCGGGCACCCCGTCGGGGCGTCCGGGGCCCGGCTCATCACGACCGCGCTGCACGAACTGGAGCGCGTGGACAAGGAGTTCGCGCTGGTGACGATGTGCGCGGGCGGCGGGCTGGCCACCGGGACGATCATTCAGCGGCTGTAGTCGCCGTCCACGCAGCCGTCCAGGTCGCCGTGGCCGCTCAGGATGACGCTTCATAGCGGGTGACGATCACGGCGGCGCGGTGGTGCAGGGTGGCACGCAGTTCTTCCGGGGCCAGGACTTCCGCGTGCGGGGCGTGCTGCCACATGGCCCACTCGGCGTGCCGCGCGTCCTGGAAGACCAGGTGCAGTCGCAGCCGGCCGTCCGCGTCGGATTCCTCGGCGCGGACGGCCAGCGCGGTGCCCACCAGCTGGTCCCGCCGTGCCGGCTCCACCCGTACCAGTACGGCGAGTTGGTCGCCTCCGGTGCGGAACCGCGCGCTGCGTTCCTGCCAGGCCTGGTCCAGGTCGACCGTGCCCGGACGCTGCGCGGGTTCGTCCAGCGCCTCGGCGGCCAGCACCCGGGACAGCCGGTACGTGCGGTCCGCGCCGCCCCTCGTGGCCAGCAGGTAGCCCTGCTCGCGGACGGTGACCAGGCCGATCGGGTCCACCGTGCGCCACTTCGGGGTCTGGTCCACAGCTGCGTAGTGGATGCGCAGCCTGTGTCCGGCGAACACCGCGCGTCGGACCTCGGTCGCGATGGTGTCGGACACCTCGTCCGCGGCCACGCGGCGCGAGAGGAGGTCGGTCTCCGGGTCGATGAGCAGGCGCTGCGCCGCGCCGGCCGCGGTGTCCCGAAGGCCTTCGGGCAGGGCGTCGACCAGTTTGAGCATGGCGGAGGCGAGTGCCGAGCCGAGGCCGAACAGCTGGGCGCCGCGCCGTGATCCGACGACCAGCAGGGCCAGCGCCTCGTCGTGGTTCAGTCCGGTGAGCGCCGTCCGGAAATCGGGCAGCAACGCGAAACCGCCGTGCCGGCCGCGTTCGGCGTAGACCGGGACACCGGCCGCGGACAGCGCCTCCATGTCGCGCAGCACCGTGCGGGTGGACACCTCAAGCTCACTGGCCAGCATGTCCGCGGTCATCCGGCCGCGCTGACGCAGGAGGAGTACCAGGGAAACCAACCGGTCGGCCCGCACGGGAAAAAGCTAACAAAAATACATGACCAAGGGTGTCATGTTTTGTTGGGAGGCTCCCTCACACGACGTCAGAAGCTCGGCATGGCCGAGCCGATGAACCACGTACGGTCCGTGAATCGAAGGGAACCAGTGCTGCGATGGAACGAAATGCGGTCAACCCGGTGTCGTGGTCGGTGGAGATGGGCTTCAACCAGGGTGAGGTCGTCTCCGGGCACTCGCGCACCCTGTACATCTCGGGGCAGACCGCGATGAGCAGCGAAGGAAAGCCCGAGCACGACGGTGACATGGCGGCGCAGCTGGCGCTGAGCGTCGACAACGTCGAGGCCGTGCTCGCCGAGGCGGGCATGTCCCTCTCGCATCTCGTCCGGCTCAACGTCTACACGACCGACGTCGACCTGCTCTTCCAGCACTACGGCGAGCTGGCGGGACGGCTGGGAGCCGCCGGGGTGGCGCCGGCCACCACGATGCTCGGGGTGACGCGTCTGGCGATCACCGGCCAGATGGTCGAGCTCGAGGGCACCGCCGTCGCGTGAGGTGATCTCGTCCCCTCCGCTGCTCGTGCCCGTCGAACCGGCACGACCGGCCCTGCGGCGCGTGGAGGGGCTGACCGGGGGCGGATCAGTACCAGCCGTTGGCCTGCCAGAAGGCCCAGGCGCCGGTCGGGCTGCCGTAGCGGGAGTTCATGTAGTCGAGGCCCCACTCGATCTGGGTCTCGGCGTTGGTCTTCCAGTCGGATCCGGCGGAGGCCATCTTGGAGCCGGGCAGGGCCTGGACCAGGCCGTAGGCGCCGGAGGAGGCGTTCGTGGCGTCGACGTCCCAGCCGCTCTCGTGCTCGACGATCTTGCTGAAGGCGTTGTACTGCGCGGTGTCCGGGATCAGTTTGTGCGCGATCGACTTCGCCTCGGTGGCCGAGACCGTGGTGGCCGCGTGGGCGGGGGCCGCGGTCAGGGCCATGCCGGCGGCGGCTGAGGCCAGCGCCACGGCGGTGAGGGCCTTCTTCGGGGAAGCGACGCGACGAACGATGCGGGTGACGGACACGGAGAACCATTTCTTCGGGGACGGGGGTGCCGGGCCTGCCGTGACCAGCCGGTGCGGGCGGCGGTGGCATGCCGCGGCGCCGAGGCCCTGGGGGCACGTCGGCGCCGTGCGACGTCATCCAGAGAAACAGGCCGGGACTGCGTCCGCAATGACCGCTTTTACTAATTGTGGCCGCATGTGGGGGTTTGGTCCGCCATGTGAACTGGCTCTCAATGCGCAGGTCAGAGGCGCTGCGTGCGCGTACCTGCCACGCGCTGACGGCTACGGCCCGACTTCGTAGGTGACCTGCGTCATGTGGGGTGCTTCACTCGGCGCGGGAGCCGAACGTGACCGGTGTCTCGAAGGCCGCCCGGCGGGTGGCGCGGCGCAGGGCCCGCAGGATCGCCGGGCCGATCGTCACCGTCAGGGCGACCGTGACGAGCGCCCGGCCCCCGTCCCAGCCGAGCGACGTGGCCAGGCAATACGCGACGAAGCGGGCCAGGTTGGCGGCGACCGCGCCGTCCGGTTGGAAGGCGATGTTCGAGGCGTTCTCCCTCATGAAGGTCCAGCCCGCGAGGTTGGTGATCGTGCCGTAGGCGAAGGCGGAGAGGAAGCCGTAGACGGCGAGGAGCGCGAGTTCGGGGCGGCCGCGCAGGCGGTCGGGGCCCGGCAGCAGGCCCGCGCCCATCGTGAACCAGCCCATCGCCAGCATCTGGAACGGCATCCACGGGCCCACCCCGCCCGTGAGCAGCGCCGACGCGAACATCGTCACCGAGCCCAGCACGAATCCGAAGCCCGGGCCGAGCACGCGACCGCTCAGCACCATCAGGAAGAACATCGGCTCGATGCCGGCCGTCCCGGCGCCGATGGGCCGCAGGGCCGCACCGGTCGCGGCCAGTACGCCGAGCATCGCCACCGCCTTCGGGCCGAGTCCGGACTCGGAGATCGTCGCCGCCAGGACGGCCACCAGGAGGAGCAGCAGCCCCGCGAAGAGCCACGGGGCATCCTGCGCGTGCGCGCCGGCCCGGGAGGCCGGCGGGGCGAGGAACGGCCAGCCCAGGGCGGCCACGCCGACCGCGCTCACGAGGACCAGGGCGGTGAGGGAGCGAGGGCCCAGCCGGACGGCCCTGGCCTGGCGGGTGTCCGTCATGCCAGCGCCCGCCTCACCTGTGCGACCGTGAGCCACTTCTGCGGCGCCAGGATCTTCGTGACCTGCGGGGCGAACGAGGGAGAGGCCACCACCACGTCCGCCGTCGGACCGTCCGCGATCACCTCGCCGTCGGCGAGGAGCACCACCCGGTGCACGAACTCGGCGGCCAGTTCCACGTCGTGTGTCGCCAGGACGATCGCGTGCCCCTGGGCCGCCAGCCCGCGCAGCACGGCGACCAGGCGGGCCTTCGCCGCGTAGTCCAGGCCCCGGGTCGGCTCGTCGAGGAGCAGGAGGGGAGGACGGGCCGTCAGGACCACGGCCAGCGCGAGGGCGAGCCGCTGGCCCTCGGAGAGGTCGCGGGGATGGGTGTCGTCGGTGACACCGGGAAGCAGCTCGGTGACCAGGGCCCGGCAGGTGCCCACCGCCACGCCGGCGTCCCGGTCGGCGGCCTCGCACTCGGCGGCGACCGTGTCGGCGTACAGCAGGTCGCGTGGCTCCTGCGGTACGAGACCCACGCGGCGGACGAGTTCGGGGGGCGCCGTGCGGTGCGGTACGACGTCGCCGACCCGCACCGCTCCGGCGGCCGGCTCCACCAGGCCGACCAGCGCGGACAGCAGCGTCGACTTTCCGGCGCCGTTGCGGCCCATGAGCGCCACGGTCTCGCCGGGTGCGACGGTCAGGTCGACGTGGCGCAGGGCCTGGACGCGGCCGCGGCGAACAGTGAGGGAGCGGACTTCGGTCACAGCCGCGGCGGTCGGTGCGGGGGCGGGCCTCTTGCGCAGGCGCCAACGGGACGACGCGACGGGAGCGGCGGGTTCGGGCGGCGCCGGGGGGACGGACGGTGTGTCCCGGGTGCCGTCGCGTCCGGTCAGCCGCTCCCGCAGGCCGCCCGCCCGTCGCCGGGCGTCCCGGACCGTCAGCGGCAGCGGGGACCAGTCCGCGAGCCGGCCCAGGTCCACCACCGGCGGGTACACCGGCGATACGGCCATGATCTCGGCGGGGGTGCCCAGGACGGGGGCCGAGCCGGGCGCGGGGAGAAGGGCGACCTGGTCCGCGTACTGGACGACGCGCTCCAGGCGGTGCTCGGCCATGAGCACCGTCGTCCCGAGGTCGTGGACCAGGCGCTGGAGGACCGCGAGGACCTCCTCCGCGGCGGCCGGGTCGAGCGCGGAGGTCGGCTCGTCGAGGACGAGGACCCTCGGGTGCGGGGTGAGGACCGAGCCGATCGCGACCCGCTGCTGCTGACCGCCCGAGAGGGTGGCGATGGGGCGGTCGCGCAGGCCGGCCAGGCCGAGAAGGTCGAGAGTCTCCTCCACGCGGCGGCGCATCACGTCCGGGGCGAGGCCCAACGACTCCATGCCGTAGGCGAGTTCGTCCTCGACGGTGTCCGTCACGAAGTGGGAGAGCGGGTCCTGGCCCACCGTGCCCACCATGTCGGCGAGTTCGCGCGGCTTGTGCGTGCGGGTGTCCCGGCCCGCCACCGTGACCCGGCCGCGCAGGGTGCCGCCGGTGAAGTGCGGCACGAGACCGCTGACCGCGCCCAGCACGGTGGACTTTCCCACCCCCGACGGACCCACCAGCAGGACCAGTTCACCCTCCGGCACCTCGAAGTCCACGCCTTGGACGGTGGGTTCGGCGGCGCCGTCGTACGTCACGGAGACGTTCTCGAAGCGGATCACGACGGGTCCTTGGGGTCGGGGGCGGCGAACGCCGGGAGCAGGCCGAGGAGTACGGCCGCCGCGGGCCACAGGGGCAGGGTGGGGGCGACGAGGGGGACCACGCCCGGGTTCAGGGCCTCGGGGTCGTGGACGGAGGCCGTCACGAACAGCGCGGCCACCGCCACGCCGGAGCCGGCGACCAGCCAGGCGCGCACGGTCCAGCGGTCCGGGCGGTAACGGGTGCGCAGTGAGCGCCGGCCGCCCAGGCGGAGGCCCGCGAGGGCGGCGGCCAGTCCGAGGAGGAGGACGGGAAGGCCGTACGCGCCGCCCTCGGCGGTCAGCAGCCCGTACGTTCCCGCGCAGACGCCGAGCAGACCGCCGAGGGTGAGGGCGGTGGTCGTACGGCGGACCGGGGCGGGGACGTCGGCGGTCCGGCCGTAGCCGCGGGCGTCCATCGCGGCGGCGAGGGCGACGGAGCGTTCGAGTGCGCCCTCCAGGACCGGGAGCGCGACCTGGAGAAGACCCCGTACGCCCTTGTCGGGGCGGCCGCGCAGACGGCGGGCGGCGCGCAGGCGCTGGACGTCGAGGATCAGGTTCGGGGCGAAGGTGAGGGCCACGACCACGGCCACGCCCATCTCGTACAGGGCGCCCGGGAGGCACTTGAGGAGACGGGCCGGGTTCGCGAGGGCGTTCGCGGCACCGACACAGATGAGGAGGGTGGCCAGGTGCAGGCCGTCGTAGAAGGCGAACAGGAGACCTTCGGCGGTGACCTTGCCGCCCAGGCGGATGCCCTGCGCCCAGTCGGGGAGGGCGACTTCGGGGAGGGAGACGATCACGTGCGTGCCGGGGACGGGGGAGCCGAGCACTGTCGCGAAGACGAGGCGGATGAGGATGACGGCCAGGGCCAGTTTCACGAAGGCGGTGTAGGAGCGGGCGGTGGGGGTGTCGGGGCGGCGGGTGGCCACGACGTAGGCGGAGGTGGCGATGAGGAGGGCGAGGAGGAGGGGGTTGGTGGTGCGGGTGGCGGCGGTGCCGAGGCCGAGGGCCCAGAGCCACCAGGCGCCGGGATGCAAGGCCGCGCGAGGCTGTCGCCGGGGGGTGGGGACGCTCACCGGCGCCTGCCGGGTGCCGCTGCGCCCACCCTCCCCCACTCTCGAGGTGCCGCCGGGCACGCTAGGCATGCTTGCGCCGCCTTGCCTGCCACACCGCCGCCGCGCCCAGTGCCGCCACGGCCGCGGCACCGGCGAACAGGCCGAGTGACGGGCCCTGGTCCTCGGCGTCCTTCTCCGGCGCGGCCGTCGCTCGCCGACGCCCCACCGGCTCGCCGCAGCCCGCCTGCGGATAGCCCGAGATCGCGCACAGCAGGGCGTCGGTGTCGTAGCGCAGGGGCTTGGCGACGGCGGCCAGGGCCTCGGCCGTCGTCGCGTCGGGGGCGGTCACCGCGCAGGCCGTACGGGCCGCCGGCGGGGTCTCGCCGGCCGGGGCGTCCGTCGTCGTACCGAAGTCGATGACCAGGGCCACACGCTTCCTGCCGTCCTGCGCCGGCGTCTTCGCGCAGATCGTCGTGAAGTCGGCCGTGCCGCGCGGCCGGGTCGCGTCGCCGGAGTCCTCGCTGACGGCGAAACGGAAGCCCTGGACGTCACCGTCGGAGGGCCGGGTGGTCGAGGGGCCCTGGGTGGCGTACGTCCACTGGTTGCCGTCACGGTCCCAGAAGGACCAGTAGCGGTAGCCGGCGGCCTGGGCCGGGCCCGCGTTCCCCAGAAGCAGGGACGCGACCAGGACCACGAGGGCCGCGGCACAACGGCGGGTCACGGCTGCTGCCTCTTCCTGCGGCTGCTCAGCAGGAACCCGACGCCCGCTCCGGCGGCGAGGCCGGCGCCGACCATCCACCAGACGTCGCCGCTGCCCGAGTCGCTGCCGGAGTCGTCCTTGCCGTCGGCCTCGCTCTTGGCGGTCGCCGGCTCGGGAGCCGGCCCCGTCGCGTTGAGCTGCTTCACCAGGTCCGCACCGCCGAAGTCGCGCGGGTCCGTGCCGGTCGCGTGGGCCGCGAAGATCAACTGGGCGTAGGCGGCGGGACCGCTCCGCGCCGCCCAGCTCCCGGAGTTCTTCTCCAGCCACTCCAGCGACTTCTTCGCCTCCGCGGTCTGCCCCTGCGCGGCGAGGGCGACGACGGCGTCCGCGGTGTTGCCGTAGTCGGGCTGGTCGGTGGAGCCGGGGAGGGCGGAGGTGAGGTGGCCGTCCTTGGCGAGGGCCTTGGTGAGGTAGGCGGCACCGTTGGCGGCGGCCTGCTGCGGGGACGGATAGCCGGAGTCCGCGCAGGTCGCGGCCTCCGCCTGCTTGGCGGGCTCGACCACGAGTCCCTGGCCGAGGGCACCGACGACACCGGCCGCGGTGGCGTCCGCGTTCCCGGCCAGTTCGCCCTTCTTGTCGGGCTGGAAGGCGAAGGCACCGGCGTCGGGGCCCTCGCACGACAGGGCGAGCTTCACCAGGGCGTCGTACGGCCCCTGTTCACCCTTGCGCACGTCCTGCGGCTTCTCTCCCGCGGCGGTCAGCGCGCCGACGACGACGGACGTCGAGTTGGTGTCGCTGGCGCCGCCCGGGGTGTAGCCCCAGCCGCCGTCCTTGTTCTGCACGGACCTGAGCCAGGCGACGGCCTTGCCGGTGACGGCGTCGTGGCCGCCGAGCGCGGCGAGGGCCTGGACGGCGGCTGCGGTGTTGTTGGTGTCGACCATGAGCTTTTGGTCGCAGGCCGTGGAGGGGTCGGCGCGGTAGGGGGCGAAGGCGCCGTTCGCGCACTGCTGTCCGGTCAGCCAGCCGACGGACTTCGCGGCGGGCTTCACCCCCACCGTGTGCTGGGCGAGCAGGGCGAGGGACTGGCGCCAGACACCGTCGTACGTCGGGTCCGTGCCGCCGTAGAGCGCGGCGGGCAACGCCTGCGAGGCGGAGGGGGACGGGTCGGCGGCGACGGCGGGCACGGCGGCACCGATCACGGCGGTGGCGGCGGCCAGTACCGCGGCGCTGCGGCGGACGTTCATGATCGGCGGGTGCCTCTCCCTGAAGGGGAGCCGGGCAGCACGGGACACCCCGGCGGCTCGGCTCCGTATACCTCGACGGTGCCGCACACCGGCCGGTTGCCGGTGCACGTGAGCCGGTCACGACCGTCCGGGGCAGTCCGGCTCACCGTTCTCGCGAACGGTTCACGGTGGGGGTCCCTCCCAGGCCCTTAAGGGGTCCTTTCACTATGAGCGCGCGACCCGGACGGGCATAGTGAAAGGACCCCTAAGGCACTGGGGGAGGGTCAGCGCCGGAATTGCACCGGCTTCCCCCCGTACGGGTGTGATACGACCCGGCCACTCTACCGGTGCGTAACGAAGCCCCTGAGGGCAGCCTGTGCGCCCGGGTAGGTTCGGCCCCATGCAGCCGACGGGGAGACTGCTCGGCTCCGGCCGGGCCAACGACGTGTACGAGATCGACGAGGCGTGGGTGGTGCGCCGCGACCGGCAGGGGCACGGGGACGCGGCCGCCGAGGGCGAGGTCATGGAGTACGTGCGCGGCCACGGCTACCCGGTGCCGCGCGTCCGCCCGGCCGACTCCACCCGCACCGACTTGGTGCTGGAGCGGCTGTACGGCCCGACGATGCTGGAGGCGGTCCTGACCGGCTCCCTATCCCTCGACGAGGCGGGCACCACCCTCGCCCGGCTGCTGCGCGACCTGCACGCCGTCCCGCCCCGCCGCTCCTCGGGCCGCGTCCTCCACCTCGACCTCCACCCGGACAACGTCGTCCTCACCGCCGACGGTCCCCGGGTCATCGTGATTCGTTCGTGGATACCCCGGCCTTCAGGCCGGGGAGGAAACGAAGCTCCTGCGGAGCAGGGCAGGGAAAGGCGAATCGCCTCCAGGGCGATTCGGCGTCTGCGGCTACCGGCCCGACGGCAGCT
>NZ_JBVIPA010000083.1:0-18358 GCF_055578365.1 Streptomyces sp. NPDC033131
GGCTCCACACCTACAATCACCACCGCGGACACACCGCGCTCAAAGGCCAACCACCCGCCAGCCGCGTCCACAACCTCACGGGTCAGTACAACTAGCCACACTCCGTTCTCGACGACGGACGCTGACCCCCTGACGGCGGAAAGTGACCACTTGATGATCTTCGTCTGTCTCTGGCCTTGGTGATCAAGGTCAGGAGGGAAGGTGATCCTCGTGGAGGACTGCGCAGAGATCCGTCCGCTGCACCGGCCGAGCAGATGCCGATCAGGACCATCGCACGGCATCTGGGCATCTCGACGGCCGCGGCTTGAGGGCGCCGCTGTCGATCCACGCGAGCTGGGCCATGGCCGGGTCCAGCAGCGCGTCAGCGACGGCCATCACCTCGGGGAAGATGGCCGCGTCCCGCCCCACGATCCGCCACCACTCCAGATCCCTCCCGGCGTTGCCACCGGCGACCTGGTGCAGCCGGTGCGGCCAGATCGTCTCCTGTTCCCGATCAAGGGCCTGCTCCCACCACCGGGCCACCACCGCATGCGCCAGCGCGAACACCCGCTCCGGCTGAGCCCCGGAGCGTAGCGCCCGCCGTGCCACCCCGGTCCACCGCCGCTGCGCCGCGGCCACTTCCGGCACGCCGCGCAGGTCGAGGGTTTCCGGCACCTGGTCGGCGTCCGCGTCCAAGAGCCACCGCTGGTGCCGGGCACACACCCGCTGCCAGCGCGGCGCATACCGCACCACCCGCACCGCCGTCCCGGTGCGCCGGGCGCTGCACAGGCGGCAGCCGAACGCCACCGGCCCGGCGAGTGCGCCGCCGATCCGCCACGCAGCCGCGGGCCCGGCGTCCTGTCCGGCCGGCAGCTTGGCGTCCTCCTGCCCCCAGGACGGCAGCGCCCGCGACAGGGCGTCTTCCTCGACGCCGCACAGGCCTGCCAGGAGCTGCCGTCCGGCTGCGTTCGGCAGCACCTCGGCGTCGGCCCGCGCGCCCCCGCCGTCGTGCCCCGGCGGGTAGTTGCGCCACCGCCAGCACGACCGCAACGCCTTCGCTTCCATCCCGTAGCGGCCTGCGATGCGGCAGATCAGTGAGGAGGTTGTCTCCCCCTGCAGGGGAGCGGTCCGGAGGAGGCCGGGATGATGGGTCACTCCACCACGGTCTCGTGTTCGCCGATCCGGGCGGGCGTTTTCGCAGTAGTCGTCCGGGCCTGGGCCCGTCGTCTGCTTGCTTCCCCAGGCCGTGGGTGGCCCTTTCCTGGAGTCGGCAGGCGTCGGTGTGGCGGGGGATTGGCCATTCGAGCGCATCGTGATGATCCGATCGCACTAAGCTACGCCTGTGGTGGTTGGCGAAGATGCTCAGGTGAAGGGCTTCTCGGGGGCCCGCAGGGCCAAGCAGTGGCTCGAGGGCACGATGCGTATCTTCGGCGCGTACGCGAACACGGACTCGGAGTCCTGCGGTCGTCGGCTGACTCTGCCGTGGCCGTACGGAGGCCGGACGTTCTCCTTCGATCTGGGGGGTGCCATGCGTGGTGACCCCTACCAGAACGACATGTTCTGCGCGGAGGTCAAGAACTACGCGCAACCCAGCGATCAGGGAACCCAGTTCGACGAGTTCCTCGCCAAGTGCTACGTGGCTGCCCAGATCCAGCACCATCTCAGCGACCACTTCATGTGGATCACCTGGGCACCGTTCCGTGCGAATTCCTGGTCCACCCTCAACTCACCCGGGCAGGTGGAGGCTGCGGTCCTTCAGCACAGCAGCCGTGTTTTCGGCACCAGCGACACCGAGGAAGCCCGCAAACTCCTGGACAGCGAACTCGCCCGGTCGGTCGCCGCACGCCTGTGGCTGATCGTGCTCTCGGACAAGCAGGAAACCCTCCTGCCGCTCAAGGACTGGGCAGCCATCGTCGCCGCCGAACTCACCCGCAGAGAGGGCTCGTGGTGAACATTGTCGAGCAGTCGATCTCCCAGGCCATGGACGAGCCCGACGACCGGATGATGTTCACCCGGGTCAAAGACATCGTCGCCTGGCACCTGCGCCGCATGGACCCCCGGGCCACCGTCACCAAGACCGAGTTCTTCAACCACACCCATGTCCCCGACATGGTCTTGGAATGGCCCGACAGGCCCCGCACACCGCGCCGGTTCATCTATCTGCGCACCACATCGGACCAGCGTGAGCTCGAGGACGACCTGCAGCGCCTTCCCCGTGCGGACCGGCCGGTGCTTCTGGCTCTCGGTCAACTGCCTTCCGCCCGGCAGCAAGGAGATCTTCCCCCGCTTCCCGGTAGCAGCACCGCGCTACTCCTCGACGCTTCCGCGCTCGGCGCACTCCAGCCGGCCGATGACTCTCCCGGCATCCCCCATCTGGTGTCCCGCTCCGTTCTCGAAGGCGGCCGCGGCACCCTCGACAAAGCGGCGACCGAGGAGTTCCTGGACACGGTCGTTCAGGGAGCCGAGGCCGCCCGTGCGGGAGAACGCGTTCCCACCCGCGACGCCGTCGACGCCCTCACCGCGCGGATGACCACCGACGTCGCCGACCGGATGTCAGCCTTCCTCGCCGCGCTCTGGCAAGGCGGCGGTTCCACGCTCGCCAGCTTCCCTGCGCCGCAGCGAGGCGTCGGTCATCTCGACGAGACGGCCCTGATGTACCTGCTGGAATCCGAGGACATCACCGACGCCGCGTTCTGGAACCGGGTCGTCCGCATGATCAGCCTCCCCGTCCTGCTGCGCACCCCGGCCGCCGGCACCGGCAATCTTCAGCACCTGATGCGTGAGGCGATCCGGCTCTGGGCCAGCCGCGTCTGCATGATTGTGCCCGGTACGGCCGATGCGGACGTCAGCCCGTGGCGCTGGGCGGTGAAGGCCGGCCAGCTGATCCTGCAGACCCCGCGGTTCCATGTGCTGGTTGCCCAGTCCCGGCGCCAGCTCCCGCCCGGGCAGGAGCACGACCTGCCCCGCCTCGCCGAGGTGAGGAACAGGGCAGACCGCTTCGGCATTCCGTTGACCTCTCTTCGCATGGTCGTAACGGACCGCCACGTCGGATACGGCGGTCCCGGCGACGACATCGCCCACGACGTCCAACTCGATGGCATCAGTGACGCGCTGGGCCAGGCCGAGGGAGTCATCGAGGCCGATGCCCGCATTCCCTCCGGCGAGACTCTCCAGTGCCTGTTCGGCACCGGAACCGCCAGCGTCCGCGGCGCACGTACCCAGGTACCGCTGGACGCCCTCCTCGGCACCACGGCACGCCTCCTCTCCGAGCTCTCGAGCGACGAAGCCGAGAAGATCACCCAGCTCCTCGGCGCCCAAGGTCCACCCCCCGACCAGCCATGGAGTCAGCCCAGCTTCGACGACGTATAGGGCTTCGTTGAAGTGGTGGCCGCTCCGAAACCGGGATGGCCGTCTGAACCGCCCCTGGTACGACGGTGGCCGACTACGCGGGCTCTCCTCCGGGTTGTCCAGGATGGAGCCCAATCTGAGGTTCCACTGCCCAGCCCGGGGCCACAGGCCAGCTGGGCTGTGCAGCAGCGAGCACCTTGTTCACGAAGTGTTCTGGTGTCGACGCAGCCAGTCAGGGTCCCGCACTGGTGTGGCTACTGGGTCAGGCTCAGCTGAGTCCGCGTCTGATACTTGCATCATCCTGTCGAACAGCCAGATGAGGCGGCAGAAGCGTAGTGCCGCGAAGGTCATGGCGAATTCGAAGATGAACCGTGCGGATGCGGGATCCTTGTCTCTGTCGAGTGCGCTCAGCAGCAGGGCGCATACCAGCGCGGTGCCGCGCAGCAGACTGCGCCAGCTTCGCCGTAGACCGACTTGATGGTGACGTCGGACAGCGCGTAGGCGTTCCCCGTTCGCCGCGGTGTAGATGGAGATCGCGATGGCACTCAGTCCGCCGATTGCTGACACCACACCAGCAGCGGCGGCGTACAGGTCAGTTCGCTGCGATGAGTCGATCCATGACAGCCAGTCCCCTGATTCCGTCGTGCGGATCACCAGGATGTGAGCGCAGAGTATGAGCCCTGCTACGAGGTAGTCGATCCAAAGACGCGAGTCTGCTGCCGAGCCCGTTCACGCCCAAGGGCGAGCAACCGGAGGGTCCGGCCTGGTACGCCACGCCGACCGTGGCGTACGCGGTGGAGCTCGGCTACGACGTCACACCGCTCGAGGCGTACGTCCGATACGACAACGGCCGCTACCTGGACGGCTGGTACAACCGGCTCCGCGACGCCTTCCTCGCCACCATGGCCGACCTCGGCGTGCACGCCGACATGGAGCCGGCCGACTTCCTCGCCGCGATGGACAGCTACCGGAGCCGTGACCCCGAGCTGGCGATCGTCGTCTCGGCGATCATGGCAACGGTCAAGGGCGGCCTGGGCAAACTCCGCGAGCGCCCACGCGGCGAGGGCTGGAAACCCGGCGAACCCTGGCGCGCCCTTGCCCGCCCGACCTGGCGGCCGGACATCCGCGCGGCGGTCATCTCCCGCACCCGGATCAACCTCCACCGGAAAATCGTCAAGCATGCGGCGTTCACCGGGCAGTACCCGGTCGCGGTCCTGTCCGACTGCGTCGTCTACGCGGCAGGCGGCACCAGCCCGCTGGACTTCCTGCCCTACCGGGACGGCAAGCCCCTGCCGGGCGGCTTCAAGCTCGGCATCAACCCGGGCCTGGTCAAGCACGAGGGCACCCAGAGCGTCCTGTGGGGCGAGGAGGTCCGCGAGCGGTTCGACGCCCCCGAACTCAACCTCGCCCGGTACATCAAGGACGGCACCGTCACCGACGTCGACAACGGAGAGTAGGAGAAGGCGACGATGACCCTGTTCGGGGACGGCCTGGAAGCCGCGGTGCAGAAGGCGTTCACCCGCCCGGCACCCAAGAGCGCGCCCGCGCAGATGCGGTACCTGGTCAAGCAGCTCAAGGGCACCAAGGCGGTCGCCCAGATGCTGCGGATCTCCCAGCGCACCGTCGAGCGCTACGTGAAAGACCAGATCAAAAAACCCCGCCCGGACCTCGCCGCCCGCCTGGAGCGCGAGGTGAAGGCCCGCTGGCAGCCGCAGATCCGCGCCAAGGCCCGGCAGAAGGCGGCGACCACCGGCGGCATCGTCATCGACACCCGCGCCCGCCTCGGCTACACCGCGCCGATCGGGTCGACGGACCAGGACCGCATCCGCCACCTCACCGTCGCCCTGCCCCCGCAGCACGCCGCCCGCCTCTTTGGCGCCCAGGAACAGGGCGCCACCGAGCAGCGCCTCCAGGAGATCGCCGCCGAGGCACTCAAGGAGGTGTACTTCCAGGATGGCGGCCGCCGCGCCGGAAGCCTGGAAGAGGTCCGGTTCACGGACATCGAGCACCTCGAGTTCGACCTGTAGAAGCCGTTCCCGAGCAGCAGGCGAGCCCAGATCCGGATCAGGTCGTCCAGCCTGAGCGGATCAGCGAGGACGTGCACGGGGATCCATGTGCCGAACTGGAAGCCGTCGGGCCGGGTGAATCCGCGCAGGCGGGCACCGCCGTTGCCGTCGGGGTTGGCTGTCACTCTCACGTCCTGCCGCTGCCCGGTGAGGTCTGCGACGACGGGTTCGAGTGCCTCGCGTAGCCGCCGCGCCGCTCCTCGCATCGCGTGGCGCCGCTCTGCCTGGCTCCGTGGTTGCTCACCGCTGGGCCCTGGGACACCCTGCACCCCTTGCTCCCGCCCACCTGCGGCACTCTGCCTGACGTCTCGTCTGGGAGGGGAAAGTCTCGATCTGCCGGTACCTGGCCGCCCTGCCCTTCATCCTGAGACACATGACGTCCAGTGACCTCGCTTCGGCACACCCGCAGCCATCAATCACATCGGTGACGCGGCACGACATCTTCAACTACCTGCGCGAGATATCGAGCCCCTGGTGGGGGAAACTGGACGAGGTCACGTTCCTGGAGCACCTCTACGACCTGGACCAACCTGCTCCCGAGAGCAGTCGGCTCCCGACTGTCCGCGCTGACATCCAGCAGCACAGAATTAACAACGAAGACGACCTGCCCGACGACTGGATCTTCGAGGACTCCCGGTTGGGGCTCTCCGTCGGACCGGACGAGGTGCTGCTCGCCTTCCTGGCGCGAACCGTCCATCCCGAGGTCGCGGCCGGTGTCGAGGAGGCGATGAAGCAGGTTGAGGAGCTGAACCGGCTGCTGGCACCGGACGGATGGGGTCTGCGTTCATACGAGTTCCTCTCGGGCCGCCCTATCTACACGCCGGTCCGGCTTCCGCCCACGGGACCGCTGGTCCCGCTGCCGCTGAACGACGACGACACGAGCAAGCTCGATCTGGTCCTCGGGCAGACTTACAGCCTCCTGGACTGCGCCGGCGAGGAGCCCGCACGTGACCTGTTGCGCACGGCTGTCCTGACCCTGCGCCGCGACGGCGGCTTCTTCCACCCCATGCCTGGTGACGGTTGGACGGCGGCAACCTACGAGGCGGTCCTGACCGTGGAGCGCGAGCTCCAGCCCACCTGCACCCCGGAGATGAAGGAGGTGATCTGGCGGACACTGGAGCCCCTGCTCAGCCAGCTCGGACGCACCGACGTCCAGGCCCTCGTGGTCGAAGGCGATACCCGGCCGCTGCCCAACATCCCACCGGACTGGCGGACTCAGGCTGCGGCGCCCGCTACCCCCATCGTTCGCGGTCTCCGCATCTCCTTCTCCACGACCGAGTTCGACGTCACCCGCGGGGACTTCGCCGATCTGGAGATCCGTGCCTCGCAGGACAGCAGCGGGTTCCACTATCTCTATGACACCCGCGCACGCCGGATGATCACCGACTTCGTCCTCGACGACCGGCCCCGGGTGGCCACCCTGTGCAGCGTCACCATCATCAAGAAGGGCGACACCTTCACGCCGAGGATCAAGCTGTGGAAGAAGGACAAGAGGAAGGCAGGGGAGGTCTCCGCCACGTATACGGTGCCCGATACCGGGACCACCCGGGCTGTCAAGGCGCTCGTCGACACCGGGGATGTCCACGAGAACTTCTGGAAGGTCATCAACTTCCTCCAGGGTTGTGCGGGGCTGAGCACGCCCGGCGGCTCCCTCCAGCTCGTGGCCGGTGACGAGGGCCAACTGACGCAGCTGCTGGCCGGCCAGGACCGGACGATGGTTCTCGGTGCGGTCAGGACTGCGATCGGCGGCGGGCTCACCGAAGAGGACATCCGGCTGATCAGCAACCGCAGAGAGCAGCTCCAGAGGTTCGAGCGGCTGCTGACCGATCGGGACTACTTCCGGCAGGAGGAGAGCCTGGCAACGACGCGCGGGGCGGAAGCGGTCTGGCAGGCCTTCTTCGAGGCGAACCAGTGGATCTTCGGCTACGGACTCAACCTCATCGCCTGCGAATCCATCGACGACGGCAAGCTGGAACGCATCACCACCGGCGCCAACATTTTCGGCGGAGCCGGGAAACGCATCGACGCCATCATGCGTTCCAAAGGCCTGATCAGCAGCATGCTCTTCTGTGAAATCAAGACCCACGACACGGAGCTGCTCGCCAAGGCTCCGTACCGCGCGGGCGTCTACCAGGCCTCAAAAGAACTGGGCGGCGGCGTGGCGCAGGTGCAGAAGACCGCCAGCAAGGCCCAGCAGCTCATCTCCCGCGAGTTCCTCACCCGCATCTACGACGACGACGGCACCCCGACCGGCGTCGAACTGTCCACTACCCGGCCCCGGCAGGTCGTGGTGATCGGCAGTCTGCGCGAGTTCACTCACGACGGTGCCGTGAACCCGGAGAAGATCAACTCCTTCGAGCTGTACCGGACATCGATCCAGGACATCGAGATCATCACATTCGACGAGCTCTACCAGCGAGCGTGCTTCATCGTCGAAGATCGCTAGGCCGCCCATCTCACCGGCTGTACGCCCGACGAGGTCGACACCGGCGTCGCGCTGGTCACCGAGCTCGGGCCGTTCGGCGCCGGCGGTCGGGCCCTGTACGACCCTCGTCTCGGCGAGCGGAGCCTCTGGGACTGGTCCGGCGACTCTCCCTGCCGCCCCCGGGCCGACTCGCCCAGCAGACCGGCCCGGGGCATGCTGGAAGGCGTGACCAGCGCGCCGATCGTCGTGCACCGGCCCTCACTCTCGGGCGGCCGGAAGGTCACCGTGCACAGCAGCGGCCGGGACGAGATCCTCGGCACCGCCTACAGCGACCACGACCTGGTCGTGTTCCTCGAGGGCGCTGGCGTCGCCGACCCCGAGGCCATCCTGGACGACCCGCAGTGGGTGGCGCGGCGGCCCAGCCCATGAGTTCCACGCCGCCTGACGTCCGAGAGAGGCGGTGGGCCGGGCGCAGCATGGGCACCCGGCCCCACCGCCGGTCAGCCGATCAGCTTGTGCAGCACGGGAACGCTGCCTCCAGCGGCCACCAGGCCCGTCGCGACGGCTGCGGGCACGGACTTGTCGTGGAGGAACATGAGGCCGCCCATGACGAGACCGATGATGACGGCCGCCAGAAACACCACGGCGGCGTGCACCGACAACAGCGGGGCCTCCGAAGGCATCCCTACGTTGGGCGGGCCGGGCGGTTCGGGTCGGGCCGGTATGGGGGAGTGCGGGTTTCCCGAGCCATCGGGAGTCTCCTACGAGGCGGAGGAACAGAGACGGCGGACACCTGTGGTGGTGTCGTCCGCGTGGGGGTGGCGTGCGCCTCGCGGTCGGCGGTCCTGCTGCTCTCTGCCTGAGAGCGTCCCTGCGGGGCTTCTGCGGGACGCGCGCCAGCCCGGCGTACGGCTGCGCGAGCGGCCCGGCGAGCGGCAGGGAAACCCGGAGTGTGGGCCCATACAGCTTCGCTAACTTGACCTGATGACACCTTCGATCCACACACGCCCAGCGGATGGACGGCTCGTATGACATCCGCGGCCTCGCTGTTCGCCTGCCGCCCTGCGGACGTGACCCTGGAGCGGGTTCGCGAGCTGGTTGCCATCGGCCAGCCCGAGAGCCTGACCCTGGAGTACAAGGAGAAATACACCCCCAAGATCCCGACCTCGGTCGCGGCGATGGCCAACAGCTACGGCGGCCTCATCCTGGTAGGCGTCACCGAGCGCAGCGTCGACGACCGAATCATCGGCGTGCCCGAGGACGCGATCGTTCAGATCGTCAGCGGCTGCCATCAGACGCTGGAGCCGCCTTGGGAGCCGGAGATCATCCCGGTTCCCCTGCCTGAGACCGACGGCCGGATGATCCTGGTCGTCCGCGTGGACCCGGCGAAGGCATCCCGCCCGCTTCTGGTCCAAGGCGCCGCTCCGATCCGGCTGCACGGACGCAACGCCCTAGCGGACCGGGCGGGGCTCGCGCGGTTGATCAACGAAGCCGCGCCCCAGGCTGTGGCTGCCGGACTGCGGCTGCCGCCGGCCGACCTGCCCATGGACGACCAGGGGAAGCCGAGCGCCGACTTCCTCGTGCGTACAGGGATGTTCGTTCCGGTGGACGCATCGGCCACCTGGCGCCCGCTGTCGGAGCGCGGCGTGCAGGCATTTGCCGACGCGCTGAACAACTCCCCCCTGCGCCACGCCCTGTTCCGCTGGTGCGCATCGATCGGCGAAGGCGGCATGAACCCCTTCCACCGGTCGGGCTTCAACCGGGCCCGCAAGGTCCGGCTGCTGTGGCAGGGCGGCCTGCACGGAGCGCCGGTCTTCCCGCTGGAGGCCGTGGCCAGGATCGACTTGCCGGACGCCTACGGGGCTGCCGTCTCGCACTTGCAGGTCTCCTTGCAAGTCGTCGCGCGCTTCCGGCACACCCTCGGCCGCGCGGCGCCCCTGTCCATCGCCCGCCTGCACGAGCTGGTCGACGCCCTGACGGCCACGCTGGTCGATGACAAGGTCACCGGAGCGCTCGCCGCTCTGGCGGGTGTCGATCCTCTCGTGATGCCCCAGCCGCTCGGCCTGGACCTTCTCAGCAGCACGGATATGCCGGACCTGCTCGCCGGGAACGGACTGACCTCGGTGCCTGACGCTGGCACATCACGAGGGGCCAACCTGCTCGCCGACCCGGGCGTCGACCAGCGCGACCCTGCAGAGCGCCGTGCCCTCATCGACAGTTGGCTTCAGCAGATCAGCCAGGACGCCGGCCTGCTCGGTATGGAGAAGGTCCTGGAACAGCTCCACAGCACATCCCCTGACCCTCAACCGCGACGTCTTCGCCGCACAGACGCCCTGTAAATGTCCGAGAGGCGGCGGGGCCGGGCAGAGTGTGCCGGCCCGGCGTCCCGCCGCACGGTTCAGCCGATCAGCTTGTGCAGCACGGGAACTTCCAGTGCCAGCATGAAGAACGATGGCACGCGCTGGCCTAGCCTTGGCCCAGGTGCGCTTGCCGACCAGGCGCGGCGCCGGGGGAGGGCAAGGGCGCGTGTTCGACAAGTGGCTCAAGCCGCAGGACGTGGAGCAGCCGGACGGGCTGCTGGAGTACCAGCTGCTCGCCGACGAGGGGCTGATCGAGGACGGCGAGCTTGTCGAACGGCTGGGCCATGAGGTGATGCGTAACTACCTGGCTCCCGGCGAGCTCGCCAATGTCTTCGACGACCTGGGTGCGCCGGAGGTTGCGGGCTACTTGCGGAAGAACAAGCTTCCCGCGGACCGCAAGATCCGGCACGGGGACTTCGGGGAGATCGTCACAGGCGCGCTCTACCGCAGGGTGCGCCGGTGGTGCGTCCCAGTCCTGAAGCTGCGCTACAAGCAGACCCCGGCCCAGGCCGTGCAGGGCACGGACGTGCTGGCGTTCCGCTTCCGTCAGGACCCTCCGGCGATCGCCGTGCCGGAGGTGAAGACTCGCGCCTCCCGGGACAACAGGGTGGGGAACGAGGCGTACGACAGCCTGGAGAAGGTTCTGGACAGGCTGGACGAGAGCCTCCACTTCCTCATGGCGCGCTGCGCTGACCGCGGGCAGGTGTTCCTCGCACGCCGGCTCGGCGCGCTGCTGCGCGAGCCAGGGCGGCGCCGGGTGGAGCGGCACATGCTCTTCGTCCACGACGCCAAGTCGTGGAAAGAGGACATCGTGGCCGGGCTCGGCGCGATGGTGACCCAGCGCACCGAGCTGACCGTCGTCAAGATCGACGATCTCAAGGACTTCGTCGGCCGCGTCTACGAGGCGGCGGAGACGGCCCCCGGCAGCACCAGCAGCGGCAAGGACAACGGAACGGCGGCGGGAACAGCGTGAGGGACGACGACGGGACCGTACGGCGCCTCGGCGACGAGGCACTGTCCACGGGAGAGGCATCCCCGGTTCTGCGCGGCCAGCTGCGCTCCCACGTCCTGGCCGAGCAGATCAGCACCGAAGGGACAGCCGACTACACCTACGACCCCGATGCCCTGCGCCGAGGCCTCTCCCTCGCCCGGCTCGGGCAACTGGCCCGCACTCCGCGCGAGCGCCGCGCGGACCCAGGGCCCCTGCCGGACATCGCCCAGGCCTACGCCGACCTCGCCGCACGGGCGAACGAGCCGGAGACACGGATCGAACTGCTGGCGATCTCGGCGACGATGTGGAGCCTGGCTGGCTACCAGGCCAACGCCACCGCCATCGCCCGCACCTTCCAGCAGGAAGTCGGGGAGCTGTTCACCTACGGGGACATGCCCGACACCGACGGGCTGACCGCAGCCGCCCCGCACCGGATCGCCGAGGCCGCCGGCGCGGTCCTGCGCCGCGACATCGACACCGCCGCTCGGCTCGGCGTCGCCGCAGCGAGCGAACTGCCGCGTCTCGGCCGCGCACTCACCGCCGCGCTCGCCGCGGGCCGGGCCGAGCAGGCGGACCTTGCCGTGGTGGCCGCCTACGGCCTGGTCGGCCGCTCGGCACGCTCCCTGGCCACCTTGTGGCGTACCGGCGACCGCGCGGCCGGGCGCGCCGCGGTTAGCGACCTGAAGCAGGCCGCTGCCATCCTCCTCCAGGCCTCCGTCGTAGACACCTGGACCCTGGTCGACTCCCTCGCCCACGCTGTCGAGGACATCGTCGCGACCTCCCCGTGGCTCCTGCTGCGCCGCGCCTCCAGCTGGTCGAGGACCTGGGAGCGCTATATCAAGGCCCTGATCGTCTCCGACCGCCCGCTCACCCAGGTCTGGCCCTCCCAGCGCACCGCCCTGGACGCCGGACTCCTCGACGCCCGGGCCCACAACTTCACGGTCACCATGCCCACCTCCGCGGGCAAGACCCACATCGCCGAGTGGGCCATCCTCCACGCCCTCGCCGACACCGGTGAGGCCGACGACAGCCCTCTCGGGCTGCTTCTGCGCTTCATGGACCCGCCGCTGGCCGTGTACGTGGTGCCCACCCGCGCGCTCGCCGCCCAGGTCGAACGGCACCTCGCCGCCAGCCTCGAACTCGTCGGCCTGCGCGTCTCCTCCCTCTTCGGCGGCGCCGAACACGTCCGCTACGAGAACCACCTCCTGGACTACACCGACGTCCTCGTCGTCACCACCGAGAAACTCGACCTGCTACTGCGCAACACCCCCGAACTCGCCAGCCGGCTGCGCCTGGTCCTCGTCGACGAAGGACACTCCATCGACCGGTCCGCGCGCGGGCTGCGCCTGGAGATGGTCCTCACCCGGATCCGCCGCACCACCCCGCAGGCGCGGATCGTCCTGCTGTCCGCGGTCCTGCCCAACGGCGAAGACATCGCCCGCTGGCTGGAGCCCACCGCCCACGGCACCAACCACGCGAAGATCGACTGGTCGCCCTCCCAGCTACGCACCGGGATCTTCTCCTGGCAGGGGCAGGAGAAGGACGGACAGACCGGCAGCATCCACTACGGCACCGCCCAAGGCAGAGACTTCTTCGTACCCAAGGTGCTCACCCGCCACCTCGTCCGAAAGCGATTGTCCCCGCGCGACGCCAAGGACGTCGCGGCCGCACTGACGCTGCACTTCGAACGCCTTGGCCCGGTACTGATCTCCACCACCCAGCCCGCCTACGCGCAGGCCGCCGCGCGCGCCCTGCAAACGGCACTGAAGAAGACAGACACCCCCGTGCTCGGCGTGCGGAACCAGCGGGATCAACGCCTGGCGCTCTCGGAGCGAATCGCCGAGCACCTCGGCGAGGAGCACGAACTCACCGTGATGGTGACCCAGGGCATCGCCTACCACCACGGCACGGTCCCGCAGCCCGTCCGGCACCTGCTGGAGCGCGCCTACCGCGACGGCGCACTGCGCGTGCTGTGCGCCACCAGCACCCTCTCCCAGGGCATGAACCTGCCGGTCAAGACTGTGCTGGTGCACAGCACCTGGCGGAACCAAGAGCAGATCGGCGTCCGCGAGTTCTGGAACGCCGCCGGCCGAGCCGGCCGCGCCTTCCAGGAGACCGAGGGCCACGTCGTCCTCATCGCCAAGGACGCCGAGGACGCCCGAAAGCTTCGGCTCCGCTACCTAGACAAGGGCAACATCGAACCGGTCCTGTCCACCATCGGTGCGCTCTACCACCGCCTCGCCATCACGAGACTGGGCGCCCGCCCCGCCCCGGGACAGAACTTGACGGACATCGAACTGCTCGACCCAGAAGAGGAAGAGCTGACCGACTGGGCGCAGGCGCTCGATCTCCAGCTCCTGACGATGCTCGCCGAAGAAGTCGTCGACACCCCCGACCAGCAGCTGCTGGAGGACGCGGCACACGACCTGCTCGCGCACACCCTGGGCGGCCACCAGATCGGCGCCCAGGAGTGGTCCCTCAAGCCGCTCGCCCGGTTCACCGCCCGCCGCGTCGCCGCTCTCGCCCGACAGCTCCCCGACCCGGCCGCCCGCGCGGCGATCCTGCGCACAGGACTGAGCCTGCAAGGCGGCCTCGACGCGATCACCGCCGCCGAGCAACTCGCGAACACCCTCACCGAGCACCCCGGCCTCCTCGCCCCCGCAACATGGCCAGCCCTGCGCGACATCGTCCTGACCGCCGCCACCACGATCCAGGAACTCCGCCGGAGCGCCACTGCCAAGGACCGGCCGATCGGGGCGGTCGTCCCTCTCGCCGGGGACTGGATCGCCGGCTGGACGCTCCAGGAGATCCATAGCCACTACGAGCTGCTCCTTGACGCCAAGGACATCACCGTCACCTCGGACTACATCGACAAGGTGATCGTCCAAGACCTGGCCTGGGCCGTCTCCTCGATCCTGCAGATCCTGGAGACCCGCCACGGCATCACACCCGAAGACTCACTCGCCGCCCTGCCGGCCATGCTCAAGTACGGCGTTGACACCGCCCCTGCCTGCTACGCCGCCAGCCTGGGCATCCACCAGCGCAGCGAGGCAATCGACCTGGCCGCACGCTGCCCTGTCCCCGAGCCGTCCTTCTCCGATTTCACCGGCTGGCTCGGCAACCTCACCACCGACGAGATCACCGCCATCACCACCCCCAGCACCGCGTCCCTGCTCATCCGCAGTGCCGAGCGGCGCAGCCCCCGCACCGTCCAGAAGACCATCCTCAGCGGCCGCGGAACATTCACCACCCCCCTACGCGGCGTCCGGCACACCTACAGCGATGGGTACCTCGCCGACCTGCCCGCGGGAACCGTCCTCGACCTCGTTCGCGATTACGACAACCCGACTGACCCAAACGCCATCCGGGTCGAGCACAACGGCCTCCCTCTTGGCTGGATCGCCAAGGGCACCGCCCGGCCGCTCGCGCTGGCCCTCGACGACCGGCCCGCCCCCTTGGTCACGGCCCTCCTGCACACCGACACCCGGTCCCTCGCTGACACCGCAGGCACCGACCAGCTGGCTGGCTACGATCAGGTTGATCTCACCATCACCATCAGTCCCAGGGCATAGGGTTCGGAACCGTCACACGCATCACCTTGGCCGCCGGACGCCGTCGCAGACAGAGTCCTGATGTCCGCCCCCGCCACACCGCCGTCCGGCTCTGGGCCCGTGCAGATCACCCTGCACGGGCCCGCTGCTTGTCGCTACGACCACCGCATCCCGATCGCGGACAGCTGCTCTGTCCAGGATCGGTTTTTGTGATCGGTTCACGGATGGCTGAGCTGGGCTGATCAGTTCGCGTGTCTGGCTGTGTTCGGGGGGCGGGCTGGGGGAGGTGATCGCTGGGTGGCTGAGGTGTTGGTTGTGGTGGCAGTCTGAGCTGTGGGTTTGTCAGGTATCAGGGTCGTTGATCAGTTGTAGCCTTCTTCTTCTGAGCGTTGGTCACTTTCTCTGATCACGGGTATGTGCCGGGCCGCGTAGTCGGGTGTCGTCGAGATGCCTGGCAGGACGGAGCGAGGGTCCCGCAGCCGGCGCCGGTAGGCGTTGTTACGAAAATGCTCTCTTGCCCTGCTGGAGAGCCTCCCTGCTTATCTCGCCTCTGAGCTGCCAGAATGCGGTTTCGATACCGGGAACCGGTCTTGCTTGGGCTTGTACCTGGCTATGCTCGCCTTGGTGGTGGCACACATGTGCCTGCACCAGACGACCCCGCCTTCTCCGGCGGGGTTTTTTCATGCCTCACGCCGATGGCCCCGACGCGAAGACGCGTCGGGGCCATCGGCGTTTTCGGTCTCGAAGGAGCGAAGCTGATGTCTGACGTCCCGTGGGCAGTTGTGGCGGTGGTGGGGTTGCTCGCCCTGGTCTGTCTGGCCGCGCTTGTCGCCCACGCCGTTCTGGCTGCGTTGGCTATCCGCCGTGCGCGGCTGGAAGATCTGCCGGTCATGCTGGACAGCAGCGGGCGGACGCTTCTGGGGCTCTTCAAGTCGCTGCGGGTGGGAGTCGGGCAGGCTGGCCTCAGTGCGGGACCGGGGGCAGGCCCGCAGGGGCCGGTGGCCGATCCCGCGCTCTCCGGCGGTGCGACGTCGCCGGACAGTACGGCAGTTGCGGAGCCGGGCGGGGGAGGAGCGCAGTGAGGCGAGAACAGTACTGGCCGGACAAGGATCCCGTCAGTCGCCGGATCGGTGATGACGTCCTCGGGCGTGCCCTGCGCAAGGTGTTGCGGGACTCTGAACGGCGACTCCTGCTCGACTATCTGCACGGGGCTCCACTCGTGCAGATGGCCCGACAGTTCGGGTGGACGGTAGAGGGCTTGCAGGAGCTCATCAGGAGCCTGCTGATCAGGCTGCGGGACTCGGAGTTCGGGCCCCAGCTGCGTGAGGAGTTGAGGAGCCGGACGGGTCCGCAGCACTCGGCCCTGGTCTGGGAGGGTGTCAAAGAGGTACCTGTCCATCGGTGCCAGCGTGTCGGCTGTACCGCGCCGCCCTTCGTGCAGAAGGACCGCGGGCGTACGCGCAAGTACTGCAGCGACGCGTGCAAGCAGGCTGCCTACCGCAGTGCGCGGGCTGAGCGGCCCGCCAAGCGCGCAGTAGCTCCCGCAGCGCTGTCCAACCCGTGGTTCAGGGTGGCGCGCCCACGGAAAGGGCGGCGCATGCCCTACCGCTTCCTCGACTACACAGACACTGACGCGGCGTTCCCTGACATTCAGGACGTCAAGCGGGCCATGCCGGAAAGCAGCGAGGACAGCGAGTACTTCCGATGGAAGCTGTCTGAGTGGATGCCTTCGCAGGGTCGGCCGGAGGGTCTGGGGACGCAGGGGGTCGGTGCCAAGGCTGCCGAGGGCATGGAGAGGATCGGCTTTTGGGTGGTGGACGGCAACGGCAGGATGGGCGCGTTGCGGGATTTGCGCACAGTCATTCCTGCAGGGGATCTGCGACGGACTGCGCGGCCCGACGGCTCAGCGTGGCCGGAGCTTGCTGCGCTCGATTCACTGTTCAGAAAGAGGGGCAGCCGGCGCGTGCGTGGCTCCGCTCGTGGAGCCGCCCCCTCTGAACCGCGGCGTGCGCCGACTTTCCCAAGCGGTCACAGGCGCTCTCGCCGGAGGCGGGCGTCAAGCCTGTCTTACCCCTTGCCAGTCGTCTCGTCAGTGCCGAACAACCCTGGGTACTGCCCGCGCTGGAACCGGTCCCGAGAGCGCCGGCAGCAGGCCGCGCGGCCGATAGCGCGGAAGGCCAACACGCCTACGTCTACGCGCGCCCAACTCGGCTAGAGCGGTGAGTAGGCGGCGGTGAGCCTAGCGCGCCTGCTGTTGCTGTTCGACAGGAACCGTCGTGCGGTGCGCCTGGTGGCGTCGTATCTGGACTCACGGCCCCGGCCGCATGACTGCATGCGGTCGGCTGTGGGTGGCAATCAGCGGAAAGGCTGTCCTGGAAGCTCGTGCGGATGTGCTCCGCCGACCCTTCCGTACCAGCCGATTTGCCAGAAGCAAGGTTTTCGGGATAGGTTGCCGCCACTTTAAAGCTTGACACATGCAAGGTTTGAGGGGAGGGTGGGATATGACTGATCGGATGGACGTGCTCCTCGCAGCGCTGGACCGTCAGGGATTTAAGAGTCACCAGAGTGCTCAGGGCTCGTGGCGGTTCTCCCGGAACGGCACTGCAGTTCTGGCCGGTCCCGAGCCGGAGACGCCGGGGCAGTGGATCGACCTGATCGTGCAGCTGCGCAGGGCGGGCTTGGTCTTCCCGGATGAGGACTAGGCCCAGGTGCAGGCGGGGGCCAGAAGGCCAGGCCCCCGCCCCGTCCATCCGAGCACTGCCAGATGAACCGGATAGAGGAGGAGAGGAGAAGGAAATGGGACAAGAGTGGCGGGCATCCGTAACTGTGGGCGCTGTGGGCACCTTCAGGGATGAGCAGTTCGAAGAGCTACGCCGGTACTGCGCTGGCGTCGTCAGGCACGAGGCTGATACTGAGCTCCTCTACCTGGTATGGCGTCTGGTAGCACCCAGCTTGTCGGAAGCCACGCAAGAGGCTCTCGAGGCCGCAACTGAAGGCCTCAGCGCTGCGCTAGGCCAAAGGCCTCGGCTGACGGACCTGCGAGTGGTCACTGCTGAGCAGGCAAACGCTGAGCGAGATCATCCGAAGGAACAGGACCTCATGGGGTACCGGGAAGCTGCTGCGGAGTTGGGCGTTACCCGCCAGAGGGTGGCTCAACTGGACGGCAGCCATCCGGACTTCCCACGCCCCATTGGCCGCATTGGTGCTGGTCCCGTCTTCACCGCCGATTCCATTCGGTCTTTCGCCACGAGGTGGGACCGTAGCCCGGGACGGCGGAGGGAAACCGTGACATCTGCTCATTGAGTAAGCAGGGCCCCACTGGCTCTTGGCCTTCATTAGCCAGTGGGGCCCTGCTTCTCGCCGTGGATGTGTTCTTCATTGAAGTGGCACTACGCCTTGATGGCGGTTCTGGAGAGCTGCTTGGGCGCCGCGGAGGCGAATCGGCTGCTTCAATACAGGACTGTGGGCAGGGTGTCTGGCTGGGGCGATAGCTCTGCGCCGAGGCAGCCTTGGTTGCCCTTGCCCCGCTTCAGCAGCGCTCTGAGTGGGCGGTTCGTGAGTCTATGAGCGGTTCTGGTGTCGCCTGATGGTGTGGGCGAAGCCGGAACGTTCCGGTCCGGTGCCGGTGGCCTGCTGGG
>NZ_JBVIPA010000084.1:0-16378 GCF_055578365.1 Streptomyces sp. NPDC033131
GCCGGACCAGACGCGGCGACGCTCCGCGTCGCAACCATCAGATTCGCTTCACCACCGGGCTGAAGCCCGATGCACTGCGAATGAATCCCGGTAGCGAGCGAGTCTGATCCTGGACACGAGTTGGTGCCGTGTCCGGATCAGACTCCCACCAGGCCCCCTACGAGTGCCCCAACTCCGCCGCATCCTCGTCGGAGACATCCGGTACGGACCCGGAGTCCCGCGCCGGCCGCAGCGGGAACGGATCCACCGTCGTCTCGTCGATCACCGGTGGTGACGGCCGTGGCGGAGCGGGCATGACCGCTGCCTCGGAGTGTCCTCCGCAGCCGTAGGACAGGGAGACGAGGCGCCCGTCGGCCGGGGCGAACTCGTTGGCGCAGATGCCGAAGGCCTGGCCCAGGGAGCCGCCGATCGGCACGAGGAAACCGCAGCTGACGCAGGCCGCGGGTGCGGCCTGGGCCATGGGGGTCTTCGCGCCGTAGGACTCCTCCCAGCGGTCGGCGGCGATGTGCAGGCCGTAGCGGGACAGGACGCGGGCCCGGCGCATGCCGAGTTCCTCGGCGACGGCGGCGATGGAACCGCGGGCCGGGACCACGGGCAGGGTCGCGGGGGCGCCCGGCGTGACCTCCGCGTCCTCGGCCTCGACCAGCTCGGCCATCTCCTCGGAGACGGGCGAGCTCGGCAGCGGCTCGTCCTCGCCGGTGTAGCCGGGCTCCAGGCGCAGGTCCTCGGCGTCGGTGGGCAGGAGGTCACCGGGGCCCATGTCGCCCGGGCGCAGCCGCTCGCTCCAGGGCACCCACTCGGGGGCGAGGAGGGCGTCCGGGCCGGGCAGGAGCACCACCTCGTCCAGGGTGACGAACTTGGCGCGGGAGGCGCGGGCGACCGTGACGGCCCAGCGCCAGCCCCGGTAGCCGAGTTCCTTGCACTCGAAGAAGTGCGTGACGACACGGTCGCCCTCGGACACCAGCCCCGAGTGTTCGCCGACCACACCTGGTGCGGCGGCCTCCTCGGCGGCGGAGCGGGCGAGGTCGACGGCCTCGGCGCACAGGCGGTCGGGGGTGCGGCTTCGCGTGGTCGCTGCGCTCACAGGTATCGCTTCTCTCCTACGCCGTCTCTCTGGTGCGTCTGCCTGTCGGCGGCGGGGCGGACGGAGCGGACCACAGGACCGCGTCGACGTCCGCGCCCACTCACACTCGGGCGCACCTGTACCACCCATTCTGCGGGATGGCTGAGATACGCACGCTACCTGTTCGCGTGCGCTTGGCCTACACCGACGGGTCTGTTCGCTTTCAGAAGTGCACCTCCATACGCGCGGTAACCGCACTACACACGGCTTTCTCGGGGCACTATGACGGGGTGGCAGCCGCGAAGACTCCCGAAGGTGCCACCGGGGTCGGTGGGTCCAAAGGGATGTCCAAAGAGATCAAAGGCAGCAAGGGGAGCGGCCGAGGAAGCGGGTCGGGCCGGGCAGGAGGCCCTCTCCGCGCGATCGGTCGTGCCCTGCATCTGCCGGTGACGGGTCCCGCTCGCGGCATCCGCAAGGCGACGCACGCGCACGGGGCCGGCGAGTCCGGGCTCGGCAAGCTGATCGAGCTGCACGGTGTGAACGGCGCCGGGGATGTGATGATCACGGTCGCGCTGGCCTCCACGGTGTTCTTCTCGGTCCCCACGGACGAGGCCCGGGGACGCGTCGCGCTCTATCTCGCGATCACGATGGCGCCCTTCACGGTCCTCGCCCCGGTGATCGGCCCGCTCCTGGACCGCATCCCGCACGGCCGCCGGGCGGCGATGGCGGGCGCGATGCTGGCCCGGGCGCTGCTCGCGCTGATCCTCTCCGGGGCGGTCGCCAGCGGCAGCCTGGAGCTGTATCCGGCGGCGCTGGGGGTGCTCGTCGCCTCGAAGGCGTACGGGGTCGTCAGAAGCGCCGTGGTGCCCCGGCTGCTCCCACCCCGCTTCTCCCTGGTGAAGGCCAACTCGCGGGTCACCCTCGGCGGGCTGCTCGCGACCGGCGTCGCCGCGCCGATCGCGGCGGGGCTGCAGTCGATCGGGTCGAGCTGGCCGCTCTACGGCGCCTTCGTGATCTTCATGGTGGGTACGTTCCTGTCCTTCACCCTGCCGCCGAAGGTCGACTCGGCCAAGGGCGAGGACGTGGCGCTGCTGGCCGCGGACGAGGCGCATCTGCACGGGCCGCACCTCAAGCCGGTCAAGCGGCCGGGGCTGCGCACGGTCGGCATCGCCGTCACGCACGCCCTCGGGGCCAACGCCGGGGTGCGCTGTCTGTCCGGATTCCTGATCTTCTTCCTCGCCTTCCTGCTGCGGGAGCATCCGCTGACCGGGGAGAGCGCGGCCGTGTCGCTGGGCATAGTGATCGCCGCGGCGGGCACGGGCAACGCGCTCGGTACGGCGGTCGGGGCGTGGCTGCGGTCGAAGGCGCCGGAGCTCATCATCGTGACGGTGGTGGCGTGCGTGATCGCCGCGGCGATCACGGCGGCCATCTTCTTCGGCGCGTTCCTCGTGGCGTGTCTGGCGGCGGTCGCCGGGTTCGCGCAGGCCCTCGCCAAGCTGTCGCTGGACGCGCTGATCCAGCGGGACGTGCCGGAGCAGGTGCGGACGTCGGCGTTCGCGCGCTCCGAGACGATCCTCCAGGTGTCCTGGGTGTTCGGCGGCGCTGTCGGCATCGTGATGCCTCTCAACGGCACACTGGGCCTGTTCGTGGGCGCCGCGATCGTCGCCACCGGCTGGCTGGCCACCGTCAGGGGCCTGCTGGCGTCGGCCCGCCACGGGGGCCCCGCGCGACCGAGGGTGGCGTAACGCACGGCACGTCGCACCCCCGCGTAGGAGGGTGGGTGGGCGCGCCCGATAGCCTTCGGCCATGACCATGCTGCAATCCGTAGTGCGACGCCGCCGCGTCGTCGCCGCCGCCGGCGCCGTATCCGCCGGACTGCTCGCCCTGTCGGCCTGCGACAAGCCGACGCCGCGCGCCACCGTGACGGTCGGCTCGGACTCGGTGAGCGCCGAGGCCGCCTGCTACGACGACGGCAAGGACCTCGGCAGGGAAGAGGCCACCAAGTGCGCCGTCAAGAAGGCGTCGCACACGATCGAGGTGCCGCAGAGCGAGACGCTGCGCATCGGTGTCGACCCCGAGGTGGCCGAGACGGGCTGGGCCCTGTGGATCAACGGCCAGCAGGTCACCAACGTCTACAAGAAGACGTACTACTCCTTCGAGGGTGTCGACCTCTTCGCCGACCAGCAGGGCCAGGCCGCGCCGAAGGAACTGAACATCAGCATCGTCGAGCAGGACAAGACCGACTCGACGGCCAGCAAGGTGTACAAGGGCGCCTGGAACTTCAAGCTGAAGAACGCGGACAGCTGATCCGCCTTCGTCCATGCGCATCCTCGTAGCCACCGCGGTCCCGGTCGAACGGGACGCGGTGGCGCGCGCGTTCCCGGGCACCCCTCGTGAGGTGCCGATACCGGGCGGGACGCTCCACCCGGTGCCCGGCGGGTACGACCTTCTCGCGGCCGGCGTCGGCCCCGCCCTCGCCGCCGCCTCCACCGCCGCCGCCCTCACCGCGGCCGCGCTCGAAGGCGCCCCGTACGGCCTCGTCGTCTCCGCCGGGATCGCCGGCGGTTTCCAGCCGGAGGCACCCCTCGGCTCGCTCGTCGTCGCCGACGAGATCACCGCGGCCGACCTGGGGGCAGAGACGGCCGACGGGTTCCTGCCGGTGACCGAGCTGGGCTTCGGGACCGTCACCCACCGTCCGCCACAAACACTCGTACGAGCTGTCGTGTCGGCGACCGGGGCGCGCCCCGGCACGGTCCTGACCGTGTCGACGGTGACCGGTACGGCCGTCCGGGCCACCGCCCTGCGCGAGCGCCACCCCCGCGCCCTCGCCGAGGCCATGGAGGGCTTCGGCGTCGCCGAGGCGGCCGCCGCGCACCGCGTGCCGGTCCTCGAACTGCGGGCCGTCTCCAACCCGGTCGGCCCGCGCGACCGGGCCGCCTGGCGCATCGGTGACGCGCTGAGCGCTTTGACGACGGCCTTCGGGAAGCTCACACCCGTCCTGGAGAGTTGGAACCCACATGACCAGTGAGCCGTCGCAGTCTTCGCAGCCGGTGCCGTCTTCGCAGTCTTTGCGGATCGCGTACTCGCCCTGCCCCAACGACACCTTCACCTTCGACGCCCTCGCCCACGGCCGCGTCCCCGGCGCGCCCGCCCTCGACGTGAGCTTCGCGGACATCGACATCACCAACGGCATGGCCGAGCGCGGCGAGTCCGACGTGCTGAAGGTGTCGTACGCCGTGCTGCCGTACGTCCTCGACGCGTACGCGCTGCTGCCGTGCGGGGGTGCGCTGGGCCGGGGCTGCGGGCCGCTCGTCCTCACCCGCGGGCCGGGGGACCTGACGGGCCGTACGGTCGCCGTGCCGAGCGAGAGGTCGACCGCGTACCTGCTGTTCCGGCTGTGGGCGGCGGACACGCTTCCCGGAGGTGTGGGCGAGATCGTGGTGATGCCGTTCCACGAGATCATGCCCGCCGTGCGGGACGGGAAGGTCGACGCGGGACTCGTCATCCACGAGGCGCGTTTCACGTACCAGAACTACGGGCTGCACAAGCTCGCGGACATGGGCGAGCACTGGGAGAACACGACCGGGCTGCCGATCCCGCTGGGCGCGATCATCGCCAGGCGGTCGCTGGGCGCCGAGACCCTGACACTGCTCGCCGACTCGATCCGGACGTCCGTCCGCGCGGCCTGGGACGATCCCGCGGTTTCCCGCCCGTATGTCATGGAGCACGCCCAGGAAATGGATCCGGCCGTCGCCGACCAGCACATCGGGCTGTACGTCAACGAATTCACGGCGGATCTGGGCGCGGACGGTTACGCGGCCGTGCGCGGGCTGCTCACGCGCGCGGCGGCCGAGGGGCTGGTACCGCCCCTCGGCCCGAACGCGCTGGATTTCCCGTAGGGAGCGGTTATACGTCGAGCTGGTCGGCGACCGCCCGCAGCAGGCCGGCGATCTTCGCGCCGGCGGTCTTGTCGGGGTAACGGCCCCTTTCCAGCATCGGCGTGATGTTTTCGAGGAGGGTCGTCAGATCCTGGACGATGGAGGCCAGTTCGTCCGGCTTCTTGCGGGTCGCGGCCGCGACCGAGGGCGTCGGGTCGAGGATGGTGACCGAAAGAGCCTGGTCGCCGCGCTGGCCGGCGACGACACCGAACTCGACTCGCTGGCCCGGCTTGAGCATCTCGACTCCGGCGGGGAGGACCGAGGAATGCACGAAGACGTCACCGCCGTCGTCGCGGGAGAGAAAGCCGAAGCCCTTCTCGCTGTTGAACCACTTGACCTTGCCGGTAGGCACGTCTGTCCTCGTCCTCGTACTCGTCGGAAAACTGCTTCTGGAAACGGCTCTTGATAGCACTGGGGCGGGTCGTCGGGACCCGCCGGTTCCCAGGCTAATGGTCTTCAGGCCGGTGACAAGGCGTCGCCCGGTTGTTCCTTCGCGCAGGGAACTACCCTGGTCCGGTGCGTGACAAAACCCAAACGAATTCCGCCGAGCCCGGTGACCGACTGATCCGCGCCGGTGCGCTCGTCTTCTTCATCGGCGCGGTGGCCACTTTGGTCACGGTGGCCCCGATGCTGCTCGGTACGACGCCCTTTCCGACGTACATGTTCGGCCTGAGCATGCTCATGGGCGTCGGTTTCCTGCTGGCCGGTGCCGGAGTGCTCCAGTCGGTAGCGGCGGGGCGCCGTCAGGCGCGGGCCGGGAGGTAGGCCGCCAGCCAGCCGGGGAACCCGGTGAGGTCATCGAGCACGACGTCCGCGCCCGCCGTCCGCAGTTCGTCCGGGTCGCACGGGCCGGTGGCCACCGCGACCGAGAGCGCGCCGGCCTTCCGCGCGCCGCGTACGTCTCCGACGTGGTCGCCGACGTAGACGCCCGCGTCGTGCTCGCGCAGCGCGTCCGCCTTCTGCTCCGCCCACAGGTCGCCGATGACCTCGTCGGGTGCGATGCCCAGGTGCCTGAGGTGCAGCTCGGCGTTGGGCTCGTGCTTGGCGGTGACGACGATGGCGCGTCCGCCGGCCGCCCGCACCGCCGCTATCGCCTCGCGGGCGCCGGGCATCGCCGGTGTCGGCACGATGGCGATGGCCGGGTACATCGCGCGGTACAGGTCGGCCATGGGCTCGACACGCTCCGCCGGGAACCAGTTGACCAGTTCCTGAGCGAGCGGCGGCCCGAGCCTGGTGACCGCCAGATCGGCGTCGATGTACGTCCCCGTCCGCTCGGACAGCGCCAGGTAGCAGGCGTGGATGCCGGGCCGGGAGTCGATGAGGGTCATGTCGAGGTCGAAGCCGACGGTCAGCGCGGGAGAGGTCGTGGAGGCCATATCGGCCATTGTGCCCAGCCGCGGTCACCGGCAGGCGGGCCGTGTGCCCCTGCCCGTACCCGGGGCCTATCGCCGCCGCTGCGACCGCCACACCAGGAACAGCGCCGACGCGACCGCCGCACCCCGCACCACCCACGGCCAGGTCTGCGCGAGCGCGTCGTTCATGTGCCCCTCGGCGACGGGGTCGCCCCACCGGCCCTCGGTCCGCCCCCACAGCCACACCGCACCGGCCGTCAGGGACAGGCCGGGCAGGATCACGACCGCCCACTTCGTCTCGGCGTCGCTCAGCCGCCGCGACGCGTAGGCGATGCCCCAGCCCAGCACGAGGACGATCCAGTTGCCGAGCACGGCACCGGCGACGAGCAGTGCGGCGGCGAGCAGGAGGAAGGGGTTGGTCCAGCCGCCCGTGCCGCCGTCGCCTCCGGTGCCGCCGCCCAGGAGCCGGAAGCGGCGGCGGGCGGCGGGCGCCTCGGCCACGGCCTCCACGACGGGCGCGGGAGCGGGAGCGGTCTTCCCGAGCCGGACCAGCTTCCCGAGGGTCCCCGTCTTTCGGCGGACCGGGAGCGCGGGCTGCGCTTCGGCGGTCTCCTTCTCGGCCGCCGGCTCCTCCTTCGGCGGCGGAGGCCTGAGCAGCTCCGGGATCTCCACGCCGCCGACGAAACCGGGCACGCTGTCGCCCACCCCGAACGGGCTGCTGTCCACCCGCCACCAGTCCGGCTGCGTGGCGCTGTCCCCGAGCTCGTGCGTGCTCGCCATGTGCGGCGGGGAGGGCGCGTCGGACGGACCGGGGTCGGGGGACGCCTGGGCCGGCCTCGGCCGCGGTACGACCCGCCGCAGCCCCTTCGTCCGGCCGCCCTCCTCCGCTTCCCGGTCCCGCTGTACGGGCACGGCGGCGGCCGCCGCCTGCGGTGCGGCGCCGGTCCCGCCGGCGGCCTGGACGACCTCGTCGGGGCTGCCCAGGCGGTCGATGATGCGGCGGACGGCCGCGGGGCTGTCGACGGTGACCTTCGCGCGGCGCCGGTCGATCTCGTTGCGCAGCTCCGACACCAGGCGCATCCGGGTGGCCGACGGCAGCTGCCGCTGCTGCGCCACGTCACCGACGCGGCTCAGATACTCGTAGACGACCTGGTCGCTCTCGATACCCACGAAGTCCCCTCCGGGGTTGGCGCGTTGGATACCTCGTCGGACGACGGTATCGCGGGTGGGCACATATGCCGTAGCGGCGGGCAGCGCGTCGGCGGGCGGGGTGGGTCGGCAAGGTGGCTCGCGCAGCCCGGCGTTGCGGGGTGCCGCTGCGCCCACCTCCCCCATCGCCCCAGCGGCACGATTGCCCGCAGCTGGGGCGCCCCGTCGTCGTACCCACCCGCTACCGTGGGTCGGATGAGCAACCCGGCAGCACCGCCGCGCTCCCTCGCCGAAGCGCTCCGTGCCAGGGACGACGCCTCCCTGGCCGCACTCCTGCGCGCCCGTCCCGACCTCATCACGCCCGTCCCCACCGACCTCACCCAGCTCGCGACCCGCGCCGGCACGCGCGCGTCGGTCGTCCGTGCCCTGGAGCGGCTCGACCGGTTCGCGTTGCAGGCGGCGGAGGCGCTGGCGGTGGCGGCGGACCCGGCGGCGTACGAGGTCCTGCTCGGGCTGATGGCGGGCGACGAGCGGGACCCGGCGGTCACGGCCGCGCTGCCCCGGGCCCTCGGGACGCTGCGCGAGCAGGCGCTGGTGTGGGGCGGCGACGACCGGCTGCGGCTCGTGCGCACGGCCCGGGAGCTGCTGGCGCCCTCGCCGCAGCATCCGTCGCCGACGGGGCTGGGGCCGACGGTCCAGGAGGCGACCTCGGGCATGTCGCCGGGCCGTATCCAGGACATCGTGACGGCGGCGGGGCTGGCGTCCACGCACGACGCGGTCTCGGCGGTGGCGGCGCTCACCGCGCTGTTCAGGAACCGGAAGCGGATGGGGGCGCTGCTCGCCGGTGCCCCGGAGCAGTCGCGGGAGGTGCTGGCCCGGCTGGTCTGGGGACCGCCGTACGGCCAGGTCACCGCGGATCCCGCGGCCCATCTGCGCTGGCTCGTCGACCGGGGTCTGCTGCTGCCGACGGCGCCGGGGACGGTCGTGCTTCCCCGGGAGGTGGCCCTGCATCTGCGCGGTGGCCGGGCGCACCGGGCCGCCGAGCCGCTGCCGCCCCCCGTGGAGGCCGCGGCCACCCATCGTCCACAGGTTGTGGACGCGGCGGCGGCCGGACAGGCGTACACCGCGCTGGCGACCGTCGAGGAGCTGCTGAAGGACTGGCACGAGGGCGGGCCCGCGGTGCTGCGGGCGGGCGGGCTCAGTGTCCGTGACCTGAAGCGGACCGCCGTCGCCCTCGACGTGTCCGAGCCGATGGCCGCGTTCTGGATCGAACTCGCCTACGCGGCCGGCCTGTTGGCCTCCGACGGGGAGCCCGACGAGCGGTACGCGGCGACACCGGCCTACGACGAGTGGCTGGAGCAGCCCCCGGCCCGGCGCTGGGCCGGGCTCGCCGAGGCGTGGCTGACGGCCACGCGGACGTCCGGGCTGGTGGGCGGCCGGGACATGAAGGAACGCACGTTGTCGGCGCTGGGTCCGGGGCTGGACCGCTCGGCCGCGCCCGAGGTGCGGCACCGGGTGCTGACCCTGCTGGCCGGGCTGCCGGCGGGCGCCTCGCCGTCCGCCGAGTCGGTGCTGGCCCGCCTGAGCTGGGAGCGCCCTCTGCGCGGACCGCAGCGGGAGGACGACCTGCGGGCCCGGCTCGCCCGGTGGACGCTGTCGGAGGCGGAGCTGCTGGGCGTGACCGGCCGGGGCGCGATGTCGACGCAGGGGCGGGCGCTGATGGGCGCGCCGGCACCGAAAGCGGCAGCGGAGGAACCCGTCGGGCCCGGCGACAAGCTCCCCGTCCACCACCACCCCGTGCCGGCCGTCGAGCCCCTCTCGCCCCCCGAACAGGCCACCGCCTCCGCGACGGCCGCCCGCCTTCTGGCCCCCCTCCTCCCCGAGCCGCTGGACCATGTGCTGCTCCAGGCCGACCTGACGGCGGTGGCGCCGGGGCCGTTGCGGCGGCCGCTGGCGGAGACGCTGGGGGTCCTCGCCGACGTGGAGTCGAAGGGCGGGGCGACCGTCTACCGGTTCACGCCGGGTTCGGTGCGCCGCGCCCTGGACTCCGGCCGGGCCGCCTCCGACCTGCACGCGTTCCTGGCCGAGCACTCCCGTACGCCGGTTCCGCAGCCGCTGTCGTACCTGATCGACGACGTGGCGCGCAGGCACGGCCATCTGCGCGTCGGTGCCGCCTCCGCCTACGTCCGCTGCGACGACGACGCGCTGCTCAACGAGATCATGGCCGACAAGCGTGCCGCGGGCCTCCGCCTGCGCCGCCTGGCCCCCACGGTCCTGGCCACCCAGGCCGACCCTGCCGCCCTGCTCGACGGGCTGCGCGCGATGGGGTTCGCGCCGGCCGCCGAGTCCGCCGAGGGCGATGTCCTGATCTCCCGCGCCCACGCCCACCGCACCCCGCCGCGCACCGCGCCCGCGCCGGTGCCGGAGGGCCCCCCGGTCCCCGACGCGACCCTCCTGAACGCCGCGGTCCGCGCCATCCGCGCCGGCGACCTGGCCTCCACCACCCCCCTCAAGCCGACGGCGGCCACACCCGTCACCGGCGGCGACCTCCCTCGCACCAGCCCGGCCGAGACCCTTGCCACCATGCAGGCCGCCGTCCTCACCGGCGAGGCCCTGTGGATCGGCTACGTCAACGCCGAGGGCACCGCCACCCAGCGCCTCATCGCCCCGATCCGCGTCGAGGGCGGCTTCGTCACGGCGTTCGACCACACGGCGGACGAGGTACGGACGTATCCGCTGCACCGGGTGACGGGGGTCGCGGAGCTGGCGGAGGACCAGCTCTGAGGGCGGTCGCTGTCTCACTCCCACGGGTGTACGTCCGTGATCATGCACGCCACGCCGGACACTTCCCACCCATGAGGGAGCTTGCCCGGCCTCCCGCATTCCGGCGCGAGCCGCCGGGCAGCCACGGGATGTCCTGATCACGCCCGAGCGGCCCCGCAGGCGGCCCGGGCGAGTGCAACAGAAAAAGGGAGTCCCCCATGCGTGCTGCCCGTCGTGTCGCCGCCGTTCTGACCGCCACCGCCCTGATGATCGGCGCCTTCGCCACCCAGGCCGCCGCCGTCGGCATCGACATCGCGGGGCTGGTCCTCGAAACTCCGCAGATCTGACGCGCCGCGCTCGTCCCCGGGCCGGTCCGGCGTTCCCGGACCGGCCCGTCCCCTTCCGTCCGTCGCCCCCTTCCGTCCGTAGGTGAAAGGCCCGCACGTCCCCATGCGTACCAAGTGCCCCGTCCCCACCCGTTCCGCCGTCACCGCAGGCGTCACCACCGCCGTGGCCGCCGCCGCTGTCCTGGGCGCGCTGGCGCCCTCGGCCGCCGCGTTGCCGCTGCCCCTCCCGGTCGCCGCCGTCGAGCCACTGGTCACCGAGGGCGTCTCCGTCGAAGGGCCCCTGCTCAACAACGTCAACCTGCCCACGCTGAAGTAGCGGGGCGCATCCGGCAGCCGTCCCCCTCGACCGCCCCCTTCGACCCGCACAGTGCGGCCCGCACGCCTCCGGCAGGGCCGCACTGTGACGCACCCCCCACCCGATCCGCAGCCGGTAAGGCACACTGGACGTTTGGCCGTGACCTCCTGACCTCCGGCCTTCGGAAAGGGTGCCGAGCGTGAATGGTCCACTCATCGTCCAGTCGGACAAGACTCTGCTGCTCGAAGTCGACCACGAGCGGGCGGACGACTGCCGTCGGGTCATCGCGCCGTTCGCGGAGCTGGAGCGGGCGCCGGAGCACATCCACACCTACCGGGTGACGCCGCTCGGGCTGTGGAACGCGCGGGCGGCCGGGCACGACGCCGAGCAGGTCGTGGACGCGCTGGTGGAGTTCAGCCGGTACCCGGTGCCGCACGCGCTGCTCGTGGACATCGCGGAGACGATGGACCGCTACGGCCGCCTGACCCTGTCCAAGCACCCGGCGCACGGACTGGTCCTCACCTCCACCGACCGTCCGGTCCTGGAGGAGGTCCTGCGCTCGAAGCGGATCGCCCCGCTGGTCGGCAACCGCATCGACCCCGACACCGTCGCCGTGCACCCCTCCGAGCGCGGGCAGATCAAGCAGACGCTGCTCAAGCTGGGCTGGCCGGCCGAGGACCTCGCGGGGTACGTCGACGGCGAGGCGCACGCGATCGAGCTGGCCGAGGAGGGATGGGCGCTCAGGCCGTACCAGAAGCAGGCCGTGGAGAACTTCTGGCACGGCGGGTCCGGTGTGGTCGTCCTGCCCTGTGGGGCCGGGAAGACGCTCGTCGGCGCCGGGGCCATGGCACAGGCCAAGTCGACCACCCTCATCCTCGTCACGAACACCGTCTCCGCGCGGCAGTGGAAGCACGAGCTGGTGAAGCGGACCTCCCTGACCGAGGAGGAGATCGGCGAGTACAGCGGGACGAGGAAGGAGATCCGGCCCGTCACCATCGCCACCTACCAGGTGCTGACGACCCGGCGGAAGGGCGTCTATCCGCACCTGGAGCTCTTCGACTCCCGGGACTGGGGCCTGATCCTCTACGACGAGGTGCACCTGCTGCCGGCGCCGGTCTTCAAGTTCACGGCGGATCTGCAGGCGCGGCGGCGGCTGGGTCTGACCGCGACCCTCGTGCGGGAGGACGGGCGGGAGTCCGACGTGTTCTCGCTCATCGGGCCCAAGCGGTTCGACGCGCCGTGGAAGGAGATCGAGGCGCAGGGGTACATCGCGCCCGCCGACTGCGTCGAGGTCCGGGTGAACCTGACGGACGCCGAGCGGCTCGCGTACGCCACCGCCGAGACCGAGGAGAAGTACCGCTTCTGCGCGACGACCGTGACCAAGCGGAAGGTCACGGAGGCGATCGTGCGCCGGTTCGCCGGGCAGCAGATCCTCGTCATCGGGCAGTACATCGACCAGCTCGACGAGCTGGGAGAGCACCTCGACGCGCCCGTGATCAAGGGCGAGACGTCCAACGCGCAGCGCGAGAAGCTTTTCGAGGCCTTCCGGCAGGGTGAGATCAGCGTGCTGGTGGTGTCGAAGGTGGCGAACTTCTCCATCGACCTGCCCGAGGCGACGGTCGCCATCCAGGTGTCGGGGACCTTCGGGTCACGGCAGGAGGAGGCACAGCGGCTGGGGCGGGTGCTGCGGCCGAAGGCGGACGGTCACCAGGCCCACTTCTACTCCGTGGTCGCCCGGGACACCATCGACCAGGACTTCGCCGCGCACCGGCAGCGGTTCCTCGCGGAGCAGGGGTACGCCTACCGGATCGTGGACGCGGACGAACTGCTCGCGGACAGCTGAGCGCCCAGGAGGAGGGCACCTCACCTGCGGCGGACGTGCGCCTCCTCGCCGTACTCCCCGAGGATGACGACGTCGAAGACGGCGCGGGCGAAGACCTTCACGGCGCGCAGGGCCTCGCCGAGGACGTGCCGGTGGCTGCCGAGAACAGGGGTGGCGCCGGCCGGACGGGGCGGGCGCGGGGCTGGGTGGACGGTTGCTGCGCTCATACCTCCATGGTGGCTTTCCGGGCGTAAGGACGGCATCGGTCCGGGGGCCGAACCCGGGCGGTCGCCGCATAGTCCTTCGGGGCTACCGGCCACCCTCAGGATGGAGGGGACGTCCCCTAGGGGGCGGCGCGGGCCACGAGTCCGGGGGCGACGAAAGCCGTTCGCTCATGAGTGGGGAAAACCATTCGCTCCCGGACGCGCGGCTCACCTACAATCTCCGCTCTTGCCCGCCTCCCCACGGAGTGCCGCCGCCCGGACGGAAACCGGTCGGTATCCCGCGCCACCCACCCCGCAGGTCCTTCCGGAGGCACCCCCTTGTCCAGCCCCGCCACGCCCGTCGCCGACGATCCCCTCGCCCGCGAGCGCGCCCACCTCGCCCGGTCCCGCGCCGCCCTGCGGGCCATGCGCGAGGACGCCGAGTCCCTGGACATCAGCGACGTCACCGCGAACTGGGTCAACGCGCAGATCCTGGAGCGCCAGGTCGGCGAACGCATCAAGGCGCTCGCCGACCTCAGCCACACCCCGCTGTTCTTCGGCCGGCTCGACTACCTGCACGCCCCCGGCTCCGAGCAGGCCGAGGGCGGCGAAGGAGAGCGCTTCTACATCGGGCGCCGGCACGTGCACGACCACGACGGCGACCCGATGGTCATCGACTGGCGTGCGCCGGTCTCGCAGCCGTTCTACCGGGCGTCCAAGAAGGCCCCGATGGACATCGGACTGCGCCGCCGCTTCGGTTACACGGGCGGCGACCTCACGGCGTACGAGGACGAGCACCTGTCCGACCCGGCGGAGGCCGCGGGCACCAGCAAGCTGCTCCAGCAGGAGATCGAGCGCCCGCGCGTGGGCCCGATGCGGGACATCGTGGCGACCATCCAGCCCGAGCAGGACGAGATCGTGCGCTCCGGGCTCGGCGGGACGGTGTGCGTGCAGGGGGGGCCGGGAACCGGGAAGACGGCCGTCGGCCTGCACCGCGTCGCCTACCTCCTCTACGCCCACCGCGACCGGCTCGCCCGCACCGGCACCCTCGTCATCGGGCCGAACAGGTCCTTCCTGCACTACATCGAGCAGGTGCTGCCCGCGCTGGGCGAGCTGGCGGTCGAGCAGGCCACCGTCGACGACCTGGTCTCCCGGACCGCGGAGGTGCGGGGTACGGACGACGCGGCCGCGGCGGTCATCAAGGGCGACGCGAGGATGGCGGAGGTGCTGCGGCGGGCCGTGTACGCGCACGTGAGCATGCCGGCCGAGCCGGTCGTCGTCGTGCGCGGCTCGCGCCGCTGGCGGGTCCCGGCGTACGAACTCGAGGAGATCGTGCGCGAGTTGCTCGACCGCGACATCCGTTACGGCGCCGCCCGCGAGGCCCTTCCGCAGCGCATCGCGCACGCCGTGCTGGTCCAGATGGAACGCTCCGGCGAGGCCCCGGACGACCGGGTGCAGGACGCGGTGGCCCGCAACAGCGCGGTCAAGGCGGCCGTCAAGGCGATCTGGCCGCCCGTCGACCCGGCGAAACTCGTGCTGCGGCTGCTCACGGACGCGGACTTCCTCGCCGTGCACGCGGACGGAGTCCTGACCGAGGACGAGCAGAAGACGATCCTGTGGGCGAAGAACGTGCGGTCCGTGAAGTCCGCCCGGTGGGCGCCCGCGGACGCGGTGCTCATCGACGAGGCGAACGACCTGATCCAGCGCACGCACTCGCTCGGGCACGTGGTGCTGGACGAGGCGCAGGACCTGTCCCCCATGCAGTACCGGGCCGTCGGCCGCCGCTGCACCACCGGTTCGGCCACCGTCCTCGGCGACCTCGCCCAGGGCACCACCCCGTGGGCGACCCGGAGTTGGGAGGAGGCCCTCGCCCACCTCGGCAAGACGGACGGCGTGATCGAGGAACTGACGGCCGGTTTCCGCGTGCCGACCGACGTCATCACGTACGCCTCCCGCCTCCTCCCGCACATCGCCCCGGGTCTGACCCCGGTCGCCTCGGTCCGTGAGAACCCGGGCCTCTTCGAGGTCCGCGCGATCTCCGGTACCGCCGAAGTGGTCGCCGCCTGCGAGGAGTTGCTGCGCCGCGAGGGTTCCACCGGCCTGATCGCCGCCGACGCCCGTGTCCCGGCGCTGGCCGGGGCGCTGGCCGAGGCGGGCATCGGGCATCTGGCCCCCGGCGAGGAGACCACGGCGGAAACCCGCCTGACCCTGGTCCCGGCCTCACTGGCCAAGGGCCTGGAGTACGACTACGTGGTCCTCGACGAACCCCAGGCCGTGGTCGACGGCGAACCCGACGAACGCACCGGCCTGCGACGCCTGTACGTGACCCTGACCCGAGCGGTGTCGGGCCTGATCGTGACGCACGCGGCCCCGCTGCCCGGCCAACTCGGCTAGGGCCAGGGGCTGCGCGGGAGGGCTGCCGACGTCACGTGCCGTCCAGCACCCGCCGCCACTGAGCGACCGCCGCCGCCGACACCGGGCGGTCCCAGCCGTCCGGCCGGGCGGCCCCGCCGATGTGAAAGGCGTCGATCCCGGCGGCCCGGAGTGTGGGCACGTGGTCCAGGCGCAGCCCTCCGCCCACCAGGATCCGCGGCTCGTACCCCGGCTCCCCGTCCCGCCTGCGCGCCGCCTCGGCGAGCAGGGCGGGGAGGCCGTCGTCCACGCCGGACGCCGAACCGGCGGTGAGGAGGGTGTCGAGGCCGGGCAGCCCGTCGAGCTGCTTGCGCAGGGCGTCCCGGTCGGCGCAGTGGTCGATCGCCCGGTGGAAGGTCCACCGGCAGCCGGCCAGCGCTCCGGCCACCCGTTCCACGGCCGGCAGATCCACTCCGCCGGCCTCGTCGAGGAACCCGAGCACGAACTCCTCGGCGCCCGCCGCCCGCATCTCCCCGGCGACCCGCACGAGTCGGTCGACGTCCTCGGCGGCTCCCGCCGCGAACCCGTCCGCGGGCCGCAGCATCACGCGCAGCGAGATGTCGACGGCGGCCCGGATCCCGGCGACCGTCGCGGCCGACGGGGTCAGCCCGTCGGCAGCGATGTCGGTGACCAGCTCGAGTCGGTCCGCGCCTCCGGCCTGGGCGGCGACGGCGTCCTCGACGTCGAGGGCGATCACCTCCAGGACTGCACGCTTGCTCATGGGTCCCCATTCGTCGGGCGGCTACAGCTCTGGCTGCACGTCTGTACAGGTCTAGTCCAATCCAAGACTACGCCTGCTCGACCACGCCTGTACGGGGCCCCGCACACCCGGAGACGTTCACCCCTGGTCGCCGTAGTCGTTCATCGTGACTCCTTCGTGGATACCCCGGCCTTCAGGCCGGGGAGGAAACGAAGCTCCTGCGGAGCAGGGCAGGGAAGGGCGAATCGCCTCCAGGGCGATTCGGCGTCTGCGGCCACCGGCCGACAGCAGCTGCTTACACGGAATCTGATAGAATGTGAGGTATGACGCAGCA
>NZ_JBVIPA010000085.1:0-7988 GCF_055578365.1 Streptomyces sp. NPDC033131
TCGTCGCCCCCCTTCTTTCTTCGGGGGGGGGGGGGATGGGTGCCTCCGGCGGGTTGCCCCTTTGGGCCCCGGGGGGGGGGGGGGGGGGGACCGCCCCCCCCCCCCCCGCCCCCCGCCGCCCGTGGGGTCAGCGGTGGCCCGCGCTGCAGCCGAACGCCGCGGCCACCGTCGACGCCTGGCCGGGGTTGAGCCGGGGGTCGCACAGGGAGGTGTAGCGGCGGTCAGAGGCCCCGTCGGCGGGCATCGGTCCGGGCACGCACTCGTGGACGTCCTCCGGGGTGGTCTCCAGGTGCAAGCCGGCCGCGGTGCCGCCGGCGGAGCGCACCGCCGCCTCGAAGGCGAGCACCTCGCCGACCACGGTCTCCACCTCCCGCGTCTTGCCGCCGTCGGCGTGCGGGACGGTGTTGCCGTGCATCGGGTCGCTCAGCCAGATCACCGGGTGGCCCGCCGCCCGCACCGCCTCGACCAGCGGAGGCAGCCGCTCGGCGACCAACCGCGGCCCCATGCGGACGATCAGGGTGAGCCGCCCGGGCGCGCGCCCCGGGTCGAGCCGGGCGCACAGGTCGAGCACGTCGTCGACGCTCGTCGTGGGACCCACCTTGCACGCGACGGGGTTGATGACCCCGGCGAGCAACTCCACGTGCGCGCCGTCGGGCTGCCGGGTGCGCTCCCCGATCCACGGCCAGTGCGTGGAGCCGAGCACCACGCCGGGGTCGCCGTCCGGCCCCGGGCCGGCGACGGCGGGGCCGGGGCCTTCCGCGAGGCGGAGCATGGACCGCTCGTAGTCGAGGAGCAGGGCCTCGTGGCTGGACCAGACCGGCGGGCCGAGGGCCTCCCTACTGTTGTTGTCCTCGCCCCAGCCCAGGTGGCGCATGGACTCCCGGGCCGCGTGGTAACCGGTCAGCAGCCGCCAGGGGTTGGGCTCGCGGGCGGCGGCCTCGGGCGCCGGTTCGTTGACCATGTGCCCCCGGTAGACCGGCAGTGCGCGGTCACCGACCTGCTCGGTTGGAGACGAGCGGGGCTTGGCGAACTGGCCGGCGATCCGGCCGACACGGACCACCGGCAGACCGGTGTTCATCCTCACCATGCCCGCCAGGCTGTCGAGGAGCCCGGCCTTGCGGGCCACCGCCGGGGCGGTGCAGTCGGCGAAGTCCTCGGCGCAGTCGCCGGCCTGCACCACGTGGGCCCGGCCCGCCGCGACCTCCGCGAGCTGCCGCCGCAGCGTCAGCACGTCCGCCGTGCGCACCAGCGAGGGCCGGGCGCGCAGTTCTCTGCGGACGAAGGGCAGCCGGTCGTCGCCGTCCCACGGGGGCTGCTGCGCCGCCACGACCGGGGCCGGGCGGAGCAGGGGATGCGGAGGCGGGTCGAGCATTTGTTGCACAGTCGTCTCCCTGTGTGAGAAGCGGGAAGAGTGCGGTACGCGGCACCGGAGGTGCTCCCGGCGTGGCCGAAGCCCGCACGCACAGCGGACCCGGGATCGCGTCCTCGGCCGTCCTCGCGGTGCGGGGGCGTCTCGGCTCCGGCTCCGCGCCCCACGGGATGCGGGGGCCGTGGCTTCCTTACGCAAGCACGACCCCCGTCGATGTTCAACTCGGCCTGTTTCGACGGGTTCTGGGTCGTCCAACCGGCGAGAGACAGCGGTTGGACGACGGGCCGGAAGCGGACGGCCAGCTGGACGGTGTTCCACTCCGGCGTGCCGCACGGTCACACTGCGGGAAGCGGGAACCAGCAGTTCCCGGGACGCCCCCTGGTCCCGAGGCACCCGACGACGCCCGATGACACCCGACGACTCCGGAAGGTGGTGGAAGACCCATGCCCCGCACAGCGGACACGGTGGTGTACGAACCACCCGGCAGCATCGCCCTGCGCACTCTCGACATACCGCCGCCGGATCCCGGGGGCCTGCTGGTACGGGTCACCCGGGCCGGCGTCTGCGGCACCGAGGCGCATATCCTGGCCGGCGATTTCCCGGCACCCTTCACCTTCGCCCTCGGTCATGAAGGAGTGGGCGTAGTGGAGGAATGCCCAGCCCCGGCCCATGACGCGATCGGGCAGCCGGTAGCCGTCGGGGACACCGTCTACTGGACCCCGGCCCACCCCTGTCACCGCTGCCGCCGCTGCGTGCTGGAGGGCGACGGGGCCAACTGCGAGAACGTCGTCCGCCCGCGTCCCCTCGAACCGCTCGGAGCGGCCACCTTCACCACCCACGCCCGGCTGTCCCCCGACACCCAGTTCCACAAGGTCCCCGCGGGCACCCCACAGGACGCGGTGATCGCTTTCGGCTGCGCCCTGCCGACCGCGCTGCACGGCCTCGCCCGGGCCGGCGGTGTCTCCCCGCGCGACGACGTGATCGTGCTGGGGGCGGGCCCGGTGGGCACGGCCACGGCTTTCGCCGCCCGGCTGGCGGGGGCGCGCCGGATCATCGTGGTCGGCGGACGCCAGGTCCGCCTGGACGCGGCCCGCGGCTTCGGAGCCGACGCCGCCCTCTCCCGCGCCGACACGACCACCGCCGAACGAGCCACCACCGTCGACCGGTTGCTGGGCGCGGGAGGCAGGCGCCTGGTGGTGGAGGCAGCTGGCCGGCTGCCGGCGTTCGAGGAGGGCATGGACCTCCTCGGCCGCGACGACCGGCTCCTGGTGATGGGCCTGTGGGCGGGCCGGGGCAAGGTCCCGGTGGACCCCTTCCGCGTCAGCCGCCTGGGACTGCGCGTCATCGGCAGCCAGCTCGCCCAGGCGGAGCACTACGCCGAGTCCGTGCGCATCGCCACGGACCACCACGAGGACTTCCCGATGGCGTCGTACATCTCCCACCGCCACCCCCTGACGGAAGCCGAGCAGGCGATCGAGGGCATCAGGGGTCCGACGGCGCTGAAGACGGTACTGGAGCCGGCCCCTTAGAGAGTGCGTTGAATACGTCGCGGAGGTCGACTTTGGCCGGCTGCCCGGTGGGTCTGCGGTCGAGTCGGGCCTTTCTCCAGGCCGTCAACGTCGGCTCGATTAAGGCCCATCCGGCGTCGGACAGGTCGCTGGGGTATGGCTTCCGCTGACTCACGCCGTAGCGTGATCATGGATGCGGCGGACGGTGCTGTTCCGCTGCTGCTGGGCGATTCCGGCCGATCTTCAAACCAGACGGACTTCGCGCACAAGAACCGGAGCAAACGGGCGACCTGGTCCGCAGCTTGATGAACGCGAGGGTGTTCTTATAGGGCAAACACCTCAAGCGTGACGGCCGGGAAAGTCACATACCGGCGCAGACCATCCCTAAATGCCCACTTAGAGGCCCTAACAACAGTTGTTAAGCATGTGACTTTCTGTGGGGATGGTGACGGCGAGTTCGGGCAGGGAGGTGATGCCGCGGTCTCGACGGCGGCCAGGATCTGCCGGAGGGCAGAGAGGAAAGCGGCACCTTTGTTGGTGTCGAGCCGCGGGGCTAGGGAGCAGTCAAGGTCGAGGATGCGGGGGGCGATGCCGCGTTTGTTGGAGCCGGCCGACCGGAGCCGATCCGGGAGGCGGGCGGGTTTGTTCGACTCGCGCTGAGGTGGAGGCCAGCCGCAGGGGCCCGCGCGGCACCATGCTTCCTCGTCCGCGGAGAGGGCCGCGTCGCGTCCGGCGCGGCCTGCTCGTACGGCGGCTCAGCCCGCTGCGGCCGTCGGGGACTCCGCGTGCCGAAAACCTGGCAGCACCAGGCACAGCACGGCCGCGACGGCTGTCGCGGCGGCGAAGGCGCCCACCGCCCAGGCGCCGGAAGCGTGCTGGACGATCAGGCCCGCGATCAGTGGCGCCAGTGTCGCCAGTGCGGTGGCCGCCATCATCACCGTGCTGATGACTCGGCCGCGCATGCCCTCGGGCGCGCTGCGGAGCACCACGGCGACGAACGCCCCGTTCGCGGCCGGCGCGAGCAGCAGTGCCAGCGCGACCGGCGTCGCCACCAGCGGTGACGGGATGAACAAGGCCGCAGCACCGAACAGCAGGGCGGCGGCCAGGGTGATCGTGGCGGTCAGGGTTGCCAGACGCACGCGCCCCTGGAGTCGGGGGGCGACCACGGCGCCGAGCAGCCCGCCGGCCGCGATGCCTGCCTGCACGAAACCGATCACCGCGGTGGATGTCCCGTGCTGCTGCATCGCGAGGGTGATGCTGAAGATCACGCCGCTGAAGGCGAAGTTCACCAGGGGCGTCTGGATCACCGCCGCGCGCAGAATCGGTACCTGCCAGACCAGTTGCAGGCCATCGGTCACCTCGCGCCACAACGACTTGCGCACGGCCGCCTTCTCCGGCCGGAACTTCCCGCGGATCCGGCTCACCGTGCCGAACGACACCGCGAAGGAGATCGCGTCGGCCAGGAAGGGGACGGCACGGCCTACTCCGAACAGCATTCCGCCGAGCGCCGGGCCGGCCAGGCTGGCACCGTAGGTCCGGCCTTCGCTGGCGGCCCACGCCTGCTCCAGCTGCTCGTCCGGCACGATTCCCGGCAGCGCGGCGGCGGCGGACGGATCGAAGACGGCACCGGCAGCTCCCTCGATCAGGCTCACGGCGAGGACCACCTGCCAGGGCGCGGCATCCAGTGCGATCAGAATGCCGAGCAGTGCCAGCAGCACCGCTCGCGTGATGTCGCAGATGATCATCGTCAGTCGTCGGTCGAACCGGTCCGAAAGCGCCCCAGCGGGCAGTTGCACGCACAGCACGGTAATGGCCCGCACCGTGCCGGCGATCCCGGCGAGCACCGCCGAATGGGTCAGGGCCAGGATGAGCAGCGGGTAGGCGATCCCACTGATCTGTGTGCCGGTATCGGACAGCAACTGCCCGATCCACAGCATTCGAAAGCTCCTGTTGCGCCGTAGCGGAACCTGTCGTGGCACATCGGTGGCTATTTCAATTCCGCTGGCGTCACTCACCTTCGGAACCATACGCGCAGGTCAGGGCCGGGCCAGAGCGAGGAATGGTGACCCATGTCACAGCATTGCCCTGCATGGCATCCGTGAGCGCATACGACTTCGTGGTTTGCGTCGCGGTGAGCGACTTCCCTCGCGTTACACACCGTTGACACATCCGGATAGCGGCTGCGAGCGTAAGTCTCCGCCGCCCATCCAAGAGTTAATTCGAAGCTGTTCGGCAGTACCGTCAAGCAGTCGACGAATTCGCCTGCCGAGAAAGCGGTCGTCTGCCTTTCCCCAGTTAGCGACGCGTCTCGACCTCCTGCCGGCTGGGCGCAGACGCGGCGTGAACCATTTGCGACTTTCTCGCTGGAACCTCGCCCTGGACGGCTCAAGCGGTCCCACCAACAACGGCTGCCAGGGCTGCCGCCCCGTGGTGACCGTCTCCCCGAACACCAACGGCACGTGGAGCTACTCACCGACGGCCGACTACTGGGGCCTCGCGCAGGCCGGCAAGTTCGTCCAGCCCGGCGCCCGCCGGGTCGCCTCCAACACCTTCGGCAAGGGCAACGTCGAGGACGTCGCCTTCACCAACCCCGACGGCTCCACCGCGCTGGTCACTACAACTCCGGCAGCACGGCACGCACCTTCAACGTCGGCTGGGTCGACCGCCTCTTCACCTACACCCTGGCCGCGGGAGCAGCGGCGACCTTCACCTGGACCGGCACCCGGCACGGCAGCACCGACCCGGCCGCCATCGGCTCCGTCGACATCCCCTTCAGCAACCCCGACGGCAGCCAGGCCCTGATCACCTACGACAGCAGCCTCCTCGCCCAGCAACCCCAGGTACGCATCGGCGACCAGTGGCTCGGCTACACCCTGCCCACCGGCGCCTCCCTCACCCCGCCCACAGGTGAGACAGCCCTGCCCCGCGACGGCGGCAGGCATCGGCATCCGCGAGCAGCTCGGACGACCCGCCGTCCAAGGCCATCGACGGCGACGCGACCACCCGGTGGAGCCTGGGACACGGCATGCAACCGGGAGACTGGTTCCAGGTCGACCTCGGCTCGACCCAGACCTTCGACCAGCTCGTCCTGGACACGAGCGCCTCGTCCGGCGACTTCGTCCGCCAGCCAGTACGAGGTCTACGCCTCCGACAACGGCACCAGCTGGGGCAAGCCGATCGCCACCGGCCCCGGCAATACCATGAGCCGCATCCTGCTGCCCACCACCACCGCCCGCTACATTCGCGTGGTCAACAAGGCAAGCTCCGGCAGCTGGTGGTCCATCCACGTCTCCGTCTTCGCCTCCGACGGCAAGACCACATCGCCCCCGGCCACGAGCGCCGGCCTCCAGCGCAAGAACGCGACCCTTCCCGACGGCACCAAGCTGCAGGTGACGTACAACTCCGGCAGCGGACCTGCCACATTCGACGTCCCGTGGGGCGCCACGACGTACCGCTACCGACTGCCCGCCGGCGGCGCCGCGATCCTCACCACGCGCGCTGCCTGAACGCACGCCTGCGGACACCGCCAGTCTGACGACGTCGAGGTCAGAGGCCTCGGTGACGAACCGTTCGGCGAAGGCCACCTCGGTCCGCCACGCCTCCCACGCCGTGGTGACGACCTTTGGGTCCTCCGTGGCGCCGTCGAAGTCCCCGTCGGGGTCGGCAGTCGAGGAGAAGAAGGCCGGAGCGTCTTGCGCGGCCAGGACCGCCGGAACCAGCGGCGTTCCACATCCGCGGTTACTCTGCGGAGTGACGGGATGCTGTGGTTGTCAGGGCCGGGGGAATCGGTGGCGTACGGCGTCGGTAGCTGTCCATGGTGCGATGAGCGCGGCGGCGACGGAGATGGTGGCCAGGAGGAAGAACAGCGGTCCGTAGCCGCCGAGAGGGACGGCCAGGGCAGCGCCGGCGAACGGCGCGAGTGCTGCCGCTGTGTGGGCGGGTGCGGCGAGGAGTCCGGAGAGGCGGCCGTAGTGGGTGGTGCCCCAGCGGTCGGTGATGGCGGTGGCCTGGAGGAGGGTGAGGTTGCCGCGGACCGTGCCGGCCATGACCGACACGGCGATGAGCAGGGCGTACGGGCCAGGGACGGCGGCGAAGGCCGCGGTGGTCAATCCACCGAGGGCGATGAGACTCGTCGTGCGGGCCGTGGCGGTGGTGCGGCGGGCGAGGGTGGCGTACAGGGTGCGGCCGAGGGTCTGTCCGGCTCCGCCGATGCCGAGTACCCACGCGGCCTGCGCGGTGGAGTAGCCGCGTTCGAGCAGGAGCGACACCAGGGCGACGACGACGGCGTACATGGCGAACGCTGACAGGGTGAACACTGCCGCGAGCATCCAGAAGGGCCGGCTGCGTGCCACCGCTGCGGCTTGGACATGGGTGTACTGCGGCGAGGGCGTGGCCTTTGGCCAAGGAGCGTTCAGCGCCAGGGCATGGGCAGGAACCGTGATGGCGGCGAGGATTGCGGCGAGCACGAGGTAGGTGGCGCGCCAGGACAGGTGGCCGGCGAGCAGGGCGGTCAGAGGCGCGAAGACGGTGGAGGCGAGGCCGCCTGCGAGGGTGACGATGGTCAGCGCGCGGATGTGGTCCGGGGCCCACCAGCGGGTCAGTGCGGCGAAGGCGGGTTGGTAGAAGGTCGCGGCCATCGCGAGGCCGGCGAGTGCCCAACCGGTGAAGAACAGCAGCAGGTTCGGGGCGGCGGCCACGATCAGCAGGCTCACGGTGCCGAGAGCGGAGCCAGCGGTCATGACCGCGCGCGGGCCACGGTGGTCCAGGATCCGGCCCACGCGGATTCCGGCGAGTGCGGAGACGACCAAGCCGAGCGAGAAGGCGGCCATCGTCGCTCCGGCCGGCCATCCTGTAGCGGAGGTGATCTGCGGGTTCAACACCGGGAACGCGTAGTAGACGATGCCCCAGCTCGTGATCTGCGTGACGCACAGAGCGGGCAGGGCGGCGGGGGGGGGGGGGGGGGGGGGGGGGGGGGGGGGGGGGGGTGGGCCGGGGGGGGTGGGGGGGGGGGGGGGGGGGGTCCCGTTTCGGGAAAAAGGGGGGCACCCTCCCCCACAGTGGGGGGGGGGGGGTCTAAACCCTCTTCTTTTTTTTTCTTTTTCTTTCTTTCT
>NZ_JBVIPA010000085.1:7998-15969 GCF_055578365.1 Streptomyces sp. NPDC033131
AGGAGGGGGGAGGGGCTTCCCCGTCGTGGTGTTTGAAGAACAAAGGGGGGGGGGGGGGCGGCCCTCCCCCCCCCCCCCCCCCCTTTCCCCCCCCCCCCCCCCCGCTTGGGGGTGTTGAGGTCGGTCACGAGCCGCAGCAGCCGCCCGCCGGCGCTTCCTCGGTCACCGTGGCGGCGGGCGCGCCGACGCCGATCTGTACGAGCGCGGGCGCCGGGGCGCAGCAGCCGCCGCCGTCGGCCTGCCGGGCTGCCGGGTCGTCGAACAGGCCGGCGCCGCCGCACACTCCGGTCTCGGGGAGGGTGAGTTCGACGCGGTCGGCGGACTCGAGGTCGCCGGCGATCGCTGCGGTGACGGAGCGGACCTGCTCGTAGCCGGTCATGGCGAGGAAGGTGGGGGCGCGGCCGTAGGACTTCATGCCGACCAGGTAGACGCCGGGTTCGGGGTGGGACAGCTCGCGGTGGCCGTGCGGGTAGACGGTGCCGCAGGAGTGCTGGTTGGGGTCGATCAGCGGCGCCAGTTCAGTGGGTGCCTGGAGGCGCGCGTCCAGGCCGAGGCGGAGTTCGGACAGGAAGGACAGGTCGGGGCGCAGGCCGGTCAGCACGATGAGCTCGTCCACCGGGTCGAGGCGGCGGCCGTCCTCACCGGCCAGCACCAGGCGGCCCTCGTCCGCCCGCTCGATCTCTTCGGTGCGGAATCCGGTGACCGCGTCCGCGTAGCCGTTGTCGACAGCCGTCTTCGCCGCGAGCCCGAGGGCGCCGCGGGCGGGCAGCTGGTCGGCTTCGCCGCCGCCGAAGGTGGAACCGGACAGGCCCCGGCGCAGGATCCACACCGCGCGGGTGCCCGGCTCGTCCTGGGCGACGTCGGCGAGGGTGGCCAGCGCGGTGAAGGCGGAGGCGCCGGAGCCGATGACGGCGGTGCGCTTGCCCGCGTACCGGGCCCGGACGGCCGGGTCCTTGAGGTCGGGCACGCGGTAGGTGATGCGGTCTGCGGCCGCGCGCTCGCCGAGCGCGGGCAGGCCGCTGGCGCCGGCCGGACTCGGGGTGGTCCAGGTGCCGGAGGCGTCGATCACCGCGCGGGCGAACAGGCGCTCCTCCCGGGCGTCGGCATAGGTGACGTGGACGACGAAGGGCTGACTCTCGCGGTCGGCGTCGACGATCCGGTCGCGTCCGGCCCGGGAGACACCGGTGACGGTGGCACCGAAACGCACCCGCTCTCCGAGGACGTCGGCCAGCGGCTGGAGGTACTGCTCGGCCCAGTCCCCGCCGGTGGGATACGTGGTCGCGTCCGGCTTGGTCCAGCCGGTCGGGGCGAGCAGCTTCTCCGTAGCCGGGTCGGTGAGCTCACCCCAGGTCGAGAACAGGCGCACGTGGGACCACTCGCGCACCGCGGCGCCGGCCCCTGCTCCGGCCTCCAGGACCAGGGGCTCCATGCCGTGTTCGGTCAGGTGGGCGGCGGCGGCCAGACCGGCCGGTCCGGCTCCGATCACGACGACGGGCAGCTCGGTAGGGGCGGGCGCGTTCACGGCGACTCCTTGCGTGTTTCGACGTCTGTCGATGGCTTGCGCGGCCAGCATTACACCTGATTCGACGTGCGTCAACATAGACATGCATCGAATTCATGGGGTCTTGCATGGAGCACGTCGACATCATGGTGATCGGCGGCGGACAGTCGGGGCTGGCCACGGCCCACGCCCTCCTGAGGGAGGACGTGCAGCCCGCGGCCCTGGAGGCGTCCGACCGTGCGGCCGGATCGTGGCCGCACTACTACGACAGCCTCACCCTCTTCTCGCCCGCCCGGTACAGCTCCCTGCCCGGGATGCCGTTCCCCGGCGCCGACCGGACCGCTACCCGCACCGCGACGAGGTCGTCGCCTACCTGAGCGCCTACGCAGCCCGCCTGGCCGCGGACATCCGCACCGGCCGCCGCGTCACCGGCCTTCGCCGAAGCGACGGCGGGTTCGAAGCAGAGGTGCAGGGCGGTGAGCGGCTGTCGGCGCGCGCCGTCGTGGCGGCGTCCGGCACCTTCGGCCGCCCCTACCGCCCAGTCCTGCCGGGTCTGCAGGGGTTCACCAGCCGGGTCCTGCACGCCGCCGGATACCGCAGCCCGGAGCCGTTCGCCGGGCAGCGAGTGATCGTGGTCGGGGCAGGGAACTCCGCGGTGCAGATCGCGGCCGAACTCGCCGCCGTGGCCCGGGGGACGCTGGCCAGCCGAAGCCCCGTGAACTTCGCCCGGCAGCACGTTCTCGGACGGACCTGCACTTCTGGTTCGAACACACCAGGCTGGACACCGCCCCGCTCGGGCACCTCCTGCGCACCCCGCCGACCCAGCTGGTCATCGACGACCGCCGCTACCGCTCCGCGCTCACCCACGGCGCCCCCGACCGGCGGGAGTTGTTCAGCGCCATCGAGGGCGACAAGGTCACCTGGGCCGACGGAAGCCTGGAGAAGGTGGACACGATCCTGCTGGCCACCGGCTACCGGCCCGACCTGCCCTACCTCGCCGGCCTCACCGGCGCCCTGGACGGCTCCGGCCACCCCCGGCACCGCGACGGAGCCTCCAGCATCCACCCGGGCCTGGCCTTCGTGGGACTGGAGTGGCAGCGCAGCCTGTCCTCCAACTCCTTGGGCGGGGCCGGCCGGGACGCCGTCCGAGCCGCCCGGCACCTGGCCGCCGCACTCGCGCGCCGCTGAGGCAGGCGACCCTCCCCGCTGGTTCGACATATGTCAACATAGACATATGTCGAATGCCAAGGTGCTGCCGCTGTTCGAGCCCGCCGACGCCAGTGCGGCGCCGTGCTGCCCGCCGCTCACCGAGCGTCCGTTCACCGCCCAGGAGGCGGAGACGGCCGCCCGGATGTTCAAGGCGCTCGGTGACCCCGTCCGGCTGCGCCTGTTCTCCGCGGTCGCCTCGCACGAGGGCGGCGAGGCGTGCGTGTGCGACATCTCCGACGTCGGCGTCTCCCAGCCGACCGTCTCCCACCACCTGAAGAAGCTCAAGGAGGCCGGCCTGCTCACCTCCGAGCGGCGCGGCACCTGGGTCTACTACCGCGTCGAGCCGTCCGTGCTCGCCGCCATGGGCAAGCTGCTGACCACGGCGGCCGCCGCCTGACGTCCGGGCGCGGGGCGCGGACCTACAGCGGTTCGGTGATCTGGCGTGCCGCGTCGCGTGCGGGGCGGCCCACCCCGATCAGCGTGGCGGAGGCCGGTCCGGTCCAGTCGCCGTAGCCGAGCAGATGCAGGCGCGGCTCGTGCACGGCGCGCGTGCCCTCGGTCGGGATGTGGCCCCGTGCCTGCCGCAGGCCCAGCGGGTTCAGGTGGGACAGCGCCGGGCGGAAGCCGGTGCACCAGATGATGGCGTCCGCGTCAGCATGTGAGCCGTCTGCCCATTCGATGCCCCTATCCGTGAGCCGGGTGAACATCTGCCGCGGCTCGAGCAGCCCGGCATCGCGGGCGGCGCGTACGGGAGGGACGGCGACGATGTCCCCGAGGGAGGCAACGCCGCCGGTGTCGATGCGGCCCGCGTCCAGGGCGCGGCGGCGGGCGGTGGCGACGCCGAACAGCACCCGGCCGTCGATGTCGTCGGCGAGGTAGCGCGGCGGGCGCTGCGTGACCCAGGTCGGCTCCACCCCGTTGAGGGCGAGGTCGGCGGCGATCTGCGCGCCGGAGTTGCCGCCGCCGACCACGACGACGCGCCGGCCGGCCAAGCCGGCCGGGCGGCGGTAGCCGGTGGTGTGCAGCTGGCGGCCGGTGAACGCCCTGGCGCCGGGGACGGCGGGCAGGAAGGGCCGCGACCAGGTCCCGGTGGCGCTGATGACCGCCAGCGCCCGCCAAGTACCGCAGTCGGTCTCGACACGCAGAAACCGGCCGTCCCGGTGTACGGCCTCAGCCCGGACGCCGCGCTGTACCGGCAGCTCGTAGCGCTTTTCGTAGTCGGCGAGGTAGGCCACCACGTGCCCGGCGCCCGGGAAGGTCTCGCCGGGCTGGGGCGGCATGAGGCGGCCGGGCAGGGAGGAGTAGGCGGCCGGGGAGAACAGGTGCAGGGAGTCCCAGGTGTGCTGCCAGGCGCCGCCCGGCGTGGACTGGGCGTCGAGGACGACGAAGTCCAGGCCGAGGCGGCGCAGGTGGTAGCCGGCGGCGAGTCCCGCCTGGCCGCCGCCGATCACCACCACCTGCGTCCCGTTGGTCATTCGGCCGGTCGCCCGGGCATGAAGATGAGGGCCACCAGGGCCAGTCCGACTACGCCGCCGATGATCTGCATGCCGATGAAGCCCAGGACCGAGCCGGGCGCGATGCCCGCGAAGGTGTCGGTGAAGGCGCGGCCGATGGTCACCGCCGGGTTGGCGAAGGACGTCGACGAGGTGAACCAGTACGCGGCGCCGATGTAGGAGGCGACGGCCACGGGTGCGAACTGCAGTCGGTCGGCTCGGGCCAGACCGAAGATCAGCAGGATCAGACCGGCCGTGGCGACGACCTCGCCCAGCAGCAGATGGCCTGCGGAGCGGTCGTGCGTGGACCACTCCACCAGCGGCTTGCCGAACATGGCATCCGCCAGGATCGCGCCCGCGATCGCGCCGACGATCTGCGCGGGCACGTACACCGCCACCTCGCGCAGGGTGACCCCGGCTCCCCCGCGGCGCGCCGTCCACCACTCGGCCAGGGTGACGACCGGGTTGAAGTGGGCGCCGGAGACCGGGCCGAGCAGCAGGATGAGGATGCCGAGGCCGAAAACGGTGGCGAGGGAGTTGGCCAGCAGCTGCAGGCCGACGTCCTTGGTCAGTTCGGTGGCCTGGATGCCGGAGCCGACCACGACCGCTACCAGCAGCGCCGTGCCTATGAGTTCGGCGGCGGCCCGGGCGACCAGGGGCCTGCGCGGCGGAGTGGCGCCGGGCGCGGGCGCGACGGAGCCGGGTTCGGCGGCGGGTCTCGCGGATTCCGCGGTCGGGGTGGCTTCGGCGGGGGTCATGGGCAAGCCCTCTTGTTCTCGGCACCGGTACGGGCGGAGGCGGCCAGCGCGGCGAACTGCTCGGACAGCCCGGCCAGGACGTCGGGCTTGAGCTTGAAGTAGGTGAACCGGCCGCACGGCTCGGTCTCCACCAGCCCGGCCTCGCGCAGCACCTTCATGTGGTTGGACAGGTTGGTCTGCTTGGCTCCGGTCTCCTCGACCAGGTGCGTCATGCAGAGCGTCTCGCGCGCCAGCAGAGTCACGATTTTCAGGCGGAGCGGATCGCCCAATACCCGGATCACATCAGGATCGACTGAAGTCAGCATCCCCTGATACTGTCACATCACCTCGCGCTGATACCAGCGCGAGATGACTTGTTGGGCGCGTCGAAGGAGTTCCCGTGTCCGCCTCCTCCCTACCCCTCCTGCCCGACCAGCGCCTGGCCGCCGGAGTCGCCCGCCTCGCCACCCGGCACGCCGGCCGCTTCTCCGCCGAGACCGTCCAGGCGCTGCTCACCGACTCCTACAGCCTGCTGGCCGCCACCGCGCAAGTGCGCACGCACCTGGTCGTGCTGGCCGAACGCTTCACCGCAGAACGCCTGGACGCTCTCACCCACGTCCAGGGCCGCCCCGGCAGCGGGCTGCCGCGTGTGCTGTTCGTCTGCAGCCACAACGCGGGCCGCTCCAAGCCCGCCGCCGCCCTCCTCACGCACCGCGCCGCAGGCCGGGTCACCGTCTCCTCGGCCGGCACACACCCCCCGCCTGAGGTGGAGCCGTTCATCGGGCAGGTCCTCACCGAGGCCGGCGTCGACGCCGCCGGGGCGTACCCGAAGCCGCTGACCGACGAAGTCGTCCAGGCCGCCGACCTCGTCATGACCATGGGCTGCGGCGACGCCTGCCCGATCGTGCCCGGCCGCCACTACCTGGACCGGCCCGTCGCCGACCCCGACGGCGCCCCGCTTGCCGCCGTGCGTGACATCCGGGACGCGATCGACGCCCACATCACCGAACTGCTGTCCTCCCTGCCCGCCTGAACCACCCGCTGGTCCCTTCGTGAAGGAAGAACCCATGTCCACCGCCCCGCTCGCCTCCGTGCTCTTCGTCTGTGTCCACAACGCGGGCCGCTCGCAGATGGCCGCCGGATTCCTCACCCACCTCGCGGGCGACCGGATCGAGGTCCGCTCCGCAGGCTCGATCCCGGGCGATCAGGTCAACCCGGCCGCCGTCGAGGCGATGAGCGAGGTCGGCGTCGACATCGCCGGCGCCAAGCCGAAGATCCTCACCACCGAGGCTGTCCAGGCATCCGACTACGTCATCACCATGGGCTGCGGCGACGCCTGCCCCATCTTCCCCGGCAAGAAGTACCTCGACTGGGCCCTCGAGGACCCGGCGGGCAAGGGCGTCGAGTCGGTGCGCCCCATCCGTGATGAGATCAAGACCCGCATCGAGGCCCTGATCGCCGAGATCGACGCCAAGCAGGAGGCATGAGCGGCGTGAGCGGTACGACCGCCGACGGTGTGCGGGACGTCGTCATCATCGGCTCCGGTCCGGCCGGCTACACCGCCGCCCTCTACACCGCCCGCGCTCAGCTCAGGCCGGTCCTCTTCGGCAGCAGCATCTTCGTCGGCGGTTCGCTGACCACCACGACCGAGGTCGAGAACTTCCCCGGCTTTCCCGAGGGAGTCGATGGCCCGGACCTGATGGCCAACATGCGGGCCCAGGCCGAGAAGTTCGGCGCCGAAATGATCGACGACGACATCACGGCCGTCGACCTCACCGGCGACGTCAAGCTGCTGACCGACTCGGCCGGAACGGTGCACCGCGCGAAGACGGTGATCGTGGCGACCGGCTCCGGCTACCGCAAGCTCGGCCTGCCGCACGAAGAGGAACTGTCCGGGCGCGGGGTGTCCTGGTGTGCGACCTGTGACGGGTTCTTCTTCCGTGACCGGGACATCGTCGTGGTCGGCGGCGGCGACACCGCCATGGAGGAAGCAACGTTCCTCACCCGCTTCGCCAAGTCCGTGACCGTCGTCCACCGCCGCTCCACCCTGCGCGCCTCCAAGGTCATGCAGAACCGGGCCTTCGCCGACGACAAGATCTCCTTCGCCTTCGACAGCGAGCTCGCCGAGATCAAGGAAGAGGGCGGCATGCTCTCCGGCGTCGCCTTGCGCGACGTCCACACCGGCGCCACCCGCGACCTGGACGTGACGGGCCTGTTCATCGCCATCGGCCACGACCCGCGTACCGAACTCTTCAACGGCCAGCTCCACCTGGACACCGAGGGCTACATCACGGTGGCCTCCCCCACCACCCGCACAAGCCTGCCCGGCGTCTTCGCCGCCGGAGACGTCGTCGACCACACCTACCGCCAGGCCATCACCGCCGCCGGCACCGGTGCGGCCGCCGCCCTGGACGCCGAGCGCCACCTCGCCGCCCTGGCCGACGGAGCCTTCGTGCCCACCCAGTCCCACGCGGCCCCGGCCGCTGTCTGAACTCCAGCCGCCACAGGGCGGGTCCCGCTCAAGAAGTGGAGCAGGACCCGCCAACTCTTCGCCGCGCACGGTGCCTAGGGAGTGTTCTGAGTTGAGATCACGGGATCGGTCATTCCCGCTCCAGGAGGGTGCTGGCTGCGGTAGACCGGTCGCGTGAATCGTGGTGACCTGACCGATGCCGAGTGGGAGTTGATCGAGCCGCACCTGCCGCTGGGGGCGTTCGGACCGATCCCTGACCTGTGAGTGCCCAATGCGGACCGAGCCTGGCGGCAGGCTGTTGGCCTGGGTCATGCCCGCGGATCTTCCGTCACGGGCAGGCACTCGGCAAGCAGGTCGACGACGTCGCGCCAGGCTCGCTGCGCGTGCTGTGGGTGGTAGCCGACGCCGGGGACCGTGGGGTGGTCGACCGGCGGGTGGTGGAAGGCGTGCAAGGTGCTGCCCTAGATGTTCTGTCTCGGGAGGTTGTGGACAGGTGAGTCAGATCTCGGCTGGGGGATCTTGAACGGGTGAGGGCCTTTCGGGTTCGGTGTGGATTGCGAC
>NZ_JBVIPA010000086.1:0-15225 GCF_055578365.1 Streptomyces sp. NPDC033131
AATTGGCGCCGCGAAGCTGCCAGCAGCCTGAGTCACTGACAGCGGGTCAGGGACCGGGCCCGTACGCTGCGGGCACTGTACGAACGGCTGGACCGCGGAGCTCCGTCGGATCACCGCGCCTGCTGCGGAGGCGACCACCACGGCCTCCCCCTGATCGTCGCCTGGCGCCGCCTCCCCCGTCGGCGCCAGTCGGCCCCCCAGCTCATCCGATTCACCCCGCGCGGGAGCAGCCGGCCCCCCTCTGACTGGTCCCTGGTGTGAGCGGAGCGAGGCGATCGCCTGGGCCAGCTGGTCACGCAGGCACACCCCCGCACCTGACCCGGCTGCCGCCGCCGTCGGGCCGTCCGTCTTGGCCAGGCCACCCGTCTCAAGCGAGCCGGTCCGCAACGGCGAGCACCACAGCAGCCGCGACCAGCACCGCTGAGCAGATGACCATCACGGCCCGGCCCCACCCGCCGTGACGCTGAACGCCGATGCTCAGGTCATACCGTGTGCTGGCAGCGCAAGGACCCGGTCGTGGACGCCGCACGGATCGAGGTTGCAGGAGGATCTCTTCGGCGGGCGTGCCCGGGGCGGTTGCTTTCGCCCCGCAGTCCCCGGCCGCGGGATGCTGCGGCCGCGCGAGTTTTGGCCGTTGCTGTAGTAGAGAACACTGTCTCTTGGCGCGACCCGACATCACCGGATCAAATCCGCATACCGAGATGAAACAACGGGAGAAAACGACCTCTGAAAGTTCGGGCAGCCAGGTTGGCCAGACTCCGCTTGATGTGCGCCCGCAGGCCTTCCACTGGGTTGAGTTCGGGCACGTAGCCGGGCAGCAGGACCACCGTCAGCCATTCCCGGCCGGCCACGAGTGCCTTGGAGATGTGGGTGCTCAGCCGATCCCACACCACGATCAGCGGGGCCTTCAGTAACTGGTGGGCGCCCTCGAGCAGGCGGACGTAGTCGCCCTCGCCGAGCGAGCGGCGCCCGCCCTTGCGCCCGGTGTGCCGACACAGCCGGTAGCACAGGCGGGCGGGCAGGCCGGGCCGGTAGCACAGCAGCCCGGCGACCGAGAGCCGTCCCCGGCTGCGGCCGGGAAACCGCGCGCTCTCCGCAGCCCGGGCACCGGTCGAGCGTGGCATCGCACGGCTGAAGTCATGGCGGATTTTCCGCAGGTCCCGGTGCAGACCGAATCGAAGGACCTCAATCGCCGCTGCCGTCCTCACCCTGGAGCGGCAACGCTGAAAGACCTCAGTGCATGATCGTCAAGGTTCCGAGGATATGGCGCTCCATTTCTTGTCGAGCTGCCTCCGTATCCTGGTCCCGCAGCGCCTGCCGAATGACTTCGTGATCATGGTGGCGATCCTCCAGTGCGGCGTGCAGAGGGAAGACGGCACCGGAAGTGTTAATGAGGAAGTCGCTGAGGTCCCACATGCGATGGCTGACCTCGGCGACGACAGCCGAGTGCGCCAGAGCATGGATCTGGGCGTGGAAATCACGGTTGAGGACGCGGTACCCGTGCGAGCGCGCGGCCGGGTCGGTCTCGGCCGTCAGGTCACCGATGCGTCCGGAGATCGCGTCCAGTTGCCTTAGGCCGGCCTCCGTGCGGCGGCTCGCGGCCAGACCGGAAATGGTGCCTTCCATACTGGCGAACAGCGCGAAGAAATCCTCGACCTCTTGCGGTTCGTAGGTCGCCACCTCGCAGCCGACCTGCGGCACGATGGTTACGAGTCCGTCGGCGGACAGCAGGCGGAGGGCTTCCATGGTGGGTTGCTTGCTCACACCGAACTCGGTGCCCAGTTCGGCCGCGGAAAGTCGTTGACCTGGTTTGTACGCCCCCTCCAGCAGCCGCTCCTTGATCGCCGCGTGAACCTGGGAGCTCAAGCTGCCTACTCCCAGCCGCCGCGAGCCTCGCGCTCCCATCTCTCCTGTGGCCGCATGCCTGATCATGTGCGGTTCCCCCAGTGGTGCCGTCGACGATTGCTCACGCTTCAGAAAACCACGGCCCCAACGTATCGCCCCGCGATGTGGTCGGCGTCACTTTCTGTTTGCGTTGAAGCCAGAATGCTTTGCGGCGGCGCGAGTGCCTGCCTGGAGGCGGCACGCAACGCCGCTTCGAGGTCATCCACGCCGCGGCTCGCCGGCCATGGCGGAAACAGGACGGCCGTCTTCAAAAAGCTCACCCTGGAATTCCTCGGCGAACACGCTTGACCACGACTCCCATGCCGCGCCGTGAGGATGCCCAGGGAGTCTGGAGGGCGAGAGCGTCGGCATCCGACAGCGCTCCCCGCTGGCAGGGGCGGACACAGGCAGCAACGCAGCCGTGATCAGCTATACGGCCGTCGCAGGAATGCCTGCCTCGCGATGACTGACCCGCATCCGAAAGCCATCGCGCCCACTGCGGTGAAGCCGTTCTCCTTGGCCCAAGATGCCGCGACCACGGCTCCGGCGAAGAGCAGCGGACAGCTTGGGACAACCACGGTGTTCCATCGGCCCGAGTCCACGGCGGCACCTCCGTCGGCGATGGCAGGGGCCAAGGCAGCGGTGACTCGCCGCACCGCGCCCTTTACTGGAATGCTAGTATTCGCCTTGCTGGCCCTCGGGCGGACACTGGGGCCAAGAGCGGCTGCGCAGAGCACCAGCGGGTCGCTGTGGCCCCTGTTACGGGCCCGGGCGCGTGTTCGTGAGCGGGCGACAGGCCGGTTGCCGGAGTGGCTGGTCGCACAGGCCGACGGCCCACCTCAGCGTGGCTCCGGGGTCTGCTCGTCATGGAGCTTCCCGGATTCCTGGCGCCCCGAGAGCCGATCATTGAGTGGATCACCGACACTTCTGTCGCTGTGATAGTGCCGGTGGCCGCCTCGACGCCCCGCGAGCTGCTGGCCTCCGGCGGAGAATCCACCTGGCTCGTGGCCGAGCCTCATCCGGTCAGCGAGGCTATGCAGGCAGCCCGGTACGAAGCCCATGGCCGCCCTCGTAGACCGTCGCGCCGCGACCTTGGCGGCGCAATGGGCAGTGGCAGTGTGTCCGGGTGGGGGATCGACCGGGTCGTGCTCGTCGAGCAGGCCGGACACCATGCCCTCGCCGCGATGGTGCGGCCCCGGGGCCTGCTCGTGGAGCGGAAGCTCTCGAGTCAACCGACCGTCACGGCCGAAGCGACCGTCCTCAGGGCGTGCAGATGAAGTTCGTGAATCCGCCGTGCCGGGACGGCATATCGGCGAGGGCACTGTTGATTTTCTCGAGCGGGAAGGTGTGGTGCTCGAAGACGGAGAGGTCGAGCACTCCACTGCCGGCCATGTCGGCCATGTCCTGGGCCTCCCCGGTGGAGAACCAGAGGCTGCCGATGACGCTGATCTGCGAGCACATCAATGCGAACAGGTCGAGTGCCGGCCGCCCCATCATGCCTCCGATGTTCACCGCGACCCCGCCACGGCCCAGGGAGGAGAGCGCCTCGACGAAGGACTCCTCGGGGCTGCCGGGACCGAGGCTGTCGATCAGGATGTCTGCTCCCTCGCCGTCCGTGCGCTCACGTACCCAGTCGTTCAGCGATCCGGTGCCGGCAGCATGCACGTCGATCCGGTCAGGTGCCAGGGCCTTCACATCCTGCAGCAGGGCGGCGTTGCGCCCGGTGCCCAAAATGCGGCTGACGCCGAGGCCGAGAGCGATGAGACAGGCTCCCAGCCCCAGGGTTCCGGAGATTCCGTCGATGAGCACGGTGCGGCCCGGCCCGGCGCCGGCCTTGCGCAGTGCCGAGAAGGCGGTTCCCAGGTAGCCGAAGCGAGCTCCCTGCTCGAAGGTGACGCTGTCGGGCAGCTTGACGAGGTTGCGCTGAGGCGCGGTGAGGAATTCGGACAGCCCGCCGTAGGGGTAGGCGTCGAACCGGTCCTGGCCGTCGGCGCCGAAGGAGAAGTAGCCCATGAAGGTGTAGCTGTCGCAGTTGGGGTCCTCTCCGCGACGACATGCCCGGCAGGCTCCGCAGGACAGTCCGGGGTTGACGTAGACGCGGTCGCCTACTTTGACGTCGGTGACCAGGCTGCCGACCTCCGCGACGACGCCTGCGGAATCGAGCCCGAAGACCGCCGGGAGCTTCGGCAGGGGCAGGTAGGGGAACCACTCGGCGTACGTGGTGAGTACGTTGCCCAGGTTCGGTACGACATTGCACGCCTTGACCTCGACGAGTACGTCGGTGGGCCGTGGCTCGGGGACGGGCAGCCGGTCGAGCTGCATCGCGGCGCCGATCTCGTGCAGCCGGGCGGTGAGCATGGAGTTCATGGGTGATGTCTCCTGGATGCTGGGGTGCGGTGGGTGCGGTGGGTGCGGTGGGACGACCGGGCGGCGGGCGGGGGGGCTACTGCGGGTGGGCCGACAGGGCCGCCACCAGGGCGTCGGCGGTGCTCACCTCACCCAGCAGGGCGAAGGAGTCGAGCGTCGCCTGGTGGGCCTCGTCGGAGGCCGTGGAGCATGCGTCGGAGACGATCACGGTCCGGTAGCCGTAGTTGACGGCTTCTCGTGCGGTGCCTTCCACGGAGATGTTCGTGGCAACGCCGGTGAAGAGCACTGTGTCGATGCCCTTGCCGCGCAGCAGGACGTCGAGGTCGGTGCCGTGGAATCCGGTGAGACGGGGATGGGTGACCACGAGGTCGCCGGGCTCGGGAGTGAGTTCCTTGATGATCGCGGCGCCTGCGCTGCCGTCTTCGAGTGCCTTGTGCTCGGCGACGAGGGCGAGGAGCGGGCAGTTCACGAACAGGTCGGCGTGCCCAGGCCGGAACGCCACACGGGTGTAGACGACCGTGGCGCCGGCGTCACGGGCGGCGCGATTGAGCCTGTCGGTGACGGCGACGACACCGCGCCGTTCGGCGGGCTCCGCGAAGAACGGGCCGAAGGCCCCGTCGGCCGTCATGATGTCCCGCTGCCAGTGGACGTTGATCACAGCGGTGCGGGAAGGGTCTAGCTCGGTCATGGCGACCTCCGGTCGGTGAGTGGACGGCAGCTGGGATTCGAGGAAGGGGCGGGGCCGGAGCCGAAATCGCTTGCGGCGGGCGGCCGTGCGGGACCTGAGAGCACACGCCGCACACATTCGAAACGGCGGGCCTGCCGTTGGACTGGCATGCTAGCGTTCTAGAACGAAAACGTCGCAGACACGCACCGAGAGGCACGGGGGACACCGCATGGCAAGGGAAGACACCAAGCCCCAGAGCGGTCACCGCAGGTCGGAGGCCACCACTGGAGCGCGGACCCCTGCCCGCGGCGCCCGTGGCCGCGCTCCGATGCGCCTCGGATCGCTGGCCTACGAGCAGATAAAGGAACGACTGCTGGAGGGCGGCTACGGCCCGGGGCAGCGGCTGTCCGCAGTCGAGCTGGGGGCCGAACTGGGTGTGAGCAAGCAGCCGGTGATGGAAGCGTTGCGCCTGCTGTCCGCGGACGGACTGGTGACGATCATTCCGCAGGTCGGCTGCGAGGTGGCCCGCTACGAGCTGCAGGAAGTGCAGGATTTCTTCGCCCTGTTCGCCAGCATGGAAGGCACCATCGCCGGCCTCGCGGCAACGCGTTGCACGAAGGCCGGGCTACGCGGACTTGACGCTGTCTCGGCGCGTATCGGACACCTTGCTTCCGAAACCGATCCCGTGGCGCGGTCGCATCAATATCGTCTCCTCAATCGCGAGTACCACGCCCACATCCACGCGCTCGCGGGTACCGCTGTGGTCGGCGAGATAAGCCACCGTATGTGGGATCTCAGCGACTTCCTGATCAACACCTCCGGTGCCGATCACCCTCTGCACGCCGCGCTCGACGCTCGTCATGACGACCACGAGACCATCCGGAAGGCGTTGTGGGACCGCGACGGCGGCACCGCTCGCCGGGAGATGGAACTGCACATCCTGGGCACGCTGTCGGTCATGCGTCCCCAGCAGCTCTGAAACAATCTGCCGCGTTGGCACAGCGTCGCCGGCAGGTTCCTGTCACCGCACGAGGATGACGGGAACCTGCGTCCCGCGGTTTCGTTCACCCGGCGCCGGGGAGAGCCGTCGTCACCGAGAAACCGGCGATGTACTCCTTGATCGGACGGTAGTAGCGGTACGTCATCCGGTAGGGGCCCGCGGCCGACAGAGCCGCGTAGGCGGCGATCCACGAGCGGATCTCCTGGGCCGAGTTGCCGCCCTGGGCGACGATGCCGTCGTTGCTGTACGCGTCGATCGCGTCGAACTCGGCGGCGGCCAGATGGTTGAGGAACCGGTTGTCCCACTCAGGATTCAGGTCCCGCAGCTCCGTGTCACCGGCCGCGAAACTCGCGGCCGCGTCGATGACCCGCTGCTGGCGGGCCGCTCTCATCTGCGCCGTGGGGTTGCGGTTGGAGATGAGCCGCTGTTCGGCTTCCGGCGTCGCACCGGCGAGCCTGGGCACCGGCGGGTCGTGGGACAGCCCGCCGGATCCGACGAGGAGTACCCGCTGGTCGCTCCGGGCCAGCCGGGAGCCCAGGGCCTGCCCCAGGGCACGCACGCGCTCCACGGGAGTGAAGGGCGGCGCGACGCTGTTGATGAAGACGGGCACCACGGGGACGCTGTCGGCCGCCCCGAACAGGATCTCCAGGGGCTGGACGATCCCGTGATCGACCTCCATGCGGAGGGAGACCGCGATGTCGACGCCGCTGTCCAGGGCTGCCTGGGCCAGTTCGTGAGCGGTGTCCCGCGGGACGTTCAACGGGCCCTCGGCCGTGCCGAAGTCACCGATACCCCGGGCCTGGAGGCCGATGCAGTACGGCGGCATCAGATCGTAGAAGAAGCCGTTGTAGTGGTCCGGCCCGAAGACCACCACGAGGTCGGGGGCGAAGTCCTTCACGAACCCTCGCGCCGCGGCGAAGGCGGACTCCACGTCCTCCGCCACTTCCTGAGGGGGATGCGTGAACTCCAGCAGCGGACTGTGCGACATACAGAGCAGTGCGAGAGGCATGGTCCGGTCCCCCTCAGTCTTCCTGGGCGCGGTCGAGGAGGAAGTCGAGGTGAATGCGGTTGAACGTCTCCGCGTCCTCGTACTGGGGCCAGTGGCCGCAGTTCTCCATCACCGCCAGGCGACCACGGGGAATCAGGTCGGCGATGCGACGGCCCTCGTCGACCGGACCGGAGGGATCCTTCGTGGTCCACAGCACGAGGGCGGGGGCCTGGATCGCGCGCAGGTCGTCGTCGGAGAGCATGTTCCGCTTGCGGATCTCCAGGTTCTGCAGCGCCATGTTCGCTTCACACGCCTTGATCCAGTCGGGCTGCTGGAAGATGGCCTGCCGGGTCCGGATGAGGTCGTCGGTGACCATCGACGGGTCGGCCATCAGCCACTCCAGACGCGCCTGTACTCGCTCCCAGGAGGGATCCTTCGCCGCCTCCATCGACAGCGTGTACAGCCGTTCCATCACCGCGGGGTTGGCCATGGTGCCGCCCATCGTGTTGAGCACGACGCGCTCCACCCGTTCCGGCTGCCGGCCGGCGAAGGCCGCCGTGACCCAGCCGCCGAGCGACTCTCCCGAGAAGTACGCCTTCTCTACGCCGATGGTGTCGAGGACGGCGTTGACCTGCTCGATGTAGTGCCTGATCTCCAGCGGGTGATCGGGCTTGGCGGAGTAGCCGTGCCCGATGAAGTCGATGGCCCAGACCGAGAAGTGCTCCGCGTGGGCGGCCAGGTTGCGCACATACGCCTCCGCGTGCCCGGTGATGCCGTGCAGCATCAACAGGACGGGCTTGGAGTCGTCGCCCGCGTGCAGGTAGCGCGTGCGGTAGGGGCCCGCCTGCAGGAAACCCTGGCTGAACTCGACCTGTGTGAGGTCGGACCAGACGCTCGTGTACGTGTCGTGGGTCATCGGTTCACTTCTTCCATCGTGGTCGTCTCCCAGCCGAGCACCGTGTGCAGGGCCTGTTCCAGGAGCTTCCGGGCGTCCGCGGTGTCATCGACCGGCTCGCTGTGGCGCCAGGCGACGTATCCGTCGGGGCGCACGAGCAGCGCGCCGGCTTCGGTGAGTTCGCGGACGCCGTGCCACTCGCCGTACGGGTCGGCGGTGCCGGGCTCCCCGATGACGACGGTGCGCAGATACGGGGCTGCGAGCTCGGCCGCCGCCCGGGCCCAAGCCTGTCCCGCGATGCCGGTGACGAGACTGAACTCGCCCTTGCCCGTGACGTCCAGCGTCGACAGGCGCCTACCGTCCCGTCCCACCAGCCAGGCGTGCGGGATCTTGGCACCCGGACGGGTGGTGGCCTGCAGGAACAGGCCCGGGTCCCGCTTCCACTCCTCCGGTTCGGCATCGGGTTCGGGAGCCACCGCGGACGACTCGTAGCGCTGGTTGAGTTCTGTTCCTTGTGCGCTGAACTCCGTCTGCTTCAGCGCCAGCGCCTGGTAGAGCGCCTCACGTACACGTACGCCCTCGGGTCCGGGGTCCTTCAGCCTGCGCATCCCGGCGGTGAAGGGGTCCTCCGCGCCGGGGTCCTTGAAGCAGTCCTGAAGCGGCCGGTAGTCCAGCCGGGACTGGTTGGCACGGGCCACGACCTGCGCGCCGACCGGGGCCCGCTCGGGCGAGTACGACTCCAGCAGGCTCGGCGCCGCATGCCCCCGCACGACATAGGCGAGCTTCCAGGCGAGGTTGAACGCGTCCTGGATGGAGGTGTTCGACCCCAGGCCGCTGCTCGGCGGGTGCCGGTGGACGGCGTCGCCCCCGCAGAAGACCCGCCCCTTCGCGTAGTCCAGCGCGTGCTGCTGATTGACGTACCAGGTGGAGACGTTCCGGATCGTCAGCTCGATGTCCGGGTCCCCGATCAGGGTACGGACCCGGCCGATGAGCACCTCCGGGGAGAGGTCCGGCTCACCCTGGGCCATGTCGAAGCCCCAGCCGGCGATCCACTGGTCCCAGGGGCGGACCGCCCGCAGGACCGCCATGCCGATCTCACCGAACTCGCCCGCCGGGCACGCGATCCAGTGCAGCGTGCTCGGCCGGTGCCGCACATACCGGTCGAGGTCCGCTTCGAACTGGACGTAGACCGTGCCGGCGCGGGCCAGGCGGCCCTCGAAGGGCAGCCCTATCTCCTCCGCGATCTGCGAGCGAGCGCCGTCGGCGCCCACCAGATAGCGCGTCCTGAACGTGTACTCGTGGCCGGTGACCCTGTCCTGCAGCCGTGAGGTGACGCCCTGGCCGTCCTGCTCGTGCCCGAGGTACTCCGTGTTGAAGCGGAGGTCGGCTCCTCGGGCGGCGGCGTTGTGCACCAGTATCGGTTCCAGCAGGGGCTGGACGACATCGAGCAGGGGACACGGACTGCCGCTGAGGTAGTCGCCCATGCGCGCGTCGCCGGTACCCCAGGCGCGCAGCCGGGCGATCTCGTCCCCGGCGAGGCTGGTGGCGAAGAGCATGTCGCCCATCTGGTCCCAGGGGGTGGCCACCCGCAGGACCTCTTCCTCCACCCCGAGGTCCCGCAGCACCTCCATCGCGCGCTGGTTGGTGATGTGGGCGCGGGGTGTGTTGGCCACCCATGGCCAGCGCGACACCATCGCGACACGCACGCCGTAGGTGGCGAGTGCCAGAGCTGTGGTCGCCCCCATGGGGCCGGCGCCGACGACCAGAACGTCGGCATCAAAGACTTCGTTGTCGATCATCTCGTCCCTCGATGAATGGAGATGCCCATGCCCGCAGCGGCCGCGGGTTCGTCGGCGGGTCGGTTTCCCGCCGGTCCAGCTGTCATCAAATCTGGCGTACTAGCATGCCAGTAACGCTAGAGCGGGCTTCCGGTGAACACAACCCCCTTGCCGGCGCCGTGCTCAACCGCCGCTCCGCAGCGTCCGGGAGAGGCCGAGCGCGGCGGTGCGCACCGCCGGGGCCAGTCGCGCCGGGTGGAAGCTCGCCCTGGGCACCGCCACCGACAGCGCCGCGACAGCCCTGCCGCCCGCCCCGAACACCGGCGCCGCGATACAGCCGACCCCTTCGGCAGCCTCCTGCTCCTCGTAGGCGAGGCCCGACACCTGGGCCTGCTCAAGTGCGACACGAAGTCTGGCCGGATCGGTCACCGAGTAGCGGGTCAGCCGGGGCAGCGGGCCCGCGAGCACCTCGTCGGTGAGTTCGGCAGGCGAGAAGGCCAGCAGAGCCTTGCCCACGGCGGTGCAGTTCAGGGGCAGGCTGCCGCCGATGCGTGAGGGGAGGGCGACGGAGTCGTGGCCGTGGATCCGCTCGACGTAGACGACCTCGTGACCCTCGCGCACTCCCAGATGCACGGTGGCGTGTGTCGCCTCGAACAGATCCTGCAGAAACGGAAGAGCGGCCTCGCGCAGGTCACGGCGGCGCGGTACGAGCGATCCCAGCTCGAAGAGCTTTCCCCCGAGGTGATATCCCTCGTCACTGTGCTCCAGCAGGCCGAGACGCAGCAGGGAGCCGACCAGCCGGGACGTGGTGCTCTTGGCGAGGCCCGCGCGCTCTGCCAGTTCCGTGAGCCGGAACGGTCCGCCGCTGGGCTTGAAGCACTCCAGGATGAGGACTGCCTTCTCCAGCATGGTGCCGTTCGCACTGTTCCGTGACATGGAACAAACTTTGCCGCATCGGCGGTGTGTCGTCTATCCAGGGATTACTTCCACCCGCACCCCCGGAGGTTGCCCATGCCGTCCCCTTCCCCCGACGCGCCTTCCCCGGAGACGCACAAAACGGCCGACGCTCTCTGGGAGGCGGAGCAGTCCGGCACACCGTGTCCGCCGGTACGCGACCAGCTGCCCGCCGGAGACCTCGGCGCCGCCTATGCCGTACAGCGCGTCAACGTCGAGCGCAGGCTCGCCCAGGGACGTCGTCTCGTCGGGCGCAAGATCGGTCTGACCTCACCGGCCGTTCAGCGGCAGCTGGGAGTGGACCAGCCCGACTTCGGGGCCCTGCTGTCCGACATGGCGGTACCCGACGGTGGGACCGTGCCGCACGGCCGGCTGCTCCAGCCCAAGATCGAGGCGGAGGTCGCGCTCGTCCTGGCCTCGGACCTGCCGCACGCCGAGACGACGCTCGCCGACGTGCTGCGCGCCGTGGACTTCGCCCTCCCGGCTCTGGAGATCGTCGACAGCCGGATCGCGAACTGGAACATCAGTCTGGTCGACACGGTCGCCGACAACGCCTCCTCCGGCCTGTTCGTCCTCGGCGGCACCCCGGTGCCCCTGACCTCGGTCGACCTTCGCGCGGCGCGCATGACGCTCACCCGCGACGGCGAGGAGGTCTCCCAGGGCACCGGCGCCGACTGCCTCGGCAGCCCTCTGAGCGCGGCCGTGTGGCTCGCGTCGACGCTGGCGGCGATGGGCGACCCGCTGCGCGCCGGCGATGTCGTGCTGACCGGCGCCCTCGGCCCCATGACCGCCGCCCTTCCCGGGAGCCGCTTCGAAGCGACCATCTCGGGACTCGGCTCTGTACGCGTCGGCTTCGCACCCCCCGCTCCCGACCGGAAGGAAGAGCACCAGTGACCACCGCGCCCCCTTCCCCCCGCACCAAGGTGGCCGTCATCGGCTCGGGGAACATCGGCACCGACCTCATGATCAAGCTGCTCAGGCTGTCGGAGAGCCTGGAGATCGCCGCCATGGTGGGCATCGATCCGGCTTCCGACGGTCTTGCCCGTGCACGCCGGCTCAAGGTCGCCACCACGCACGAGGGCATCGACGGCCTGGTCGCCATGGACGAGTTCCAGGACGTGAGCATCGTCTTCGACGCCACCTCCGCGGGCGCCCACCGACGCCACGATCAAGTCCTGCGTGAGCACGGGAAGACGGTCGTCGACCTCACCCCCGCCGCACTGGGGCCGTACGTCGTCCCACCGGTCAACGCCGACGACCACCTGGACGCCTCCAACGTCAACATGGTGACCTGCGGCGGCCAGGCCACCATCCCCGTCGTCGCCGCGGTGAACGCCGTGGCGCCCGTCCACTACGGCGAGATCGTCGCTTCCATCGCCTCGCGCTCGGCCGGACCGGGCACCCGGGCCAACATCGACGAGTTCACCGAGACCACGTCCGCGGCCATCGAAAAGGTGGGCGGCGCCGCGCGCGGCAAGGCCATCATCATCCTCAACCCGGCCGAACCACCGCTGATCATGCGGGACACCGTGCACTGTCTGGTTCCGGACTGCGCCACCGAGGCGGTCACCGCGTCGGTCGAGGAGATGGTCGCCCGCGTCCAGGCGTACGTACCCGGCTACCGGCTCAAGCAGAAGGTGCAGTTCGAGCGCGTACCGACGGACGACCCGCTGCACACCCTCACCGCCCCGGGCACGGGCGAGGCCCTCAAGGTCTCGGTCTTCCTGGAGGTCGAGGGAGCTGCCCACTACCTCCCTGCCTACGCCGGAAACCTCGACATCATGACCTCGGCCGCGCTGCGCACCGCGGAGCGCATGGCCGCCCTCCCCCACTCTCGGCTTCGCTCGAGCGGGGGGACCCCCATCGCCACGGAGGTGGCCTCCCGATGACCCGTCTCTACGTCCAGGACGTCACCCTGCGGGACGGCATGCACGCCGTCCGGCACCGCTACACCGTCGACCAGGCCCGTACCATCGCCGCCGCCCTGGACACGGCCGGCGTGGCCGCCATCGAGATCGCCCACGGCGACGGCCTGTCCGGCTCCAGCGTCACCTACGGCGTCGGCGCCCACACCCACTGGGAGTGGATCGAGGCGGTCGTGGTCGCCGTACGCCAGGCGATCCCCACGACACTCCTCCTGCCCGGCATCGGCACGATCCACGACCTCAAGCAGGCGCACTCCCTCGGCATCCGCTCCGTACGCATCGCCACGCACTGCACCGAGGCCGACATCTCCGCCCAGCACATCGCCGCCGCACGGGAGTTGGGCATGGACGTCGCCGGGTTCCTGATGATGTCCCACATGGCCGAACCGGCCGAACTCGCCCGCCAGGCCAAGCTGATGGAGTCCTATGGCGCCCACTGCGTCTACGTCACAGACTCCGGCGGCCGGTTGACGATGGACGGCGTGCGGGGCCGCCTCCGCGCCTACCGCGACGTCCTCGACCCGGACACCGAACTCGGCATCCACGCCCACCACAACCTCGCCCTCGGTGTGGCCAACACGGTCGTCGCCGTCGAGAACGGCGTCACCCGCGTCGACGCCTCCCTCGCCGGCCAGGGCGCGGGCGCGGGCAACTGTCCGCTGGAGGCGTTCATCGCGGTCGCCGACCTGATGGGCTGGGAGCACGGCTGCGACCTGTTCCCCCTCATGGACGCGGCCGACGATCTCGTACGACCGCTCCAGGACCGCGAGGTACGAGTCGACCGCGAGACCCTCAGCCTCGGCTACGCAGGCGTGTACTCCAGCTTCCTGCGCCACGCCGAGACCGCGGCCGAACGCCACGGCCTCGACACGCGCAGCATCCTGGTCGAGGCCGGACGCCGCAAGATGGTCGGCGGTCAGGAGGACATGATCACCGACATCGCCCTCGATCTCGCGTCCCAGGGCTGATCAGCTCCTGGGGTGGTTGGGCGGGTGCACATCGCATCCGCCACACCCCGTGCCCGTTCACGCCTCGAAGAGGGCCGCCGGCGGCGATCTCCATGCCGGTGATCCACTCCCGTACGGGGTGGTAGACCACCGTGGCCGGGGTCCCCCTCCGGCGACGGCCGCGGCGATCCAGGTGCGCACCTCCGCGCCGCCGGTGCCGGCGGGGGCCAGTCGGCGGCGGTCACCCCGGTCGGCGTCTGCCAGTCGTCGCCGGCGAGTGCGGCCAGGAAGGCGGCCCATTCCGGGTCGATCGCCTAGGCCGCACGGGCCAGGTTGTCCGTGATCAGCTTCTGCCTTTGTCCCTCGGTCAGGTCCCGGGCACCGGGAATCAGCGAGTGCGGGGCATGGGAGATTCCGCCGGAGCCCAGGACGAGGACCCGTTCGGCGGCCGGCAGGCGGGTGCGCAGGAAGGTGCCGACCGCGCGGCCCAGCTCCGCCGTGCGCGCCCGCCGTGGCCAGCGGCCGGTCCACGCAGTTGATGACGACGGGGAGCATGGGCACCGCGGACAGGGAACCGAACAGGTCCGCCGTGGACTGGGCGAATCCGTGGTCCAGCCTGAGGTGCGGTGCCATGGCGATGTCGATGCGCCGCCCTGACCCCGCTGGCCCTGGTGTGTCCCGCGGTCTCTTCGCTGACGCGGGCCAGGCGCAGGGTGAGGGGCCGCGCCTTTGCGGGCTCTGTTCGAGACGCTCGCCGGGCCCGTCGCCCGTCCCGGACGGGCCGGGTCGTCACTGCGTGTGGTGGGAGAGAGCCACTCGCTCGTGAGGTTTTCCAGGGGAACGTTGACGCGTTCGCGACAGAGCCCTGATCTTCAGGCGGTGATTCGGTCGAGCCATTCGCTGACGAGCGTCTCGAACACCGCCGGCTGCTCGATTTGAAGGTTGTGGCCGGCGGAGTCGAGGACCGCATAGGTCGCTCGCGGATAGTGCGTCAGCAGGTCGAACTGGTCGAGGTAGCCGACGCTGTCATCCTGGCGTCCGGCCAGGATCAGCGTGGGGCGGGTGAAGGGCTCACCGTCCTCGGGTTCGTGAGTGAGCTGCCAGCGCCGGCGGATACGTTCCATGGCGGCGGTGTCGGCGATGTCCAGGCCCGTCAGGATCTCCTCGCGGAACCGTCGCAGGGTCTCCGGTGTCTCGACGACGGCGATGGAGGTGAAGACCTCGGCGGTGTGCGCGTCGAGGGAGGCGATCAGGCCGGGATCGGGGCGCAGGACCAGCCGCTCGGCCGGGCGGCTCTCGGCGGTCTCCACGCGTCTGGCGGAGGGGCAGATCAGGACGAGGCCGAGGACTTGATCGCGGCGGGTGCGAGCCAGCGCGCGGGCGAGGTAGCCGCCGTAGGACTCACCCAGGAGCAGGAAGGGCTCGGTCCCGATGTGGTCGTCCAGGAAGTCTTCTACGGCCGCGAGCATGTCGTCCGAGGACGCGATCTGCGCTGCTGGTGCCGGGGATTTACCCATGGCGGGCAGGTCCGGGTAAAGGCGCCGGTATCCGGGACGCCGGGTGAAAACAGGTTCCAGGCAGCCGAGCATCAGACGGTGGTCGGGTTGCCAGCCGTGCACCGCGAGAACCGGCGTGCCCTCGCCCCGCTCTTCGAAGTTCAGCTCCACCTGCGTGCGCTGCGGCATATGTGTTCTTTCCTCTCCTGGTGATCTCGTACGTGCGGTCGTGGGGGGGGGGGGGGGGGGGGGGGGGGGGGGGGGGGGGGGGGGGGGGGGGGGGGGGGGGGGGGGGGGGGGGGGGGGGGGGGGGGGGGGGGGGGG
>NZ_JBVIPA010000087.1:0-14619 GCF_055578365.1 Streptomyces sp. NPDC033131
ACCCTGGTCGAGCTGTTCGGCCTGGCGCGCGAGCTCAACATCGACGCCGAGGGCATCGACATGGGCCCGTCCCCCACGGACGCCGCCCTGGCCGCCGACCTGGTACTGCCGATCGAGGACCTCGACCTCACCGTCCGGTCGTACAACTGCCTCAAGCGCGAGGGCGTCCACTCCGTGGGCGAGCTCGTCGCCCGCTCCGAGGCCGACCTCCTGGACATCCGCAACTTCGGTGCGAAGTCCATCGACGAGGTCAAGGCGAAGCTCGCCGGCATGGGCCTGGGACTCAAGGACAGCCCGCCCGGATTCGACCCGACCGCCGCCGCACTCGGCGCGGACGACGACGCGGACGGGGGTTTCGTCGAGACCGAGCAATACTGAACGCCGCGCTGCGCCGGCCATAGCAACACGTCGCGATGGGGGCAGGAGAACCTTCACCCGGTTCCCTGCCCGCTGGGCGCCCTCGGCCGGCTCCGCGCCCGGTCACACCCTGGCGAAGGCAGCCACGCGACAGAGCGGCGCAGCTCGGCCGGCCGGCGGATTGCCCTCCCCGACGCGACCACGCCCCTCAGGGGTGGTGTCCGCGGGCGCGCCGCGCTCCACGCGCGCTGAGCCGGCTCCCTGCCTCCCGCCTCGCATGAGGCGGGGCAGCGGAGGGCCGGATGACGGCCGAAGCGATGAGTGCCGTGGCGACCGGCCGGTCCCCCACCCTTTACGGAATTCCGCCCCACCGCGGGCGGTCCCGGACCCGGGGAGCCGCCAGGGCTCCAGGACTCGTCGTCAGGTCACGCCCCATCAGATGCGATGCGGGGACGACAGTTGCCTGAGAGGACTCGACGGGTGTGCCGCCCGAATGATCGAGGGGCCGTTTCAGATCTTCTCTGAAACGGCCCCTGACCTGCGACTTCGTAAAGTCGGGACGACAGGATTTGAACCTGCGACCCCTTGACCCCCAGTCAAGTGCGCTACCAAGCTGCGCCACGTCCCGGTGCGTTCCCCCAAGGCATCCATGTGAGGACACCGTGTGAGCACGCGGATCAACCCTACCCCATGTGTGCGGGTCAGCCGGGGCCCCCCGCGCTGAGATCAACACCCTAGCCTTTTATTGCCTGACTCAAGTAAATTCGGCACCGGCGGCACCGGCGTCGCCTGCGTCGGCACGCCGCCCGTCAGGCGCAGACCCTCCCTCGGGCCGCCGCAGTCCCAGCGAACGGAGCCACATGCCTCTCCTGGCCCGGCCGGCGGTGGCCACCCTCGCCGCCAAGACGATGCAACGGATGACCCTGCTCGCCGACCGGCGCTCCGGCGGGCGCGGCTCGGCGGCGTCCTCGCACGCCCGCTTCCCCGAATTCCCCCGTACGGTACGGGAGTTGACCATCCCCACGGCTATCGCCCCGGCCCGGGTGACGGTGTACCTGCCCGCGGCTGAAGAGGCCGGCGAGGCGGCGCCGCCGGTGCACGTCAACTTCCACGGCGGCGGTTACGTCATGTCGCTCACGGAGCTGGACGACCCGCTGTGCCGCTTCCTCGCCGCACAGGCGGGGGTCGTGGTGATCAACGTGGATTACGTGGTCGCCCCGCAACACCCGTTCCCGGCTCCGCCGAGGCAGGCGTACGAGGTCGTCCGCTGGGTCGCCGAGCACGGTGCCGAACACGGCTGGGACGGCAGCCGCCTCACCGTGGGCGGGCAGAGCGCGGGCGGCGGGCTGGCCGCGGCCGTGGCGCGCCAGGCGCTCGAAGAGGGCGGTCCCCCGATCGCGCTCCAGGTCCTGCACTACCCCCCGCTGGACCTCGCGACCGGTGCCCGGCACAAGCGCGCCGCCGTCGACCGGCCGATGCTGCGGCCCTGGATGGCCGACGTCTTCGACACGTCGTACGTCCCGGACGTCCGGCTGCGCACCGATCGGCTGGTGTCGCCCGCCCACCCCTCCGACACCGCGGATCTGGCAGGCATCGCCCCGGCCCTGGTCGTCACGGCCGAGTACGACCTGCTGCGGGCGGAGGCCGTGAGCTATGCCGACCGGCTGCGGAAGACGGGGTCCCTGGTCGGGCACCACGACGTGGCCGGGGCGGACCACGGGTACGACGGCTCGGACGACGAGAAGGCGCGGGAGACGTACGCGCTGATCGCCCGCCACGTACAGGAGGCCGTCCGCTCCTGAGGACATTCGTTCGCCTCCGGGGCGCCCTCAGCGGGGTGACGAGGGCGTCGGCGACCGCGGTGGCGCCCTCGGGACACGGCCTTCAGGGCGCGCTCGAGCACGTCCGGCATGTCGACGGTGTCGGCGTGCGTGCCGGACGGCCCGGCGAACCGCGCGTGTGTCGACTGCGACGAGCGCGTGACGGTCCTCAAGGGCCAGGCGGAGGTGGGGTCGACGGTGAGGTGACCGAGCCGGAGCGGTTCGACCCGGGCACGGGAGGCGCCGTTAGGGTTCTGCCATGAGACTGACGGTTCTCGGCGGCTGCGGCGCCTGGCCCACCGCCAACCAGGCGTGCAGCGGCTACCTCGTCGAATACGCGGGCTTCCGGCTGCTCGTCGATCCCGGTTACGCCACGCTGCCTCGGCTGCTTTTGCACACCACGGTCGACTCGATCGACGCCGTCCTGGTCAGCCACGGCCACCCCGACCACTGCGCCGACCTCAACCCCCTGCTGCGCGCACGGGGGTTGAGCGACGCCCCGCCTGAGGCCCTGCCCGTCTTCGCGCCCCACGGCGCCGTGGACGCCGTACTGGCCCTCGACAAGCCGAGCATGCTCGCCGGTGCCTACCGTGTGCACGGGTTCCACCCCGGCGAGCGGCTGGAGATCGGCCCGTTCACGGCCGACACCCGGCTGTTGCCGCACTTCGTGCCCAATGCCGGCATCCGGCTCCGTACTCCCGAGTCCGTGCTCGTCTACACGGGCGACACCGGTCCCAGCGACGACATTCCGCGCCTCGCCGAAGGTGCGGATCTCTTCCTGTCCGAAGCCACGTACGTCCACCGGGTCCCCTCCCCCACCGACGCGCCGTACCTGCTGACCGCACGGCTGGCCGGCCAGTACGCCCGACAGGCGGACGTGGCCCGGCTGTTGCTCACGCACCTGTGGCCGGGCACGGACCCTTCGGAGGCCGTGAAGGCAGCCGCGGAAGCCTGCGTCCGCCCGGTGGGCGTCGCCACTCCGGGGCTGGTCATCGACCTCTGACGCCGGCCGCCGCGTTCACACCGTGGCCGGCGTGCTTTCTCTCGCCCGCGGCTCGCTGGTCAGTGAGCGCCGACGAGGTTCTGCTCGGCGCTCTTGGGCGAAGAGGACGGCCAGCCAGCACAGGCCGACGACCAGGAGAGCCAGTCCGCTGCCGCGGGCGGCCAGGACGGAGGGGGAGGAGGGCATCCTTGTTTTCCTCTCGGGCGGGCGGGGCCCTCTTCCGCTTGCTTAAGTCAATCAATTGAGATTAGCTTGAGTGAGTCAAGCAATACCGTGAATCGAACCCCCCTGCTCTGACCGGAGGCCTTTGCCATGTCCGACGCCCTCGCCCGACCCGCCGCAGCGGGGACATCCGCGCCGCCGAGGTCGAACGCCGTCGTGGCGGTGCTGGCCTTCGCCGGAATCGTCGTCGCGCTGATGCAGACCCTGGTCATCCCGATCGTCCCCGAACTGCCCAAGCTCCTCGACGCCTCGGCGTCCAACACCGCCTGGGCCGTCACCGCCACCCTGCTCGCCGCCGCCGTCGCCACCCCCGTGGTCGGCCGCCTCGGCGACATGTACGGCAAGCGCCGCATGCTGCTCGTCAGCATCGTCCTGCTGATCGCCGGCTCCGTCGTCTGCGCGCTCAGCGACTCGGTCATCCCGATGATCGCCGGACGCGCCCTGCAGGGCCTGGCCGCCGGTGTCATCCCGCTCGGCATCAGCATCATGCGCGACCTCCTGCCCGCCGAACGGCTCGCCGGGTCGACCGCCATGATGAGCGCGTCCCTCGGCGTCGGCGGCGCCCTGGGCCTGCCCTCCGCGGCCTTCATCGCCGACGAGTGGGACTGGCACCTCCTGTTCTGGACCTCCGCCGGCCTCGGCGCCGTCGCCTTCGTGCTGGTGCTGCTGGTCGTGCCGGAGTCCGAGGTGCGGGCCGGCGGACGCTTCGACCTGGTCGGCGCGCTGGGCCTGTCGGCCGGACTGGTCACCCTGCTGCTGGCCGTCTCCAAGGGCGGTGACTGGGGCTGGACCTCCGTCACCACGCTCGGCCTCGGCATCGCCTCGGTCGCGATCCTGCTCGCCTGGGGCTTCTACGAGCTGCGCAGCAGCCGCCCGCTGGTCGACCTGCGTACCACGGCCCGCCCGCAGGTGCTGTTCACCAACCTCGCCTCCGTCGCGCTCGGCTTCTCGATGTTCGCCATGTCCCTGGTGCTGCCGCAGCTGCTCCAGCTGCCCGAGCAGACCGGCTACGGCCTCGGCAGGTCGATGCTCACCGTCGGCCTGGTGCTGGCCCCGCAGGGCCTGGTCATGATGGCCATGTCCGCCGTGTCCGCGGCCATCACCAAGGCCAAGGGCCCCAGGCTCACGCTGATGATCGGCGCGCTGATCGTGGCCTTTGGCTACAGCCTCAACACGGTCCTCATGTCCGAGGTCTGGCACCTCGTCCTGGTCTACTGCATCATCGGCGGCGGCATCGGCTTCACCTACGGAGCGATGCCCGCCCTCATCATGGGCGCCGTCGACCCCACCCAGACCGGCGCCGCCAACAGCCTCAACACCCTCATGCGCTCCCTGGGCACGTCCTTCGCCAGCGCCATCGCCGGCGTCATCCTCGCCCAGATGACCACCGACTTCGGCGGCTACCCCCTCCCCTCGGAGAACGGCTTCAAGGTCGTCATGGCCCTCGGCGCCGGGGCGGCCCTCCTCGCCTTCCTCATCGCCACCTTCATCCCCCGGCACCGCACCCCGCAGACCGCACCCTCCGCCGACGGCCCGGCCGAGACCACGGAGGTCACCGCGGCCAAGGTGTGACCGCACGCCCTACGAGCGTTGAGGCGGCCGCCACCCGGACGACGGGGGCGGCCGCCTCGGATGCCACCACGAGGGCGCGCAGGAGGTGGGCGTACCGAGTGCGGGGGCGGAGGCGAGTGCCGTCACCGGCAGCCACGACGCGTCGTACCGGCGGCTGTCCCGACGCTGACGGTCGGGCCCGGGGACATGGCCGTACTGCGCGCGGGCGATCGTACGACGTGGACGGTGCACGAAACCCTTCGGAAGGCGTACGCGATCAATCCGTGAGCGGCGGGGCCGTGGTGCCGCGGATCTCCAGCGTCGGCGTGGCCAGGTGGAGCCGCCCCGCTCCCTGGGCCCCGTCGAAGCGGTCGAGGAGGCAGCGGGCGGCGCGGCGGCCGACCTCGTGGCCGGCGTTGTCGACGGTGGTGAGCCACAGATGGCGCAGCCGGGAGATGCTCGTGTCGTCGTAGCCGGTCACGGACAGGTCGTGAGGGACACGCAGGCCGAGTTCCGCGGCGGCGGAGAGTACGCCGACGGCGGTGATGTCGTTGACGGCGACGACGGCGGTGGGCCGCCCGGGGCGGCCGAGCAGCCGTACGGCGGCCCGGAAGCCGCCCTCCTCCGTCAGGTCGCCGGTCTCGACGAGCGCCTGGTCGGCGAGGCCGTGGGCGTGCATGGCCGCCTCGAAGCTGCGGCGGCGCAGCTCGCCGACGGCGCCGTAGCCCGCGATGTGCGCGACGCGGCGGTGGCCGAGGCCGATGAGGTGTTCGGTGACCAGCCGGGCGCCGTGCTCGTCGTCGCCCGCGACCACGTCGACGCCGGGCGGGACGGGTTCACGGGCGCCCGCGACGACGACCGGTATCCGCTCGGCGACGGTGCCGAGAGCGGCCGGGTCGGGCAGGGTGCCGACCACGACCAGGCCGTCGGCCTGGAGGTCCAGGAAGGGCCGGGCGAGGTCCTGGCCCGTGCGGCGGTTGAGGCGGGCGTCGCCCAGCAGCATGTGCAGGCCGTGCTCGTGCAGGAGCGGGTTCAGGCCGTCGAGGAGGTCGACGAACCAGGGGTTGCGCAGGTCGTTGAGGAGGACCCCGATGGTGCGGGTGCGCTGTTCGCTGAGGCTGCGCGCGGCGGCGTTGGGACGGTAGCCGAGCTCCCGCACCGCCCGCAGTACGGCCTCCCGCTTCTCCGGGCGGACCTGGTCGGAGCCGCGCATCACGAGCGAGACGAGCGACTTGGAGACGCCGGCCTTCTCGGCCACGTCCCGGATCGTCGGCTGTCTCATGCTGTGGACCGTTCCATGCGGCACGCCACCTTGTCAAAGGGGTTGACACATGGGAAAAGCCTGCTCAGGGTGGCTTGGACAGTTCATGGACCGGTCCAAAAAGGGGCTCATGGTGGATACGCTCGGTGTCGCCGTCGTCGGATTCGGCTGGATGGGCCGGGTGCACACCCAGGCGTACGCCCGTGTGCTGCACCACTATCCGAAGCTCGGCCTGCGCCCCGAGCTGGTGACGGTCGCCGACGAGGTGCCGGGGCGGGCCGAGGAGGCCGCCGAGCAGTTCGGGTTCGCCACGGCCGTCCGGGACTGGCGCGAGGTGGCCGACGATCCGCGGGTGCGGGCCGTCAGCATCACCGCGCCGAACTTCCTGCACCGGGAGATCGGCGTCGCGATGGCCGAGGCCGGCAAGCACGTCTGGATCGAGAAGCCGGTCGGTCTGACCCTGGCGGACGCCCGGGCGGTCGCCGACGCCGTGACGACCGCCGGCGTGCAGGGCGCGGTCGGCTTCAACTACCGCAACGCGCCCGCCGTCGAGTCGGCCCGGCAGCTGATCGGCAGCGGCGCGATCGGCACCGTCACCCATGTCCGCGTCCGCCTGTTCAGCGACTACGCGGCGCATCCCGAGGGGGCGTTGACCTGGCGGTACGAGCGGGAGCGGGGCGGCAGCGGAGTGCTGGGCGACCTGGCCTCGCACGGCGTGGACCTGGCCCGCCACCTGCTCGGCGACATCGCCTCCCTGACCGCCGACACCGCGGTCTTCGTCCCGGAGCGGGCCCGCCCCACCGGCGCCACGGCCGGTCACCTCCGTGCGTCCGGCGGCGAGCTCGGCCCGGTCGAGAACGAGGACTACGTGAGCTGCCTGCTGCGCTTCGCCTCCGGCGCGCGCGGGGTTCTGGAGGCCTGCCGGGTCTCGGTCGGCGAGCAGAACAACTACGGCTTCGAGGTGCACGGCACCAAGGGCGCGGTGTTCTGGGACTTCCGCCGGATGAACGAACTCGGCGTCAGCCGCGGCGACCGGTACCAGGACCAGCCGGTCAGCACGGTGTACGTGGGCCCCGGCGAGGGCGAGTACGAGGCCTTCCAGCCCGGCTCCGCCAACGCCATGGGCTACGACGACCTCAAGGTGATCGAGGCCTGCCGCTTCCTCCGCTCGATCGCCGAGGGCACCGCGCACGGGGCCACGCTCACGGACGCCGTGCACAGCGCCGCCGCACTGGAGGCGATGGTGCGGTCGGCCGAGAGCGGTGCCTGGGTGGCCGTACACCGGGCAGGGTGACTGTAGGGACCGTAGGGTGCCGCCCCCGATCCGGCGCTCAGGCCCAGAGACGGCGCGCCCCCGGGACGGCAGGCATCGAGGTGGCGGCGAGCACGCCGACGCCGAGCCGCCCACCGACACTCGGGGGAACCCGTGAACGAGACCTTCGACAGGCGCCTGACCGGCCTCGCTGGCATCGCCGCCGTGGCCGCGCTCATCGTCGAAGTGCCGCTGTACTTCGTCCCCTCGCGCCGCTGACAGGTGCCGTCCTCAGCCACTGGCTGCCGGCCGCGGGCATCAGCGGCCACCGCAGCGCCGGACGGGTCGCGCCGGCCGATCGCCCGCGCCGCAGGACTGGCACTCCCCCTCGCAGGGCCCGCCCCAGGCCGCCGGTTCAGCCGGCCGTCGCCTGGGGCGGCATGTTGTACGGCGTGACCACCTGGATCGCCGACGGCAGTGTGGGCCCCGCCGGCGGCAGGGCGCCATGGGCGCGCATCACGAGGTGACAGGCCTCGCGCAGGTCCTGGCGCAGGTCGTGGTGGAGCACGGCCGACAGGCGGTGCTCGCGCAGCAGCCGGGTGTTGTCGTGGTCGAGGTCGTGGGCGACGAACACCGCGCACGGGCGGTCCAGGTCGTCGAAGGCGCGCAGGGTCGCGATGTTGCCGCCGCCGATCGAATAGACCGCCCGGATCTCCGGGTCGCGTTCCAGCGCGGCCCGGACGAGGTCGTACTGGGTGGCGTCCAAGCCCTGCCCTTCGGCGATCTCGACCAGGGTGCGGGCCGGGTGCAGGGTGCGCATGGCGCTGCGGAAGCCCATCTCGCGCTCCTCCTCGTTGCGGAAGAAGCCGCTGCTGAGGCTGGTGAGCACGTTGGCGGGGCGGTCGCCGAGCCACTGGCCCATGAGGTAAGCGGCGGTCGCGCCGGCCGCCCGGTTGTCGCTGCCGACACAGGCGAGGCGGGCGGTGGCGGGCAGGTCGGTGACCAGGGTGACGACGGGGATGCCCGCCTCTGCGAGCCGGCCGACGGCCGCGGTCACCTCGGGGACGTCCGGGGCCTTGAGGACCACGCCCTGGGAGCCGCGCCGGGCGATCCGGTCCAGGGTCCTGGTGAGTTCCTGGATCGGGCCGGTCTCGCGGAAGTGGAAGCGCGAGCGCACGACCGCCGGGTGCAGGGACGGCAGCTCGGCCTCCAGGGCGGCGCGGACGGCGGTGGAGAACCGCTCCGGTGCCTGCATCACGATGTCGATCATGAAGGTGCGGCCGACCAGCCGGACCTGGGTGCGCTGCCGGTCGAGGTCGGCGATGGCCTGCCGGACCTCCCGCGCGGTGCTCTCGCGCACGCCGCCCCGCCCGTTGAGGACCCGGTCGACGGTGGCCTCGCTCAGGCCCGCCTGACGTGCGATCTCCCGGATCGGGAAGGGATGGCCCACCTGAGGCTCCTTGAGGGGTTTTTGATGGCTCGCTGCCGGTTGTCCGAGGGGTTTGTCATGACAAGAATGACAGCGCCGAGTCATACCTGTCATCGAGAGGACGACGATGTCCTTCACCTCCGTGCAACGCCGCGCCTGGCTGTCCGAGCAGGACTGCGACCTGGCCGATCTGCGGTCGCTCGTCGAGCGCTCGACGGACCTGGCCGACTACCCGTACGCCGCCTCGGTGGAGCGCGACGTCCTGGTCTACGACAGTGCGCGGCTGCGCGCCGCCGACCGGCGCGAGGTCCAGGCCGAACTGGTCCGCGCTCTCACCGACGGGCCCGGCATCGTGGTCTTCCGGGGCGCCTTCCCGGATGCGGCGGTCGTCGACCGGCTCTCCGCCGTTTTCGACGCGCTGATCGCCGAGCAGCACGCCTCGGGGACGACGGCCGGCGACCACTTCGCCACGCCCGGCGCCAACGACCGGGTCTGGAACGCCCTGGAGAAGGCGGCCCGGTACGACCCGGAGGCATTCGCCGACTACTACGCCAACGACCTCCTGGCGCTGGTCTCGGCCGCCTGGCTGGGTCCGGGCTACCAGGTCACCTCGCAGGTGAACGTGGTCAACCCGGGCGGCGCGGCGCAGACGGCGCACCGCGACTACCACCTGGGCTTCCTGTCCAACGAGGTGGCGGCCGCCTACCCGGCGCACGTGCACCGCCTCTCCCCCGTGCTCACCCTGCAGGGCGCGGTCGCGCACTGCGACATGCCGGTCGAGTCCGGGCCGACGCTGTACCTGCCGTACTCGCAGACCTACGAGCCGGGATATCTGGCGTGGCGCCTGCCCGAGTTCCGGGCGTACTTCGAGGAGCGGCACATCCAGCTGCCGCTGGCCAAGGGCGACGCCGCCTTCTTCAACCCGGCGCTGTTCCACGCCGCCGGGACCAACCGCTCCACGGACATCCGGCGCACGGCCAACCTCCTCCAGGTGTCCTCGGCGTTCGGGCGGGCGATGGAGACGGTGGACCGCGAGGCGGTCACGAACGCCGTGTACCCCGTGCTGCTGCAGCGCCGGGCCGAGGGCGCGGACGAGGAGTGGCTGCACAACGTGATCGCGGCGAGCGCGGAGGGATACGCCTTCCCCACCAACCTGGACCGCGATCCGCCGGTCGCCGGCCTGGCCCCGCCGTCGCAGGCGGACACGGTACGGCGGGCGGTGCACCAGGCGTGGACACCCGAGGCGCTGCGGGACGAACTGCGGGCCGGCGCCGAGCGCCGTACGAGCTGAAAGGGACTGCACAACATGGGACTTCTCGACGACAAGGTCGTCCTGGTCAACGGCGGCAGCCAGGGGGTGGGCGCCGCCATCGCGCGGGCCGCCGTCCGGGAGGGCGCGGTGGTGGCCGTCACCGGCCGCCGCCCCGAGCCCGGCGAGGCCCTGGCGGCGGAGCTGGCCGCCGCGGGCGGCAAGGCCATGTTCGTACGGGCCGACCTGGCGGACGCCGAGCAGGCCAAGGCGTCCGTGACGCAGGTCGTCACGGCGTACGGCCGGGTCGACTGCCTGGTGAACTCGGCGGGGCTGACCTCGCGGGGCACGCTCCTCGACACCACGCCCGAGCTGTTCGACCAGCACATCGCCATCAACCTCAAGGCGCCCTTCTTCGCCATGCAGGCCGCCGTCGCCGACATGGTGGGCCGGGGGGCGCCCGGCACGGTCGTCAACATCATCACGTCCTCGGCGCACGGCGGGCAGCCGTTCCTCGCCCCGTACGTCGCCGCGAAGGCCGGACTGATCGGCCTGACCCGCAACGCGGCCCACGCCCACCGCTTCGACCGGGTCCGCATCAACGGTCTGAACATCGGCTGGACCGCCACCGAGGGCGAGGACGCGACGCAGAAGGCCTTCCACGGCGCCGACGACGACTGGCGCGAGCAGGCCGCGGCACGGCTGCCGATGGGCAAACTGGGCCAGCCGGACGAAATCGCCGACTTTGTCGTCTTCCTCCTGTCGGACCGGTCAGGGGTGGTCACCGGCTCGGTGATCGACTGGGACCAGAACGTGCTGGGCGGACTTGACTGACCTTCTCCTCCCCCGCCTACGCCTCCTCCGCTCGTAGCCCTCCACCCTCCCCTCCTCCCCTCGCAGCCCCACCCGCTCGTCAGACCCCGCACCAAAAGGAGCAAGTCCCCCATGCGCATCGGAATCCTCGGCCTCGGCCGCATCGGCGCCTTCCACGCCGAGACCCTCTCCGGACTCGACGCGGTCGCCTCGCTCGTCGTCGCCGACCCGTTCGCGGACGCCGCCAAGGCCGCCGCCGAGCGGTTCGGCGCCGAGGTCGCGGACTCCCCCGAGGCCGTGCTGGCCGCCGGGGTGGACGGCATCGTCGTCGCGGCGGCGACCGACGCCCACCCGGCGCTGATCCGCGCCGCCGTGGAAGCGGGCGTACCCGTGTTCTGCGAGAAGCCCGTCGCCCGCACCATGCGGGAGGGCGTCGAGGTCCTGAAGTCCGTCCAGGGCAGTGCCGTGCCGATCCAGATCGGCTACAACCGGCGCTTCGACGCCGGGTTCGTCGCCGCGCGGGCCGCCGTGCGGAGCGGCGAGCTGGGCACGCTGCACACCGTACGCTCCACCACGCTGGACCCCGCCCCGCCGCCGGCCGCCTACATCGCCGCGTCCGGGGGCATCTTCCGGGACTGCTCGGTGCACGACTTCGACATCATCCGCTGGGTGACCGGCCGCGAGGTGACCGAGGTGTACGCGGTCGGCGGCAACCGGGGCGCCGACTTCATCAAGGAGGCGGGCGACGCCGACACCACGGGCGCGATCCTCACCCTGGACGACGGCACGATCGCCGTGGTGTCCAACTCCCGCCACAACGCCCGTGGTTACGACGTCCGCATGGAGATCCACGGCTTCACGGACTCCATCGCCGTCGGCCTGGAGGACAAGCTGCCGCTGCGCTCGGTCGAGCCCGGCGTGACCTTCCCGGCCGGCACCCCGCACGACTTCTTCATGGACCGTTTCACCGAGGCCTACCGCGCCGAACTCACCGCGTTCACCGAGGTCGTGGCCGGCACCCGCACCTCCCCCTGCACGATCGAGGACGCCCTGGAGGCCGGCTGGATCGCCGAGGCGTGCACACTGTCGCTGGGCGAGCACCGTCCCGTGACGATCGAGGAGGTACGGCAGGCATGAGCGAACCGGGCCGGGAACCACTGCGCATCGGAGTACTGGGCGCGGCACGCATCACCGAACGCTCCCTCGTGGACCCGGCCCGGGCGACCGGCCACCGCCTCGTCGCGGTGGCCGCCCGCGACCGTTCCCGCGCGGAGGCCTTCGCCGCGGCGCACGGCGTGGAGCGGGTGGCCGGCTCGTACGCCGACCTGACCGCCGACCCCGGGGTCGAGGCCGTCTACAACCCGCTCGCGAACGGCCTGCACGGGCCGTGGAACCTCGCCGCCCTCGCGGCGGGCAAGCACGTCCTGACCGAGAAGCCGTCGGCGAGCAACGCCGAGGAGGCCGCGGAGGTACGGGAGGCGGCGGCCAAGTCCGGGGCCGTCTTCATGGAGGGCTTCCACTACCTCTTCCACCCGGTCACCCGTCGCCTGCACGAGATCCTGCAAAGCGGTGAACTCGGTGAGCTGCGGCGGGTGGAGACGCGGGTCGCCATCCCCGCCCCGGACGACGCCGACCCGCGCTGGTCGCTGCCGCTGGCGGGCGGAGCGGTGATGGACCTGGGCTGCTACAGCCTCCACGCGGCGCGGATGCTCGGCCCCTGGGCGGGCGGCGCGCCCCGCCTCGTCTCCGCGCGGGCCGGGGAGCGCGCGGCGGCCCCCGGCGTCGACGAGTGGCTGGACGCCGAGCTGGAGTACCCGGGCGGGGCCGTCGCGTCGGCCCGCTGCCACATGGCGTACGACGAGCTGGAGATGAGCTGCCGGATCATCGGCACCCGCGGTGAGGCGAGCGCGCCCAACTTCGTCCTGCCGCACCTGGACGACCGGGTCGTGGTGCGTACGCCGGAGGGCGAGCGGACGGAACGGCTCGGGACGCGGTCGTCGTACACGTACCAGCTGGAGGCGTTCGCGAACCGGGTGCGCGGCGGCGCACCGGTGCCGCTGGACGCGGACGACGCGGTGGCGACGATGACGCTCATCGACGAGTGCTACCGGGCGGCGGGGTTCGAGCCCCGCCCCCGTATGGCGGCCGGGGGCTGATGCACGGGGTGCGCGCCTGTCCGCGGAAACGGCGGGCAGGTGTCGCCACCTCCACCGGTCGCCGCCTCCACCGCTTCGCTCACCGGTACAGCGCGGGCTTCTCCACGAGTTCCACCCGCACCCGGCCGCCGTCCTCCAGCGCCCGTACCCCCGCCTCGCAGACCGCCGCCGCGGCGTAGCCGTCCCAGACGCTCGGGCCGGCCGTCTCGCCGCGGCGGGTGGCGTCGACCCAGGTCTGGATCTCGCGGTCGTAGGCGTCGGCGAAGCGCACGGTGTAGTCCTGGTCGATGGTGCCGCCCCAGCGGCCGGCCATGTTGGTGACCATGGCGTGGCCGTCGCCGACGCGGGCGGTGCCGCGTTCGCAGACCACCTCGGCCTGGACCTGGTAGCCGAAGCCGCAGTTGACGAAGATCTCGACGTCGGACACCGCGCCGCCGTCCGTCTCGAAGACGACGAACTGCGGGTCCTGCAAGGCGTCCGGCGCGCTCGCGGAGGGGGTCGGGCGCAGCACCGTGACGGCCGTGATCTCGTGGCCGAGCAGCCAGCGGGTCACGTCCGTCTCGTGTGCCACGGAGTCGCTGATGAGCATGGCGCTGGTGAAGCCGGGCGGGCTGGCGACGTTGCGGTGCCGGTTGTGCAGCATGAGCGGGCGGCCCAACTGGCCTGTCTCCAGGAGGGCCTTGAGTCTGAGGTACTCGGCGTCGTAGCGGCGCATGAAGCCGACCTGGACCAGTCGCCGGCCCACCCTCTGCTCGGCCTCCAGCACCCGCAGGGCGGAGGCCGCGTCGGGGGTGAGCGGCTTCTCGCACAGCACCGGCAGGCCCTGTCCGAAGGCGGTCAGCAGGGCGGCCTCGTGGGCGGGACCCGGGGAGGCGATGAGGACGGCGTCGACGTCGGCCGCCGCCATCGCGGAGGCCGGGTCGGTGTACGCGGTGCAGCCGTCGACGCGGGCCGCGACCGTTCGGGCGCGCTCCGCGTCGACGTCCACCACGGCGGTCACCCGGGCTCCGCTGGTGACCTGTTGGATACGGCGGACATGGTCGGCGCCCATCCGGCCGGTGCCGATGACGGCGACGCCGAGTTCTTCGCTCGTGCCACGGGGTGTCATGGTCGTCCCTTCAGGCGCCACGGAACCTCAGGAACCTGTCGGTCGAGTCGGGGAAGCGCTCGACGTGGTCCTCGGTGTCGGTGGGGGTGTCGGTGTGACGACGAGGTGCCCCGCGCCCATCGCCCGGTTGAGCGCGGCGACCCGGCTGACGTGCCGGGACCTTCAGGTCGCGCCTGACGGCCTCGTCGGCCGACCGGGCCGGGCGGGGTCGGTGGGCAGACGGCCGTTCGGCCCCGGCTCGGTCAAGGAGCCGGGGGCCGAGCCGAGGGGCCGTCTCAGGGCTTCTTCTCGCCGGTGGCCGCCACGGGTGCGGTGAGGTCTTCCGCTTCCGGGAGTTCTTCGACGTCGACGCCTCGCACCTGGGACAACTCGTGTTTGAGGGCGGCGAGTTCGGTCCC
>NZ_JBVIPA010000088.1:0-13704 GCF_055578365.1 Streptomyces sp. NPDC033131
GAAGACCAACTCGAAGAAGCCAAGCGCATCAACGCCGAACACCGCCACGCCGCCCAGTCGGCCAACCCGACGGCCGCAGCCTGACCCGCCTGAGAGCCGCACCTGCCCGGACCGCGCAGAACCGGTTTCGCCCTGCGTCTACGCCGGGACAAGGACAGTAAGCCATTCCGCTTCACGCGCCCGGTACCCGTAACGATCCATCAGGCCCGACACGATGGCCGGGACGTGGCCGGCACCGTAGACGATGGCCACCCGGATCGGCTCGTCGGCGCGCTCCCTGTGGATCTGGCCGAGCGCGTCGAGCAGCTGCGTGTCGCGCCGACCGGTTATCGCACGCTCCACAGGATCGTCGGCCAGCATCTCCGCCCGCAGCGTGGACGGCAGATCGTCGACCGCCAGATCCTCATCGAGGAAGGCACGCGGACCGCGTAGGGCGAACACCAGACCCATCACGGGAGCCGCGACCAAGAGAAGCAGGTAGGTCCACCGCGGCAGTGTCTTCAGATCTGCGATCATCTCCGCCGCGGTCACATCCGGGTGGACCACCGGCACCGACGCGGGAAGCAGCAGTTCCTCGCGCTGCTCCTGCAGGCCGTTGCGCCGACGCCGTGGCGCGAACCGGTAGGCAAGCGTGAGGGCACTCACTCCGACCGAATGCCCTCGGATTCCCTCCATGACTATGAGGTCGCATTGCCTGAGCCGGATGCGGACTTGGGAGTAGAACGTCGGCGAAGCCACATGCAGCATCGGGAAGATCACGAATTCAAGTGGCTTCCCTGTCCGCCTCATGGTGATCACAGCAGATCGGACGGCATACCCGGTGACCTCGATGATCTGCATGATTCCCCCGCGACCCCGTCCGGTTTCCCCCACCCGTACCAGGACACGAGTCCAGCCAGTGCCGCGGTTCCCTCATCGGTACAGGGCCGCCGTGCCATCGGGAAGCGGGGTGTAAATGCCCTCTCACAGTTTGCGCGGCTCGGAATTTCTGGCCGGGTCGGTGATTTCGATGCCTGCGGGGATGAAGCCGGTCTGCCCCTTCGCGGCCAGTTCCTTCAAGTGCTGCTGGTAGCGCTCCGGGGAGACGACCTTGACGTTGAACAGCATTCGGGCGTGGTCGACACCGCAGAGTTCGGCGCACTTCCCCCGGAAGGTGCCCTCACGAGAGGGAGTGACCTCGAAGGCGTTGACGTTGTGGCCCGGGAAGACGTCCTGCTTCATCAGGAACGGCAGTACCCAGAAGGAGTGGATGACGTCACGGGAGGACAAAACGAAGCGGACCTTTTCTCCCTTGGGTAGCCACAGTGTCGGGCCGGGGTTGCCGTTCTGCGGGTTGCGGGTGGTCGGGGTGCCGACGTCGTAGACGCCCTCGGCGCCCGCGGGGAAGGCCCTCGTGTACCGGTCCGGAACGATTCCCAGGTTCGGGTCGGCTTTCGCGTCGCCGGTGCCGGCGCGGCCGTCCACGTTCTCGATGTAGTTGAATCCCCAGCTCCACTGGAAGCCGACCACGCCGATGGTGTGGGCGGGCTTTTCTGAGAGGTCGAGGAGCTCGGCCTCGTCACGGGCGGTGAAGTAGAAGAGTACCGAGACGATGATCAGCGGGACCACGGTGTACAGCGCCTCGATGGGCATGTTGTACCGGGTCTGCGCGGGAACCTCGACCTTGGTCCTGGTGCGCCGGTGAAAGATGGCCGCCCACAGGATCAGCCCCCACACCAGCGCGCCCACGGCGAGTGCCGCGGCCCACGAGCCCTGCCACAGGGAAAGGATCCGCGGTGCTTCTTCCGTGACCGGCGTGGGCATCCCGAGGCGGGGGAAGTCCTGCCATGTGTATTCGCAACCGGAGGCGGTCACCAGAATGAGGCCCGCAGTCAGCGCCTGCAGCAGCCTTTGCCGCATCGGACGCCGCGGGTAGCGGTCATGGCCGTTGGGACTCACGTAGCGCCTTCCTGAGGGTCTCGCCCGCAGGTCGGAAGGGCCGCCTCACCGGTCGGTCACGTCCCTCACGCGGGCTGGAGATCGAGTCTGGGGTCTTTATGCGGACAAAACACTACTGGGGCTCAAGTCGGCAGAGTGCCCAACGCGCCGCCGAAGCCCGGCGCTCAGAAGACTTCATCTGCCCGGCCAGGCAGGTCCGGAGGCATCACCGGCGCCGGCTTCATCGCCCCTGGCCGCCTCTCTCCACCCTCGTCGTCGCCGCCTGGGAACAGTCCTCGACACCGCACGCGTCAACCGCGTGCTGACACCGGAAGACCCGAGTCCGCCCCGGAACAACCCCACGACACTTCAGCCGAGTTGGCACTTGCCGAGGCATCGAGGGCTGCGCACGAGGCGCACGGAGCGGCGGAGGGCATGATGTCCGTTCTGAAGTGCGCCGGGGTCGTTCACCGTGGGCCTGGCGCCTCGTCCAGGGGCATGTCCGATCGGACTTGTCGATGGTCTCGTCGGCTGCAAGGAAGGGTGTCCGCCGGCAGGGCGACGGTGGCGCAGTCGTCTCCCAGGGGGGCGGCTTGCCGTGAGGGACATGCTCCGCGAGACGGCAGCCGTTGCTATGCGGGCGCCGAAGCCGAGGGGCGCTGAACGTCCAGGATGACCGCTGTTCCGGCGACGGTCCGGTCCTCGTGCATGGTGATCACTTGACCGGGCTGCAGGTGCTGCCAGTTCGACGGGGAGAGTGGGGCGAGACGCACCGTGGCCCGCCCGCCAGGCTCCATGATGGGCGCGAACTCTGCCCAAAGGCCGGCGATGGAGAAGTCCGGATCGCCTGTCGGCGTTCGACGCCCGGTGTTCCACATGGGACGCAGGACGCCGGCTCCCGAGAAGGGTGTCTGTCGACGGGCCTCCTCGGCAGGTCTGAGGGTGAGGTCGGCTCGGATGATGCCGTGTCGGGTTTCATAGCACCGCCAGCGACACCAGGCCGCGCTTCTGTCCAGCCGCAGCTGTTCGGCGGCGGTGGCAAGGGCCTGCCAGAAGCTGAGCGGAAGCGGGCGGACGTTTCCCAGTTGCTCCAGCAGCTCGAGAGCTACTTCCCACTCGTCGTGGGTGAGGTAGTCCCAGACGTCGTTCACCGTGATGTCGTTCTCGGTGGCGAACTCTTCCGGGACCAGCAGTGAAGCTGCTTCCAGCAGCTTGGAGACGTCCATGCCCCGATTCTGGAGGATGGTCCGGTCTGGCCGGCCCCGGCGTTGCCTTCACCGTCCGGCGTTGGCTGTGACCGAGGCCGGCGAGGGCTCAGTGGTGCGCGGCGACGGTCTGCTCCTCGTCGGCGTGGGCCAGTTGGGCGACGAGGTCCCGGAAGCGTTCCTGGCTCAGGAGATCGATGCTCTCCTCGGCACGTTCCGTGACGCCGTCCCGGTCGATGGCCAGCCACTGGAACATGAACGCCGGGATGTCTCCCGGGGCGCCGCACTCCTCCAGCGCTGCCCGCCGCACCTGCGGAAGACGGTCCAGAACCGCCTCCAGGTAGTCCAGAGCCAGTTCACTGATCCCGTGCCGGGCGTACATGTCCTGCACCGCCCCGGCGTCCGCGTCGGTGTCCACACCGACGCGGTTCCTGAGCGTGAGCAGCATGTCGGCCGCGTCCTCGTCGGCCAACGGCCCCAGCAGCCCCTTCGCCTTGTGCACGGCGAGGCAGAGCTGAATCGTCGGCTCACCGTTGCGGACGTCCTCACCTGTGGGATCGTCGACGATGTCGTCGATCAGACAGGCCGCGGTCGTCGCACCCGCGATGTAGTCCGTGAGAGCTTCACCGTCCGTGACTGCCGCTCCGTAGCAGGCCAGCAGGCGGCTCATGTCGACGATGAAGTGGATCCAGTCCGTCGCGCGGTTGAACACGACGCTGCGGTAGGAGTCCAGCGTGAGGTGGTCCACCGGCACGGAGGAGGGGGCGGCCCCGGCGGCCGGAACCCGCGTACGCCTCAGATCCTGTTCCGCCTGGTACGCGAAGTAGTGCGCGCAGTGCTTGATCTGCCGCACCGCGCGGTCGTGCAGTTCCTGTTTGAAGGGGTGATGGTCCGGCACCGCTGACGAGAGCACGTTCATTGCCTGGGCCGCCAGGATGAGGGTGTCGTTGGCGAACGAGCGTGGATGGCGCACGTGCCAGGCCGGACGGCCGTTGCGCACGCGTGCTCCGTCCATCCAGTCGTCCATGAGGATGGTCAGCGTGGTCAGCCAGTCCGCCGCCGTCGCCACCGCGTAGACCAGCCGCATGTGAGCCGGCGTCCGATACTCCGGCGGCGTGATCCGCCGGTACAGGTGGATCAGCAGCGCCGCGGCGTAGTGATGCTGCCACGACGACGACCACACCTCACGCCCCAGGTGTTCGGCCCACGCCTGGTTGTGCCTTCGGGTGAGGTCGGAGTCGTCGTGGCCGAACAGCGGGATCCCGCCCAGCTCGTCACACACCTCGCGGTACGGCCCGTCCACCTCCCGTCGCAGCGCCGCCAGATCCATCCCCCCGTGCAGACGGAAGCGCTCCGCCCGCACGTTCTCCACCGGCAGCGCCGCCCGACGGACGTCCGACCCGTCCGGCAGCTGCAGGAACGCGTCCGCGAACGCACCCCTGCGGCGGTTGTCCGGGTCGTAACTCCCTGCGAACCGAGTCCCGTCGAGGCCGAACAGCGTGCGCAGGCCCTGCCGGGTCACGGACCGGTCGGTGATGGTCGACATCGCTACTCCTTGGTTTGTCCGGGCCTTCCGCCCGCTCCCGAGTGAGATAGCGGCAAGACGGCCCCGACGCGCCGTCAGCCGACCTCCGCTCACCCAGGAGGCCGAGCGACTTCACCGCAGAAACGATCAGGCTCGTTCCGAGGTGAGGAACCGTGACGGCAGGGATGGCCGCGGTACTGCCTACGGGTGCAGTGTGACCTCGCCCGTCACGCGGATGCCGGTCTCCTGGCCGGGGCCGACCGACAGCGGGCCCGCGACGCGGACGTCCACCGTGCTGTCGAGGCCCGGCACGGCGACGGTCACTTTGGCGTCGTGGCCGTAGAAGCAGACGTCGGTCACGGTGCCCCGTACCGCCCCCGCCGTGTCCGCGTCGGTGAGCCGCAACTGCTCGGGGCGCAGTACCACCGTGCCGGTGCGCCGCCCGTTCGGTGGTGAGGCCAGTGCCACGGCGCCCAGCGGTGTGACGGCCGTGGAGCCGCTGCTGCCGACCGTCCCCTGGAGGAGTACGGCGTCACCCACGAAACCGGCGACCCATGGATCGGCGGGGCGTCGGTAGAGCTCCTGCGGGGTGTCGCACTGGACGACCCGGCCCTGCCGTACGACGGCCACGAGGTCGGCGGTGGACAGTGCCTCCTGCTGGTCGTGCGTGACCAGCAGCGCCGTGGCCCCGGTCACCCGCAGGGCGGCGCGTACGTCCGCCCGTACGCCGGTGCGCAGGGCGCTGTCGAGGGCGTTGAAGGGTTCGTCGAGCAGGACGAGTGCGGGGCTCGGGGCGAGCGCCCTGGCCAGGGCGATGCGCTGCTGCTGTCCCCCGGACAGTTCGTGCGGCATCCGGTCGCCGTACCCGGCGAGCCCGACCAGGTCGAGCATGTCCTCCGTGCGGCGGCGGCGCTCGCCGCGGTCCGTTCCGGTCAGGCCGAAGGCCACATTGCGCGCCACGCTGAGGTGCGGAAAGAGCGCCCCCTCCTGCGGGACGATGCCGACGCGGCGCCGCTCCGGGGGCAGATGGACGCCGGGGCCGGTCAGGGTGCGCCCGCCGACGGTGACCGTGCCCGCGTCGGCGCGCAGGAACCCCGCGACGATGCGCAGCAGGGTGGTCTTGCCGCAGCCGGAGGGACCGAGCACGGCGGCCAGCGAGCCGGCCGGTACCGAGAGGTCCAGCCCCTGGAGGACCGGGGCTTCGGGGCCGTAGGACTTGGCCAGTTGCGCGATGCGGAGATCGTTCACGTGCGGTGCCTGCCCAGGAGGTAGGAGGGGACGGCGGCGAGCAGGATGAGTGCGGCGGCGTACGGGGCGGCGGCCGCGAAGGAGCCGGCTCCGGTCTCGGTCCACAGGCGGGTGGCGAGGGTGTCCATGCCGGTGGGGCGCAGGAGCAGGGTGGCGGGCAGTTCCTTCATGCAGACGACGAAGGTGAGGGCCGCGCCGGCCGCCACCCCGGGTGCGGCCAGCGGCACGGTCACCTCGCGCAGGACCCGCAGGGGTGATCTGCCCAGCGAGCGGGCCACGTCCTCCAGCACGGGCGGCGCCTGCAGGACGGCGGCCCGGGTGGCGGCCACCGCGACCGGCAGGAAGAGGACGGCGTACGCGCAGACCAGCAGGGGGAGTTGCTGGTAGAGCGGATAGGCGTAGCGGACCGCGAAGAAGACCAGGGAGAGCGCGACGGTGATGCCGGGCAGCGCGTGTCCCGCGTAGGCGGCCTGCTCCAGCAGCCGGGTGCCGCGCCCCCGGTGCCGTGCGGCGATCACTCCGACGGGCAGCGCGAGCAGGGTGGTGAGGGCGGCTCCGGCGGCGGCGACGCCGAGCGTGGCCCCGGCTGCCTCGGTGACGGCGGCGAGGTCCCAGGTCGCGGACGAACCGACGGTCAGCCAGTAGCCGAGGGTGCCGAGCGGGAAGGCGACGGCGGCGGCGACCACCGTCGCGCACCAGGCGAGGGCGGGGATGCGCCAGTGTCCCAGCGGTAGCGGGGCGGCGGGTCGTGCCGTCCCGCCGCCGGTCCTGGCGTGTCCCGCGCGGCCCCGGGTACGGGCCTCGGCGGCGACCAGCGCCACCGTCATCACCACCAGCACGACGCTGAGAGCGGCGGCCGGGGTGCGGTCGAAGGAGGCCCGGTAGGAGGTGTGGATGGCCCGGGTGAACGTGTCGTACCGCATCAGCGAGACGGCGCCGAAGTCGGAGAGCACGTACAGCGCGACGAGCAGCGCCCCGCCCGCGGCGGCCGGGCGGAGCTGGGGGAGGGTGACCCGGAGGAACGTGCCCACAGGGCCGTGACCGAGGGAGTGGGCGGCCTCTTCCTGAGCCGGGTCGATGCCGCGCAGCGCGGCGGCGACCGGCAGATGGACGTACGGAAAACTCACCAGGGTCAGGGCGAGCGCGGCCCCGAGGAAGCCCGTGGTCTCGGGGACGGCGGCCAGCCAGGTGAAGGCGGCGACGTAGCTGGGCACGGCGAGCGGCAGCGTGGCCAGCACGGACCAGGCGCGGGCCCCTGGCAGGGCGGTGCGCACGGTCAGCCAGGCCAGCGAGACACCCAGGACCAGGCAGGCCACCACGACGACCGCCGTCAGGCCGAGGCTGCGGCCCACGAGGTGGAGGGTGCGTTCGTCGGCGATGACGTCGAAGGCGTAGCCCGGACCGCGTTCGAGGGAGCGGATGGCGAGGTAGCCGAGCGGCAGCAGGGCGAACAGGGCGGCGACGCAGGCGGGGACGAGCAGGACCAGCGGGGGTCTGCGGCCGGAACCGGCGCCGTTCTGGCGGGTGGTGCGGACGCGTCGGCGCCCGGCCGGAGCGGGTGCTCCGGCCGGGCGGGCCGCGGAGGGGGCTGTGGTCACGTTGCGCTCACGGTTTCCGTCCGGACCCAGGTCCTCAGACCAGCCCGACGTCCTGGAGCACGGCCAGCGTCTCCTGGAGGGATTCCAGCTTGCCGAGGTCGATGCCGGGGGAGTTGAGGGAGTCGAACGGCGGCAGGCCCTCGACGTTGCTGGTGACGCCCGCGGCCAGTGGGTACTCCTTCGTCTTGTCGGCGAAGTAGGTCTGCGCCTCCTTGGACAGCAGGTAGTCGACGGCCTTCTGGGCGGTCGCGGTCTGGCCGCCGTCCTTGAGGATGCCGACGCCGGCCACGTTGATCAGCGCGCCGGGGTCCTTGCCCGGGAGGAAGTTGAGCTTGGCGTTGACCTTGTCCTCGCCCTTCTCGGCGACCCGCTCGTACCAGTAGTAGTGGTTGACCAGGCCGAGGGAGACCTCGCCGGACTCGACGGCGTCGAGGGTGGCGAGGTTGTTGGCGTACGTCGTGCCGTTGGCCTTGAGGCCCTTGAGCCACTCGCGTGTGGCGTCGTCGCCCTCCAGGACGCGCATGCCGGTGACGAAGGCCTGGAAGGAGGCGTTGGTGGGGGCGAAGCCGACCTTGCCCTTCCACTCGGGCTTCACCACGTCGTGGACGCTGTCCGGGACCTCGTCCTCGGTGACCTTGTCCGGGTTGTAGGCGATGACGCGCACGCGCCCCGACAGCCCCACCCAGTCGCCGGCGCCGCCGCGGTAGGCAGGGTCCACGGCGTCGAGGCTCGACTGCGGCAGCTTCGCCAGCATGCCCTCCTTGGAGAGCGCGCCGAGCGCGCCCGCGTCCTGCGAGAAGAACAGCCCTGCCTTGGTGCGGTCGCCCTCCTCCAGGATCTGCGCGGCCAGTTCGGCGCTGTCGCCGTACCGGACCTCGACCTTGCTGCCGACGGCCTTCTCCAGCTTGTCGAGGATCGGCTTGACCAGCTTCTCGTTGCGTCCGGAGTAGATGACGAGGGCCGAGTCGCCGCCGTCCGCCGAGCCGCCCTTGTCGCTGTCGGAGCCGCAGGCGGCGAGGGCGGGGAGGAGCAGGCCGGCCGCGACGAGCGCGGTGATCCGGCGAGCCGTGGGGCGTCGCATGTGGGTGTGCCTTCCTGCGTGGCCCGCCGGGACGCCGCGGTCGCGTCGTCGGTCAGCGAGCGGCGGAACGATCCTTTTCAGCCAACTGTGAACATGCTATGAATAAGGTAAAGCTTGCCTAACCGTCAAGGGGCTTGTGTTAGTTGCGGACGCTGCCGCAGAAAGGTCACGCGCCCGTGATAGACCGTTTCGGGTCCCTTTCGGCCCCATCCGCCGTTTCGACTCCGCGTACCAGGATTCCCTTCCCGCGACCGCCCGTACGGCGGCGTGGTGTGCCGTTCGCACGGGACCTCGCGGCGTACGGCGACCGCACCGCGCTTTTCACGCCGCAGGGCGAGGTCAGCTACCGCGCACTCGCCGAGCGGGTCGCCGCCACCGCCGAACGCCTCGGTCCCACACGCCGCTTGGTCCTGCTGGCGGGGGCCAACCGAGCCGACTCCCTGGTCGTCCACCTCGCGGCCCTCTCGGCCGGCCACCCCGTCCTGCTCGTCCCCGGCGACAGCGCCGGCAGCATCGACGCCCTGAGCGCCGCGTACGACCCGGACGTGGTCGCGCGGCCGGACGGGGACGGCTCCTGGGTGCTCGACGAACGGCGACGCGAGAGCACCCACACCCTTCACCCGGATCTCGCCCTGCTGCTGTCCACCTCCGGTTCGACCGGTTCCCCCAAGCTGGTCCGGCTCTCCGCCGAGAACCTTCGGTCCAACGCCGAATCCATCGCCACGTACCTGGACATCCGCGACACCGACCGCGCCGCGACGACCCTGCCCATGCACTACTGCTACGGCCTGTCCGTCATCCACAGCCACCTGCTGCGCGGCGCCGGACTGGTCCTCACCGAACGGTCGGTGGCCGACGCCGGCTTCTGGGACGAGTTCCGCGCCGCCCGCGGCACCGCGCTCGCCGGGGTGCCGTACACCTTCGACCTGCTCGACCGGGTCGGCTTCGAGCGCATGCGGCTGCCCCACCTGCGGTACGTCACCCAGGCCGGGGGACGTCTGGCGCCCGAACGGGTCGCCCACTACGCGGAGTCGGGTCGCCGCGCGGGCTGGGAGCTGTTCGTGATGTACGGGCAGACGGAGGCGACGGCCCGCATGGCCTATCTGCCCCCCGCCCTCGCGGCCGAGCGCCCTCAGGCCATAGGAGTACCGGTCCCCGGCGGCTCCTTCCGGATCCGACCGGTGGACGGCATCGACGAGCCGGACACCGGCGAACTGGTCTACTCCGGCCCGAACGTCATGCTCGGGTACGCCGAGAGCGCGGCCGACCTCGCACAGGGGAGGACTGTCGAGGAATTGCACACCGGCGACATCGCCCGACTTGCGCCCGACGGTTTGTACGAGATCGTGGGGCGACGCAGCCGGTTCGCCAAGATTCTGGGCCTGCGGATAGACCCGCAGCGCGTCGAGGCGATCCTGGAGGAGCACGGCATACCCGCGTCGTGCGCGGGCGACGACGACACGCTGGCCGTGGTGGCGATCCGCGCCGAGGGCATCGACGCGGCACGCGTCCGGAGCCTGGTGGCGGAGGGATGTGGTCTGCCGCCCCGCGCGATACGCGCACGGATCGTGCCGGAACTCCCGCGGCTCGCCTCGGGCAAGCCGGACTACCAGGCCGTACGGCGGCTGGCGCGCGAGTCGGAGGCACCGCTGCCCCGGCACGGCACCACCACCGACAGCCTCCGCGCCCTCTACGCCGAAATCCTCGACCGGACCGACATCACCGAGGACAGCAGCTTCGTCGGCCTGGGCGGCGACTCGCTCTCCTACGTCGAGATGTCACTGCGACTGGAGCAGGCCCTGGGCGCGCTTCCCCCCGACTGGCACAACACACCGATCCGGGACCTGCGCCGCCATGACGGCGCCCGGCGCCCGGCCGGGAGCCCGGACCGAAAGCGAGGGCCGCGGCGCACCCTGGACACCGGAATCGCCCTGCGGGCGATAGGCATCGTCGTGATCGTCGGCTCACACATCCCCGTGTTCGCCGTCCAGGGCGGTGCGCACATACTGCTCGGAGTCGCCGGCTTCAACTTCGCCCGTTTCCACCTCACGGCACACGAACGACGGGACCGCCTGCGCAGGCTGTGGCGCAGCGTCGCGCGCATCGCCCTGCCGAGCATCGTGTGGATCACCTTTGCGCTGCTGCTGACCCGCGAATACGACCTGGCCAACATCGTGCTGGCCAACAGCCTCTTCCCGCAGGACAACTCGGACCCGGAGTGGCGGTACTGGTTCGTCGAGGCACTGGTCTACTTCCTGACCGGCCTCGCGGCGCTGCTGGCGGTCCCGCTGCTCGACCGCCTGGAACGACGCAGCCCGTTCGGCTTCGCCCTGGCGCTGGTGGCCCTGGGGCTGGTCGGGCGGTACGACCCGCTGGACCTCGCGCACATCCGCTACCACCTCAGCCCCACCGTCGTCTTCTTCCTGTTCGCCCTGGGCTGGGCGGCCGCGCGAGCCCGTACGACCGCGCATCGGCTGCTGCTGTCCGCTGTCCTGCTGATCACCGTGCCGGGGCTGTTCCCCGCCGGACAGTCCCTGCGGACCTCGGTCGTCGTCGGCGGCCTGACACTCCTGCTGTGGATCCCGGCCCTGCCCAGCGTGGACCCGGTCAACCGGCTGGCGGGCGTCCTGGCGGGCAGCTCCCTGTACATCTACCTGACGCACTTCCACGTCTACCCCTACCTGCGCGACCACTCTCCGGTGCTGGCTCTGCTGGTCTCCCTGGTGTTCGGCGTGATGTACGGAGCGGTGGCCTCGCGTCTGACGCGCAGACTGCTGGAACGGGTGCGTGCCGTGCGTGTTGTGCGCGCGGTGCCTCCGTCGCTGGAGCAGCCGGGCACAATCCGGCTGGCAGCGCGTCGTTGAGGGCCTGCTCACACCACTCCGCGCCGGGGCTGACGACGCCGTAGAAGGCGGCCTCGGCGTCGCGGGCGCGCAGGGCGTGCTTGACGAGACGGACCGTATCGTCTAACTTCATGTTCATCGGTCGGCAGCTGGTGCTCCTACTGCCCGCCACACGATCCTGTTCGCCCAGCAAAGGACTGCTCTTGCACCGTGCTCCGGTCGGCACCACCGTCGCTGCTCCTCCTCTCACGACATCTCAGATCGCTCTTGCCGAGGTGACCAAGCGCTACGGCGACCGCGTTGTGACGGACCGCGTGTCTCTCACTGTCCGGCCGGGCGAAAAGGTCGGGATCGTCGGAGACAACGGTTCTGGGAAGTCCACGCTCCTGCGGCTGCTGGCGGGACAGGAGCCTGTCGACAACGGCAGCCTGACCGTCATGGCACCAGGAGGGACCGGCCACCTTCGCCAGACTCTCGACCTGCCGGGTTCGGCGCGCGTGGGAGATGCCGTGGATCACGTACTGGGCGACCTGCGCGCCCTGGAGCACCGTATGCGTGTCGCCGAGGCCGCACTGGGCACGGCCGGCCCCGCGGAATTCGAGCGCTACGCCGCCCTGGTGGCCGAGTTCGATGCGCGGGGCGGGCACGGAGCGGACCGCCGGGTCGAGGTGAGCCTCCGCCGGCTCGGCGAACACGCGCCACTGGACCGGCAGCGTGCGCTGAGCACCCTTTCCGGAGGGCAGCGCTCCCGGCTCGCGCTCGCCGCCACCCTGGCCTTGGCTCCCGAACTGCTGCTGCTCGACGAGCCGACCAACGATCTGGACGACGAGGCAGTGGCCTGGCTCGAAGGACACCTGCGCCGTCACCGAGGCACGGTCATCGTGGCCACGCACGATCGAGCGTTCCTGGAACGCGTCACCGACACGATTCTGGAAGTCGACCACGACCAACGCACGGTACGGCGCTACGGCAATGGATACGCCGGCTTCCTCGCTGCCAAGGCCGCGGCCAGGGCCCGGTGGGCGTGGGATCACGGGCAATGGCGCAACGAGATCGCCCGGCAGGAAAACCTCGCCGACTCCAGCATCGGGCTGCTGGCCGAGATCCCCCGCAAGGGGCCGTGGGCATTCAGCGGCGCCGGTGCTTTCCGAGCGCGCTCGCGCGCGCACGGCGCACAAAGCCGCATCCGGAACGCACGCGAGCGGTTGCAACGGCTCACGGAGCACCCCGTGCCGCCCCCTCCCCGGCCACTGCGGTTCACAGGCCGTGTCGAAGGCACGCCGACCGCCGGAGAGACACCAACGGCCGTGCGCCTTGAAGGCATTCTGGTCAAAGGGCGGTTGTCCGTTCCGTCCCTGGAACTCGCCCCTGGTGACCGGCTCCTCATCACCGGCCCCAACGGTGTCGGCAAAAGCACCCTTCTCCAGCTGCTGGCAGGGGAGCTGACGCCTGACACCGGTGTCGTGCGCCGGCCACGCCGAGTGGGATTCCTGCGCCAGCAAAGCGCGCCCGACGACGCCTTCGATGCCCGAACGCTGCTCGCGGCATTCGCAGCCGACAGGGCGGGGCAGCCAGACGAGCATGCCGACGCACTCCTTGCGCTCGGCCTGTTCCAGGCCGCCGACCTCACTGTTCGGGTACGGAACCTGTCGGTCGGACAGCGCCGCAAGCTCGAACTGGCCCGGCTCGTGACGGCCGGTCCACTCGATCTGCTCCTGCTCGACGAGCCGACGAACCACTTGGCCCCCGCCCTGGTGGAAGAGATCGAGGCAGCCCTGGCCCACTACACCGGCACCCTGGTCGTGGTGACGCACGACCGGCTCCTGCGCGAACGCTTCCATGGGCCCCGCCTGGAACTCCCGACGGCGGCCGAGAAGACGCGCCGGAACTGACGGCTTGACCCGCCCGGTCGTCCGCGCGAACGGACGCTCAAGGGCGGGAGGTATGCGAACACTCAGAACACTCACCTGACGTGCGGTACGCGCCCCGGGAGCCCTGGTGGGAGGCCCGTTGGGCGGCCCGCTCGCTGACCGCGTCACCTGAACGGCCCGCACCTCGCAGGTGCGGGCCGTTGGCGTGCTCCGCGGGCACCTGGCTGGTGCCCTCCGAGGAGCCTGCGGCAACTGCTTCGGTGCCCCGCGGAGGAGTCCGGCGTATGGGATGCGTCAAAAGCACACGTGCCGCCGTAAGAGAGGCGTCAACACCCGCCGAATCCGGCCGGCGAGGCGCTTTCCTCGAATCGTCCGTTCGATCCGAACCTCATCTAGGAGTTCGCGATGGCCGACCT
>NZ_JBVIPA010000089.1:0-13652 GCF_055578365.1 Streptomyces sp. NPDC033131
AGAGGGTGCCCCTCTCGCAAGTGTTGACCCCGACCGGTGGGCACCCGGTAGGCTGCGCCACAGACGACATGAGGCCCGACCCCCGGACTGGGGGCGGGCCTCGACTGTTACCAAGCGTGTTTTTCGGCGGCGACGTCGCCGGGGTGGCCGGCGGCCGCGACCGATGGTCGGTCTAGCGTGGACACGCTGTGAACCGCACGCCCGGCGGACCTTCGCGCGGGCCGCGAAACCGGCCCGCGGCCGCCCCTCCGCCATAGCGTGGACATGCTGTGAACCGCGCCCGGGGGGCGGCCCGCACGGCGGCCGCTACGGCGGGCCCGGCCACCCGCACGCCGTAGCGTGGACACGCTTGAATCTGTCGACGACACCGACCGCCCGGCGGGCTAAGCGGAACCGCGCTTCCTCGGCCTGCTACAGCGTGTCCACGCTGCGAACTGCGCCCTTCACCAAAGGCTGTCCTGGTGCTCCCCCGAGGGGTGGCCGGCCGCGAGCGCGGCCGCGATGGCGGCGGACTCCCCTCCCGGCCCGGCGGCCAGGATCGCGTCCCGTACCGCGACCGCCCGCCCCGCCGCGCCCCGCACGTCCGCGAGCGCGTGACCGGTCAGCCCTCGGCGGGCGGCGTAGTCCACGATGTTCTGCAGCCGCTCCCCCACCAGCCAGTGGTCCGGGTTCTGACAGCTGCTCTCGTCGCACGTGTGCCGGACCACGGCGCCGTTCCGCAGTGCGGCCGCGCCGTGGCAGATGACGAACCCCAGGACGTGGGCCGACACCACGCGGGAGGTGCCCGCCGGGCGGCTGCCCGCCCGGAGCTTCCCGTGCCCGGAGTCGCTGATGGCTCCGAGCCACCAGTGGCACGGGGTCGGGCCGGGGCCGCGGTACACCTTCGCCTCGTACCGGGCGGCGGTCGCCGGGTCGGCGGCTAGGGCGTCCCAGGGAACCGCGGGGGTCGGCTCGCTCATGCGGCGGCCTCGTCCGGCTCGGCGTCCTCGGCGGACTCCTCGGGCTCGAACGGTTCCCGGCACTCGCCACACAGGATCGCCCCGCCCTCCAACAGCTTCGGGGTGACCTGCATCCGGCGGGGCTTCTCGCACGCGCACGCCACGGCCAGACGCTTGCCTGCCCGGCCCTTCCCGCCGCGCGGGCCTTCCTTCTTCCCGTCCTCGTCCTGCTCCTGGTCCCCGTCCTCGTCGGGGGCCTCGATCCGGGCCAGGGCGGCGGCGTCCAACTTCCTGATGACGGACGCGTACCGGCTGACGGTGGCGGCGGTGATCAGGGCCTCCGAGAAGCCGATGACCTTCTCCGCCCGCTTCGGCGGCTCCAGCCCCACCTCCTCGGCCAGGGCCGCGAACTTCCGGTTGTGCCAGCGGCCCGCACACGAGGTGTCCCGGATGCCCCGGGCGGCCGCGAGCGCGTGCGCGGCCTCGTGCAGCGCGGTCTCCACCACGATCTGCCCGCCCGCGGCGATGGCCTCGCCGGAGATGAACAGCTCCGCGCGGCGACCGCCGGCCGCCGCGTCCAGCCACCGGTCCGCCGTGTGGTGCCCCAACTTCGGCCGCTTCCGGTTCCGGCCCTGTGTCCCCGTGCCGGTGATCATCACGACGTCGGGGAGGTCGGGGTGCTGCCGCTGGAATGCGGCCCAGGTCGATTCCAGCGCGGTGGCGATCCGGGTTCCCTCGTGAGTCGGCATGTCTCAGATCGTAGCGTGAACACGCTATGAAGCGAGAGAGGTTCGGACGGGCTGGAATGGCGACGGCCGCCGCTGGAACTCGCGTTCCAGCGGCGGCCGGTCGTGGTGCTGAGGGTCGGTCAGTCGTCGTACTCGTATGCGTCAGTCACGAGGTCGCCCCATCCCGCGTGCCCCCGCCATTCCAGGCGGTGCCGGAGCATCGCGGCGGCGTCGGCCTCGCTGACCTCCAGCGCGAAGTGCTCCCGCGCGGCCGTGAGGACGTCGCCCACCGTGACCCGTAACGGCCAGACGACGTGAAGGTCTGTCACCGGTTCGGAGAGGCGGGCCCGCACCGCCGCGGTGACGGCCATGTCCGTGGCCTGCTGCACCTGAGCCTGGAAGTGCCGGGCCTGCTGTTCGGCGGCCAGGCGTTCGCGCCGCCGGCGGATGGCTCGCAGGATCACCACTCCTCCTTCGGGTGCGGCTCGACGTGCCCGCAGTAGTGGCACCTCGCCCCCGCCGGAAGGTCGACCGTCGTCCCGGTGCAGCGCGGGCACTCCCCCAGTTCCAGCACCGGACCGGTGCCCCGGACGCACCCGGGGCACCGGTGCCCGTCGTCGCCGTAGGTCCACCCGGCGCGCTTCATGACGTCCTCGAACTCGTCGGTGTCCAGCGCGTACGGGTCGTCCACGGGTTCCAGGAACAGCGCGACGCACCCGTCGCGGTCGCACGTCACGGCGTCTCGGATCACCGGTCCTCCTCGGCGGCCGCCGACTCGTCGTCGGCCAGCTCGGTGAGCGCGTGCGCCTCCTGGTGCTGCTCGGCGGTGAAGCCGATCGGTCGGCGGCCCTCGCGCTCGTCGCCCTCGTACAGGCGGCGCTGCCCGTCCGCGTAGGACCGGAGCACGTCGCGGGCCTCGTCCGGGGTGCAGTCCAGCGCGGCCGCCACCTCGTTCCAGGTCGCGCCCAACTGCAGGGCCTCGTGCACGGTGCTCGGGCGGTAGTGCAGCGCGGTACGGCGGATGGCCTCCCCCAGGGCCAGCGTCGCGAGCGCGTCGGCCGCGGTGCCGCGCTCGACCTCGTGCGGGAAGTCGGCGGGCAGGCGACGGTTCGACAGCCGCTCCTCGTGCTGGGAGTGCTTCTCCACCTGCCAGGTCAGCGGCACGGCCGGCGGGAGGTCGTCGGGTCGGCGGACCTGGAGGGCCTGGAAGTCCTTGTACGCGTCGGTGCTCACGGTGGTGGTCGCCCTTCAGCTGGTCGGGTAGAGGTCGGCGCGGGGGGTGTTCTCGGTGAGCCAGCGGCGGTACGAGTGGGTGCGCCCCTCGACGGCCAGGCGGTCGTACCGCTCCTTCACCGTGGTGTGGTGCTGGCCGATCGCCTCGGCCAGCTCGCGGAACGACATCTTGTCGCGGTCGGCCTCCGGCTCGCGGGCCGCCAGCATCAGCTCCTCCTCGATGGCGGCCAGTCGCTGCTTCAGGCGCCGGATGTCGCGCAGTCCGTCCCAAATCAGCTTCTGTTCCAGCGGCTTGCCGGACTGGATGGCGTCCATCGCCAGGATGGCGGTGTCCGCCTCGTCCGCGATGCTCCACTGCTTCCCGCCGTGGAACGCGAGCGTGTACGTGTGCACGTCGTCCGGCCAGTACGCGGTCCGGCCGGAGACCTCGCGGGGTTCCAGTCCGGGCCGGTTCGCGGTCATCGGCTCCTCCGCCGGGTGCGGGAGCGGCCGGTGCTGAGAGGTCGTCATGTACGGTTCCCTTCGTCGGTGTTGGGGTTCCCCAACACCCTTAACTGTAGGGGTTCCCCTACAGTCGGTGCAAGCGGTTCGACCCATCCCGTCCGGCCAGTTCTGTGGCCGGTCTCGTCCCGGCTGGCGGGTCGCTCCCGCGAGCGGGTATCTCTACGGACACGTACAGACGGCGGGGCGGTGATGGGGAGTTGACCCAGGTGGAGCTGTGGTGGAGACGACCTCCCGTGCCCGGGTCGCGTCGCTCGCAACGACAGCGCGCGGTTGCGGAGCTGCGGGCACAGGGTCGGTACGGCCCGGAACTGCGCGACGTACTGCCCGCGTTCGTCGGGCTCGGCTTCGCCGTGGCGGGCCCGGTCGTCCTCCTCGTCTGGCTGCACCGCGCCCTCGGCGTCGGCGGCCTGGTGCTCGGCGTCGCCCTGCTCGCGGCCGCCACGGTGGTGGGGATGCGCTGGCGCCGGGCGGCGGCCCGCCGGCGCGGCGGCATCTACACCTCGGCCGAACTCGCCGTGCTCGATGACCACGGCCTGGCGGCGGCCGCCGAACGGATGCTGCGCCGCGACGGCTGGCACGTCATCGCGATGCCGGACGAGGGACGGCCCCGCCTGTACGCACGCGACCGCGGCGGCCGCCAGCTCGATGTCGGGTTCCGCCCGGCGGACGAGGTGGCGGACGAGGACGCGCCGACCGGTCCGGCTCCGCTGCGGGAGGCGGGCCGCCCCGGGGTCGACAACCTGATTCGTGTGGTGGTCAGCAGGGGCTCGTACAGCCGCACGGATGTGCTGTGGGCGTCCCGCCAGGGCGGGGTCCACCTGGTCGACGGTCGCCAGCTGCAGCAGTGGGCCGCCGGGGCATCCCTGGACGACCTGGGCCTTCCTGGCTGACGGCCATTGCAAGATCGTTTAGGGGAAGCGCGGCGCGCTCGACAAAAGGAGATCCTTTTAATGCACTCCGGGCGCGGGGCGCTCGCGGAAAGGATCTCCTTTAGAATTGGCGCATGGAGAAAATCGGCGTCACTGCCTGGATCACCGCGTCACAAGCGGGCGCGCTCGCGCTGCTCGATAAGCGGCGGCGGCTGGAGGAGAAAGAGACTGTGCGGGAGCTGGTGGCCTCCGGCATTCGGCCGCGCGACGCTCGCGTACAGGTCGCGCGTATGCGTCCGGAGCACTGGCCCGCGCTGGAGGTCGTCGTGGGTGAGGCGGTCCGCCGGCGCCTGGCGGACGAGGACCTGGTGGGCCCGTGGGCTCCGCTCACGCAATCCGACCTCGACCGCCTCGCGCTGTCCGGCCGCTGGCCCGGCGCGAGTGCTGGAATCACGCTGGTACAGCGGAACTACGCCTTTCCGGCGGACCTCGTTCTGCAGCTGCGGACCGCCTCGTGGCGGGTCTCGGAGAAGCCTCTGGCCCGGCTGTACGACCTCGGCCTGGTCGGCTCCGGGCTGCGGCTGACAGAGGAACAGAAGACCCGACGCGACGAACTCGCGCGCCTGCTCTACCCGCCCGCCCGGATCATCCGGGAGGCCCTGGCGGCGTACGGCCCTCACTCGAACGAGTGACGGCCCCGGCCGGTCAATTAAAAGGATCTCCTTTAAGAGAATCCGGCTTTGCGCGCACAGTTTTAAGCGCCCTCCGGCCTTTTCGATTTCCCCGGATGGTCTAGTTTGAAAAGCGGCCCGAATGGGGTCTATAAATGCTAGCGTCGGGAATTCCGGCGGACTGTCCTCGGGAGGTACGGGTGAGCACGGCAACGACGACACGCGCGGCGGGGACGGTCCCGGCCAGTCGTGAAAGCGCAGATCAGGCCCCGGATCGGGTGCCGCGCGGGGAGCCCTACGGCTTCACGGACGGGGTGCCCGTCTACCGATGGGGGCAGGCGCCGGCGTACCTGCGAACGCAGACACAACTGGGCCAGGCCCGGCTGAAGCTGGCGGACGGTCAGCCCGTCCTCGCGTACCTCTACCTGCGCAAGCACGACGTGGAGGTACCGCTGTACGACCCTGCGGCCGCGGTGAAAATGCGGCCGCTGGCCTCGGCGGTGAAGAAGCGCATGGAGGCGGCCCGCACCTGCCCGGAGTGCGGCAAGGTACGCGAGCACCGGTTGAACGGCCGCCCCTGCTCACAGTGCTGGCACAAGGCACAGATGGCCCGGCAACGCGAGCGGGCCCGGACGTGCTGGGACTGCGGGGCGGTGCGCGAGCGCCCGTACCCGGCAGCACACAACCGGTGCCAGAGCTGCCGTCGTGCCCAGCTCGCGAAGGAACGGGCCCGGAAGGCTGAGGCGGTGCTGTACTCCATCACCTGCCCCGGGCGGGACTGCTCGGTGAAGACGGCCACCAAAGCGGCCGTGCGCCGCTGGCGGGAGGCGAACCCGTACGGGTACTGGCGGCCGCGGTGGTGCTCGCCGTGCGAGGAACGCGAGACTCGGGAACAGGCGGAAGCCGAACGGCGCGCGGTGGAGGCCCGGGAGGCTGAGCGGGAGGCCCGGCGCCGGCGGGTGCTCGAACTGCAGGAGTGGGCGGCGGCCGCGCTCGCGGACGAGGCCCTGGTGGTCCTCGACACGGAGACGACGGGACTCGACGCGGAAGCGTGCGTGGTGGAACTCGCGGTCATCTCCGGCTCCGGGGACGTCCTGGTGGACACCCTGGTGAACCCCGGACGGCCGATCCCGGCGGACGCCTCGGAGATCCACGGCATCACAGACGAGGCGGTGGCCTCGGCCCCGACCTTCGGTCAGATCCTCGTCAGCCTCACGGCCGCGCTCGACGGTCGACGGTGCCTGATCTGGAACGCCCCGTACGACAAGGGACGGCTGCGCTGGGAGCTGATCCGGCACTACCGGGAGGTCGGTCACGAGGACCCGGCGGCGTCGGCGGCGGCCTGGCTGGAGGGCATGACGCTGGAGGACGCGATGGTGCCGTACTCCGACTGGTACGGCGACTGGTCGGACTACTGGGGCAACTACAGCTGGCAGGCGCTCGGCGGCGGCCACCGTGCCCTGGGCGACGTCCGGGCAGTGCTCGACCGACTCCGCGAGATGGCCACGCCCGTGGCCTCCTCGGTCGTCTGAGAAGGGGGTTCACCTCATGGTGCAGATCAGGGTCATGACGGACGATCGCGAGCGGGGCGAGCGGGTGGTGGAGATCCTGCTGCCGCTCCTACAGGCGTGCACCGCGCTGCAGGCTGGTGAGCCGACTCGGCTCACGCACCGCGGCGGCGGCTTGCGCCTGGTGCTCGACGTCCAGCCGGACGAGGGCGCCACCTCGGTGCGGGTCGACCGTGCGGACACCCCGGCTCGGCCGGAGCGAACGGCCCGCCGGCGTCGGGCACTTCCCCCAGGATCGCGGTAACAGTCCGGGCGACTGTTACCCCACCTGACCTGGGGAAGTTCCAAAAATCCGACCTCAAATGAGGGCCCAAAACTAGAAGCGGGCGCCCCCGGTGCCCAACGTGCGGCGGCCCGACGGCCGCTCCTCCACCACCTCGACCTCGACGGCCAGGGCGGGCGGCTCGACGGCTGCCCGCTCTGCTGCTGTCTGGCCGCGCTCGCGGTAGTCGCCAATTGGCGACTGCTCCTCGGCGGGGCGGGGTCCGGTGCCCAACGGGCGGCGGCTGTTCACTGCCCAAGTCTCCCAGTTCGCCGAACGGGTCGGGCCCACCGTGCCGCGCTGAGCGGAGCGCCCACGACGGGCTCGGCCACCTCGCGGCAGCTGCTGCTCCCCCTCAGCCACGGCCGGCGGTGCGGTCTCCTCACGCGCCCGTCATCCGTGACGGCGGGAGTACGGCGCCCGGCCCGACTCCGGCGGAGTCGACGGCGAACCGGACCTGGCCGCCCCTCCCCCCTCTCACCGCTGCCGTCCTTTGGCACCCCGGACGGGCCGCAGTCGGCAACGAGAGGCGGCTACGCGTGCCATGTGACGGTGGCCGGTCTTTCCGCCTGTGCGGTGTCACCCCGGGGCGCTACCGTCCCGGTACAGGCAGTGACCACACGGGAGGGGCGGCAGGATGACGACAGCGGGGCACCGGAGCGGGGCAGGCGCGAGCGCGGGCCGGATGGGTGAGGCGGCTCGTACAGCGGAGCGGGCGGCACAGCATCGACGGGCCCGGGTGCTGCTGCCGTTACTGGCGGCGGCCGCCGTGGTGGTCGGGTCGGCGGTCGGCTCGCTGACGAACTGGCAGCTCGGCCTGGTCGCTGCGCTGGCCGTGGCCGGGCTCGGCGTACGGCGGCTGTACCGCCGGGGCCACAACAGCTGGGAGGTGGGTGCCGCCGGGGAGGCGCGGACGGCCAAGCTCCTGGCCCCGCTCGTCCGCCGGGGCCACGCCGTGGTCCTCCACGATCGGGCGATCCCTGGGAGTCGGGCGAACCTCGACCACCTCGCCTTCACGGCCGCCGGCGCCCTGTACGTCGACACGAAGAACTGGACGTCGGACAAGTCCCAGCTGACGGTGCAGGGCGGCACCCTCCGGTACGGCCGGTACGACCAGACCCGCGCTCTGCAGACGGTGGTTTGGGAGGCGGAACAGGCAGCTCGGGCGCTCGGCGTTCCGGTCCGGCCGGTGGTCGCCGTGCACGGGGCGAAGGTCCCGGCTCCGCGCGGACGCCTCGAACTGGGCGGCGTGACCGTGGTGGAGGCGAAGCGGCTGCGCGGCCTGCTCCGGAGCCTTCCTCCCCAACCCGGGTGGGACTCTGCCCGGCGGGCGGCGGTCGGGCAGCTGGCGGAACGGACGCTGCCCCCGGCTTGCTGACGAGGAACAGGCAGAAGGGCCCGGCCACTTGGTCGGGCCCTTCGTCGTCCCTACGCGGTGCGCTCGCGCCGGCGCAGGGTCGGCGGCCGGTCGGTCGTGTTCGCGAGCATCCGGCGGACGGTCTCCGGGTGCCAGTGCTCCCCGCGCTTCGGGCGGAGCCCTTCGGCCTCCAGCGCGGCCGCGATCTCGCGCAACGACAGCTCGTCCTCGTCCCGGAGCTGGCGGGCGCGGGCTCGCCCCGCCTGCTCCATCTCCTCCTCGGTCAGTTCCTTCTTGTGCGCGGCCCATCCGTACGGCGGGGCGCCGTACGCGTACTGGCCCTTCTCCCCCTTGATGCGGCGGCCGCGGCGGAGCTTGGCCACGGTCATGCCTCGGTCCAACTGCGCGAACACGCCCATCATCTGGCGCATGGCGGTACGCATCGGGTCCTCGGGGTCGTCGGGCAGGATCTCGCCCTGATCGGCCATGAACGCGCGGCCGCCGTGCTTCCACGTCTGGGCTAGGGCTGCCTCCTGCACCACCAACTCGCGGGCCAGGCGGTCAAGGTTCGGCGCGACGATGCCGTGCACGCGCTTCTCCTCGATCCACAACAGGGCGTCGGCCAGCTCGGGCCGCTCGTCCCCGGCGACGGTGCCCGGCACCGCCTTCTCCACGAACAGCTTCACGAGGCGGTGGCCGTGCTCGCGGGTCCATCGGCGCACGATGCGTTCCTGGTCCTCCAGCCCGAACCCGTCCAGCTGACTGCCGGTCGACACTCGGATGTATCCCGCCAGGCCCAACCGCATCTGATCGCCTCCAACGCTCTGACCTGCACTGTCACAGTAATTGGCATAACTGTGACATCGAACAGACCCTATCCGGGCCTCGACGGCTGGTTCTGAGGGCGCGTCAGCCGCGCTCGCCGGAAACTGTCCACAGGGGAACCGTTCGAGACTGCCGACCATGAACACGAACACGCGCCGCTGGCGCTCTCACGTCCTGGTCCTCCTCGTCGCTCCGTGCGTCCTGCTCGCGGAGCTGGTCGTACTGCCCTTCGTCCTCGTCCGGCTCGCCGTGCGCGGGCACGCGGTCGGCTGCCTCCGCCGGGAGGGGCGCGGGTGCAGCTGCTTCCTGTCGTCCTGGCGGGCCGTGGGCCGCGGGCTGCGGAGCGGCTGGCGGGAGGCGTTCGGGTCCTGAGAACGGGGCAGGCCCCGCCCGGGTGGGCGGGGCCTGCTTGGCGTGGTCTCCTGGTGGCGCGTGTCCGGGGCCGGTTCCGACGGTCCCGGACACGTCACTTCTGCAGGATCGGCCGGTCGATGTGTCGGTGCTCGACCTCGCACCCGATCCCGGCGGCCCGCAGGTACACCGCGATCTCCTCGGCCACGGCCACCGAACGGTGACGGCCGCCACCACAGACCACGTGGACATCCACGCGGTACTGCTGCGGTCCGCCGGTCCACTGCTCGAGGTTGTCGCGCTGTAGCAGGATGCGCACCTTCTCGGCTGACTGGGCCACCAGCTCCTTCGCGCCGGGCGTCGCCATGACGTACCGGCGGACCTCCGGGTCCAGGCCGTTGCTGTGCAGCATCCGTTCGCGGACCTCGGGGTCCTCGGGCGGGTTGCGCAGGGGCCTGGTGTCGACCACCACGGCGTTGCCGCCCGGGTCGTCGTGGTGACCGGCGCCGTACGAGGTGATGACGCTCTGGAGGTGTCCGTCCCAGTACAGGGTGCTGAGGTCTTCCGGCTGGCTCATCGGGTGGGCTCCTCGGTGGTGTTGGCTGCGAGGAAGGCGCCGGCGGCGGCCGCGGCCTCCTCGCTCGTGTCGTACTCGGCCTTCTCGGGCGCCTCGCGCACCTGTCGGTTGGCGGCGGTGGCGATCCACCACCAACCCCCGTCCTCCGGGTGGAAGGACACTCGGGCCTCCCCGCCGAACGCCTGGAAGTGCACGGGCTCTTTGTTGGCGCGCTCGCTGAGGGCGCTCACGGCTCCGGGCCAGCGCTTGCGGGCGGCCTGGCGGGAGATCCCCCATGCGGCCCCCAGTTCGGCGTAGTTGGCGCCCTTGGCCCCAGCGGCGCGGGCGTACTTCTCCGCGAGCCCGTCCAGCTCCTCGTCCGCGTACTTGCACACGATCAGGCGGGCCAGCGGGATCTCCGGACGGGAGAGGTCCAGCACCTCCTGCTCGTCGTCGGGGCTGTCGGCGGTCAGGTCCGCGTACACCCGGTCTCCCAGCTTTTCCAGGGCCTTGTGCAGGGCCTTCCGGAGCTGTTCACGTTCTGCCGGTGTCGGCTCTTTCGTCTCCATATGACAACCCTAGCTGTCGTGAACCTGGGTTGTCACGGGAACCTAGGGTGTCGTTCTGAGCCAAAGCGAGGCCGGTTCCTGTCGAGAGGAAGGGGGTTCAGCCGAGATACGAGCCAACGGGGCAACAGGGTGATCTTGGAAGCCGAACCGTCGCGGTAAATGCCGGATTTACTGCGACGGAGCCCCGGCCGTGATCGTCGCGACCTGCGGCGGACCGCTCCGGACGCCGGGGCGAGGTGTACGCATTTACTGCGGCACCACCGTGCTGACCATGCGCTAAGCCGAGTCAAGATCCACTCATTGCCCCTTTGACCCGTATCTCGGTCACACCCCAAGGGCCCGGTGGGCGGCGGGGAGTCCTTCTCCTGCAGTCTTGATGGGAACGACTGTTCGGGCCTGAAGGACTGGCCTACGGCCAGACTGAACACCCCTGAGAGGGCCGATCCGGCTCTGTCTCCTCGTCAACCTCACCCCCGGTGGGGGTGGGCCGGATCGGCCCTCTCAGGAGCGGATAAGGAGCTTCGCGCGTTCCTTCTCGGGCCTTCGGCCCGGCGGTAAAGGACAAGCGCGAAGCGCTTGGCTGTTCTTTTGCTCCACCCGCGCACCCTCCGGGTGCCCAGGAGCGGGTGGAGACTTTTGGACCCCCCCTAGTAAGACGAACAGAGCTTCCCCAAGGGGTTTCTGACGTCTCACTAGGAGGGGCCGACTGCTGCTGATGTGCGTACTCCGGTACGCCCTATCGAGGCATCGCAATCGGTCGGCTACGGGTATTCGCACGCTTGCCACAGGACCGGTATGCGCAGTCAGGGCTGGGAGGTCGCTGTACTCCGGGAGGTCTGCCCTCCCGCCGGCTCGGGTCTGCCTTGTTCGCCATGGGATCACTCGCCATGGCAAGGCCGGTCTGCCTGCTGCTCGATTCACCATTTAGCGTCTACAGAGCCCTACGTGCCCGATCAGCGGGTGTCACGCCTGGCGCCTCTGCCTTACTCTCCCGGTGGCTTTGGCCGGGGTCGGTCTTGTTGACGCGGACCGTTGTCTACCGCGGGCTGGGTCCGGACTCCCTGCGCTCGCCACGCGCTGGGCCTCGGGCCGGTTTCCTGGGGCCGGTCTCCCATGGGTGCTGTCACGACCCGCGCCACCAATGGCGGGCCGCGTCCTGCTGCGACGTACGCAGGCAGGACGGGCGGTCCCCGGGCGGGGGACTCCTCAACGGCTTGGTGCCGGAGGAACGGGGTACGCGGTGGGTCGGTGACCTCCCTTCCGGACACACCGGAATGAGGGCGCACTGGGCCGCCACCGCAGCTTCTTGCTACGATGCGATCGCTCCTGGAGCTTCATGTGGGGGCACAACGAAGGCCCGGCCCCGGACTTGCGTCCGGCGCCTAGAAAACGGGCCTCACCTGTGGAAATAGGGACTCTCAGACGTCTGCCGCCAAGCTCTGACTGAGGTGGTCCCGCCGGACGATGCGGTGCCCTGATCTGAAGTTCGGGTCAGGGCCATTTGCATGTCCGGACGTTGTTGTCATCCGGTCTGGGGCAGCTCCTGGTGGGTGCTCGCGGCCGCCTTCGCGGTCTGCCTGGCCTTGCGGCGGGCTTCCCGCTTGTGCAGCTCCGTGAGGGCTTCCCGGAGCACTTCGGCGCCAGAGATGCCCATGTCCTGTACCAGCTCCTCGTACAACCCGCGTACGTAGTCGCCGGGCTTGAGCATCACGGTGGCGCGCAGGGGCTTGTCCGCCGGGAAGACTCCCGTGCGGCCCGGCTGCTGACGTCCTCGTACTGCCATGGGCAAGATCCTATCCACAAAGGGGGCGCGTGTGGACCACACTTTCGTGCGTGTCGTGGGACTTCCCGTGTGGCGGGAGGGGGACTTGTCGACTTCCCGTGTGGTGGGAAGGGCCAAAACCCCCGGAATTTCAGGGCTGTAGGGCGCGAGAGAGGTTCGCAAGCCGTCGCTGGACGTCGGCGCGGGCTCCACTCTTTCCGGGGACACGGGTCCGCAGGCTCAACAGCTCGGTGCCCAACTGCCGGACTCGCGCGGGGTCACTGACGAGGTGCCAGGCCCCGTGGGCGCGGTCGACTGCCTCGGCCACCTCGGGGTGGTGCTCGGATTGGTCGGCTGTCAGGCGGACCACGGCGGCCTGGAGCCACAGCTGACAGGCGCGGTCGGGGACGCCTTCCTGCAGCGCGAGGAACGCGCGGACCTCGATCCAGTGGGCTACCTCAACCGACTGGGCGCCGTGTGCCCGGAGGGCGGCCTGCTCGTACGAGGCGGCGATGGCGGCGGCTTCGCCGTGGCGGCCGGCGCGGCTCGCGTCCCGGATCGCCAGGTGAGGGTCCTCCTCGGCGGCGGCCGCGGTGGTCGACGTCGCCTCGGCCCTCGGTGCGGGCACGTCGACGTCGGGGTGCGGGGCGGCCTGGTCGACGGCCTGTCCTCCCAACCACAGGGTGGCGGCGTCCTCGACGGCGGCCGCGCGGGCGGCCTGGTGGTGCAGCTGCTCGGCGCTCGGCCGCGTCGGCGCGGTCCGGAGGATGTGCGCGAGCGCGTTCGTGTAGGAGGGGCTGGGACGGTGGCGGCGGTCCTGCAGCTGCACGGCGCCGTACAGGGCGAACGGTCCGGCCAGGGACTGCTCCTGGTGGACGAGGGCCTGCCAGACGTCCGTGTCGGCCGCCAGGTCGGCCACCACCGTGGTGGTGCCCGGCGGTCGGCGCTGCAGCTCGGCGCCGATCCAGTGCCACGGGAGCGCGGTGTACCGGATCGTGCGGGCGGTGGTGCGGGCCAGGGCCAGGTGGAGAAGGTGCTGACGCGGGTCGACGGCCAGGTGCCCGGCGACGTAGACGAGTAGCGGGCCCTCGACGGCGGCCGCGGTGCGGAGGTTCGTCAGCACGGTGTTGGGGTCGTCGGGGTTGGCCAGCTGTACGGCGCTCGCGTACGAGGTGCCGACCAGCCGCGCCGGCGGGACGGCGGCCAGCTGAGGCAACACCGTGGTGACCGCGAGCGGGTGTCGTACGGGCGGCTCGGCCGCGACCAGTAGTGCGTATCCCGGTTGTTCCCCCGTGCTGATCCCCATACCGAGCACCGTAACCGGCTGCTCGGCCCCTGTGCGGCCGTGCCGTACGTCCGGGCTGAGCGGGGTGGTTCCCTCGTTGGGCGGCAGGCGAAGCCCTACCGCGCCGTTCGTCGGCTGTCCAGGATCGGGCTTGCCCGACCGCGAAGCGGCGCC
>NZ_JBVIPA010000090.1:0-13593 GCF_055578365.1 Streptomyces sp. NPDC033131
ACACTAGGAATCCTCACCGAGGCCGAGCCCGGCACCTTTAGCAAGAAGCAGTAACCAAGTCCGGAACGGACATCAACTCACGAACCGCCCACTCAGAAGTGCGGCCACCGGTAGGGGAGTGCCGGCGGCGCGTTTGTACCCGATACGGCGGGCGATGCGCTGGGTGTCGTCGCGCAGGCGCAGGAACAGTTCGTCTGTTTCGGCGCCTGGGGTGCCGTCGGCCAGTTGCTGCAGGGCGGTGTCGAAGGTGTGCTCGGGAAGGTCGTCGTCGGGGATGCCGAAGACCATGTACCGGTCGAAGTAGTCGATGCTGCCGATGCCGCGCCGCAGCGCGATGGCCTGGGTGTTGGCGCCGTAGCCGAGTGCTTGGCGGAGTGGTGCGAACAGCATGCCCATCAAGCCGATCACGTCGTCCAGGTGCTGTTCGGCGACGCCGGCGTCCTGGAGCCTGGTGCGCCAGCGGTCGATGCGCTGTTCGGGCTGCTCGTCGCGGCGGGAGGGCAGGTCGACGCTGGTGCCGGTGAGTTCGGCTCGGTGCTGCCACAGCAACTGGTAGGCGCGGGGCTCGGTGGTGCGCAGGAAGGTGACGAGCATGAAGTCGACGATGTCGACGTTACCGGTGAGCTGGCCGAGGGTGGCGTCCACCTGGCCGAAGAACCGTTTGATGGCCCGCGGGGTACGCAGCCGGGCCTGCAAGTGCCGGTAGTAGGCCTCAGAGAGCCTTTCCTGCTCGCTGAGTGTCAGGGTCTGGCTGTGCGAGGCGAGGACTGCTGCGAGGGAGCGGTCGACCAGGATGTCGGCGTCGCGCTCACGGAACGCGGGAAGGTCCAGCCGGACCTGGATGATCTTTTCCAGGAAGTCGCGTGCGCGGGGCTCGCTGTTGCCGACCAGTTCACTGCGTTGCAGGACGTCCAGCAGGGTCCGTTCGTCGAAGCTGATCAGGTAGTACACCCCTGGCAAGTGGCCTACCAGGCGTACCAGCTTGAAGACGACGAGGAGCTCTTCGGGCGTGAGGCGGTCGAGGTCGTCCATGACGACGAGGACCGGCCGGCCTGCTTTGCGCAGGGCTTCCTCGGCTTTGTGTTTGGCGGCGGAGGCGCTCGTGTCGCCGCTGATGCGGTTGCTGACCTCCTGGATCAGTCCCTCTGAGTCCAGGCCGAAGAGAGCAGTGACCTTCCCCAGAGGGCTGATGGCCTTTCCGAATCCGCCGATCTTCTCTCGCGCCTCAGACCACCGTTCGTTATCCGGGAGGGCTTCGCGGATCTCGCTGAACAGCGCCAGGGTGAGGGACTCCAGATCGGAGTACAGCCATGGGTTGAGTTCCGCGACCAGCCAGCCGTCATCGTTGGCTGTATCCCGTAGACGGCGTGTCACTTTGCCGAGGACGCTGGACTTTCCTGAGCCCCAGGGGCCGATCAGCGCGAGGACTCCGGTTTCGGTCTGGGCTCGTACCCGGTCCAGCAGGCTGAGCACATGCTGGGCGTATTGCCCGTGTCCGAGCAGGTCAGGCCCTTCCTCGTGGTCGAGGAAGGGCTCGTCGTTGAAGAAGTGCGGATCGGCCATCTGCCCATTGTCGGGACAGGAAGGGAGCCGGGTACGGGTGTTGGCGGTGTTCAGCCTGCGATGAGCCCGGTGGTGGTGAGGAGGTGTTGTTGGTGGGGGTGGAGGAGTGGCCAGGTGCGTTGCTGGTTTTGGAGCCATTGGCGGGTGGTGGGGTGGCGGGGGTGGGTGTGTGCGTGGTGGTAGGTGCGTTGCCACAGGATGGGCCAGGGTGGGTTCCACCAGGGGTCGATCGTGGCGAGTGTCTGCTGGGTGGGGGAGGGGCTGCTGCGTTTTTTGGCGAGTTGGCGTTGGCTGTCGAGCCATTGGCCCAGTGGGAAGCCGTTGTGGACGGTCTTGATCGGCGGGCAGAGGTGGCCGTGTTCGCTAGCCCAGGTACGGGCGTGAGTGAGGGCTTCGGCGTGGGGCCGGGGGCGGGGGCTGGGAGGCCACTGTTCGGCTGTCTGGGCGGTGATGCCGATAGCGTTCAGCAGGTGCTGTTGGTCTGGGTGGAGTTGGCCGTACTGGAGGCAGGCCCGGGTGATCCAGGTGCCGAGGACGGTGCTCGGGGCAGGGATGCGGGCGGCGGGGTCGAAGGGTTTTCCGGCTTCGATGTGGTCGCGGGTGCGGTAGTAGTTGCGCTGCCAGTGCAGGTCCCACGGTGGGTTCCACCAGGGGTCGATCGTGGTGAGTTCGGTCAGGTGGGGTGAGGGCGGTAGCCCTGCGCGGGCGCGTTGTTTGGCGCGGTTGCGTTGGCTGAACAGCCACATGCCCAGCGGGTGGCCGTCGTGCCGGGTGTCGCGGGGTACGGCGAGGTGGCCGTGTTCAGAGTGCCAGGCCCGGGCGTGTGCCAGGGCCGTCTCGAAGCCCGGCCTCAGGTCGGGGCGGTGCCCGAGGCGGCTGCGGGGCTCGCGGGGACGCTTCGGCTCGGCGGCACACGGTGCGCGACGCGGACCGGTGGGAGTTGCGGGATTTGCAGCCCTTCTGGCCTGGCTGGTCTTGTCTTTTGTCTCCGGAGCCGGGGCAGCAGCCAATCTCGTCGGGGCCGTCCGTGTATGTTCCCGGGCGCTGCGTGCTACCTCGGTGGTGATGCCGATGTCGGTGAGGAGTTGCCGCTGCTCGGGGTGGAGCTCGTCGTGCGTGGCGCACTGGCGCCACAGCCAGTCAGCGGTGCCATCGTCGAGACCGTCGAAGCCGTTCTCCGGGTGCAGGGGGTGGCCGGCGTCGACGTGGTCGCGGGCGCGGTAGTAGCGGCGCTGCCATGTCAGGTGCCAGGGCGGGTTCCACCAGGGATCGATGTCCTCGAGGGCCTGTGCCCGGGCGGCGGGCAGGGGCTGGCGGTCGGTGCGCCAGCGGTTGCGCTGGTTGGCCAGCCACTGCCCGAGCGGGTAGCCGTCATGCAGGGTCGCTTGGGCGACGGCGGCGAGGTTGCCGTGGACTTCGGCGAAGGCACGGGCGTGCCCCAGCCCTACCTGGAAGCGTCCTGCGCTGCTGCGCCGTCTGGGCCGGGCGGCGGCCGCCTCCTCGCGGTCGATACCGATCTCGGCGAGCAGGCGCTGCTGTTCGGGGTGGAGGGCGGGGTAGCGGGTGCACTGCAGGTGCAGCCATTCGCCGAGGCTGTAGCTGGTGGTGGGGAAGCCGCGGGCCGGCTGGAGCGGGCCGTGGGTGTCGGTGTGGGTGCGGGCTTGGTGCCAGGTGCGCTGCCACAGGGTGCTCCAAGGCGCGTTCCACCACCGGTACAGGGCGGTGAGGGCGGCGGCTTGGTGGGCGGGCATGCGGGTGTGGCGTGCGCGTGTGTTGGCGAGCCACTGGCCCAGCGGATAGCCGGCGGGAGTGTCTTCTTTGGGTACGGCGAGGTGCCCGTGTTCTTTGTGATAGGCGCGGGCGTGGGCGAGTCCTTGGGTGAAGGCGCGCTCGGCCTCGAGACTGTGACCGCGCAGCCGTTTGGCGGGCCCTGGCGCGGGCGGGGCGCCGTCTGCGGCCGGTGGATGGGGGAGGAGGTCGCTCAGGGGGCGGGGCCGGTGGGCCGAGTGCACGGTCCACAGTGCCTTCTGTGTGGCAGGGTCTGGGGCGGTGTGGGTGCGTACCAAGGAGTGGGCCCAGGTGAACAGCGGCCCGTGGGTGACGGCGGCCAGGTGGTGGGCGAGCCACGGCCGCCCGACCTGGTCTGCGAGTTCGGTCAGCAATTGCGGTAACTCGCCCAGCCGGTGGGGGAGGTGGCCGCGTGTCTCGGTGACGGTGCGCTGCTGCAGGGTGCGGCTGGCCAGCAGGCGTGCCAGGGCGACGGTCTCGGGGTAGGTGACCAGGTCGCGGGCGGCTGTCTTCCACCAGCCGGGATCGGTGCCGGCGGGCCGGGTGGCCTGAAGCCGGGCCGGCCAGATGTGTTCTTCGGCCGTCCAGGGCTCGTGCCACCAGGCTCCGGTGACGGCGCGCGCGACGTCGAAGGCCTGCCCACCCTCCGGCGTACGCCAGAGCAGCCGGGCGTGCCGCCGATGGGCCTGGAGGACCTCGGGGCAGGAAGCGAGGGGTACCGGCAGCCCGCCGGTTGAGGGCAGGAACATCAGCCAGTACCGGTGGCGGCCGCAGACCCGCTCCTGAGGTGCCAGGTAGCGCCGAGCAGGCACACCGCGTCCGGTGCGCGCGGCACAGCAGGCGGGGCAGGCGGGCCCCCACGGGGCGACGGCTTCCTCGCCGCGGGTCAGGCGGCCGGCCGGGCCGCCCGGGTAGTGCGCGTGTGGTTCTGCGCGTGTCCACGCCGGCAGAGCGCTCTCCAGCACCGCTGCCTGTGCATGGCTCAGGGCGCATACTCGTTCGCGTGCCTGGGCGTTGAGGTGGATCTCGCTGTCCGGGTGGAGCATCCCGGCGACGTTTTGCCGGCCGTCGGTCTCGGTGATGGCGGCGAGCAGGTCGCGCAGGCCGAGGTGGTAGCGGGCGGCGAGCCGGTTCAGGAACGACAGCGTCAGCTCCCCGCGCAGCGGTGCCACCCGTCCGGCCGCCCCGCCGGCCAGGTCCGTGACGAGGATGCCGGACGCCGCCGGTTTGTCTCCCGCACGCTCGTTCCCGGGCTTGCGGCTGTGTGCCGTCGTGCTGGACCGGTGCGCCACGCCGGATGTCTCCTACTTCCGTCGTGCGGGCCGGACCGGCCGGGCCCGGGTTTCGGCGGCCGCGTCGAGTTCGACCTCCGCGAGCAGTTGCTTGGTGATGCGTTCGGTGCCTTCGGTGATGGCGATCAGGGCGGCTTCGCGGATGAGGTGGGAGAGGCTGCCGATCCGCCCGCCGGTGCGGGCGTGGAGGTAGGCGGCGTGCTTGACCAGGGTTCCGGGCCGGTGTGCGCGCAGCCGCAGCAGATTCTCCATGGCCCCAACGAGGTCGTTCCAGACAGCCCGGTCCTGCTCCGTCGCGTAGGCCGGTGGGCGGTGGCGGAAGATTTTGAAGCGGCCGGCGATCTGCGCGCCGCGTACTCCGCTGAGCAGTGAGGAGGTCTCGATGTCGATGGCGGAGTAGACGAAGGTGGCCGGGATGCGCTCGCCGAGGTACTTGAGCTGGTCGGAGGTTTCCGCACCGGCGCGCCGCTGGGTGTCCAGGAGGTGGACGTCGTCGATGAGGACCAGCTGGGTGCCCAGTTCGCACAGCAGGTCGCACACGGCGCCGGTGATCTGGGTCTGGTTGAGGCGGTCGGTGATGGGCATGCCGAGGAACCGGGCGAACTCGCTGACGAGCATCTTCGGGGTGGCGGCCGGCGGCACACTGATGAACAGCACCGGTCTTCTGCCGTCCTGGCCGGGGTGCTGGCGGGCGTCGGCCAGATGGAAGGAACGCCCGAGCGCCATCATCGTGGTGGTCTTCCCGGTCGTGGCCGGACCGGAGATGATCAGACCGCGCCGGGCGCCCGCCTGCTGGCGGCGGTTGACCAGCAACAGCCGTCGCACGGTGGTGAAGACACTGTCCATGGCCGGGGTGCGCATGACGGCGAGTTCGGAGTGGTAGTCCTCGCGCTCCGTCTGGGACCAGGCGCCGTCGTCGGCGTCCAGGGCGGGGGCCGGCGCCCGGTGGACGAAGGCGTCCCAGCCCTGCCACAGGGTCGGAGGAGCCAGCGGAGCGAACCCGGCGGCGTCGTTCGAGAGCGGACTCACCATCGCAGGGATTCCTCAAAGGGGTCGTAGACCGTGACGGAGGAATCTCGCGCCGGCCGCGCTTGGCCGCCCTGAGTCCCGGCCGCTGCAAGGCCCCGGGTGACGGCGGGCCCAGGAGGCTGACGCTCACCCGCTGCGTCGGCTGCCTCCTCCCCTTCGTCTTCGGCGAAGAGCTCCTCACCGTGGTCGAAGGCGTCGTCCTCGCTGGGCCTGTCGGCTTCCGTCTGCGGCGGCTGGCCGTACAGGAGCCCCCACACCGCACCGTCCTGGTTCGCGGCGCCGTGGGCGAGGGCCCGGGCGGCGACGACCTTGTCCCGGCGGCTGCCGTGCCCGGCGGCGGCGCGCTCCAGCAGCTCGCGCAGAGCGAGGGCCAGGTCGTGTTCGTGCTGGACGCGGCTGCCGCGCTGGGCGACGGTGCGCCGGATGTGCTGCCAGGTGAAGTCGGTGAACGGGGCGCTGACCAGGGTGTGGTGGATCCAGGGCACCACCTCCCACCCGTACCCTCGCGGCTGGCCGGGTTGTGGCAGGCGCACCCAGACCTGGCCAGGAGCGTGCGGGTTGTAGTGGATCTCCCACAGGCCGTCCGCCGTCGGCGAGGCTTCGCCGCGGTAGGGGTTGAGGACCTGGTGGTCGTAGGTGCGGTAGTCGATGCGGATGCCGTAGTCGTTGATCTTCTGCCGTTTGACGGGCATCAGCTCGATGTAGTCCTCACGCCCCAGCGGCACCGGGACGTATCCGCACACGGCGACCAGCACCGCCCACATCTCGTTCGGCGACAGAGCGCGGCGGGGCATCATCGGGTGCCGCAGCCCGTCGTGCGGGCGGACCTGCCACCCACAGATGATCCACTCCTGCAGCAGGTCGTCCAGCTGAGCGAGCGTCCATACCGCCTCACCTTCGGTATCCCGGCCGCGTTCGCCGGTGTGGGAACCCGTGTAGCCGGCCACGTGCTGGGCGAACAGCGTGTTGATCGAGGAGAACGTGCGCTCCACATGCCCTTTGGCCGGCCCGTTGCCCGGCGGCGCCGGCTGCAGGGAAATGCCCAGCGACCCGCAGGCGGCGACGAACGAGGACGAGACGAACACCTTGCCCTGATCGACCACGACGGTCCGCGGGGTAATGACCGGGCGTGCTGCGGCCCCTTCCAGGCGGTCATCCACGCTCAGCAGCCGCTCATAGGGAATCACTGAGCGTTCCATCGCCAGCGCCTCGGGCCAGGCAGGCCGCATCGGCGCTGGGACCATCATCTGCGCCAGCAGGTGCGCCGCGTCCACACTGCGGGTTCCCTTCGGGCGCAGCACGGCCGCGCAGATACTGCGGGTCGCCACATCCAGCGCGATGGTCAGCTCGGGCCGCTCCACCACTCCGTCGTCGAGCACCACGAAGGCATCCAGCACGGTGCTGTCCATCATCACCAGCTCACCCGGCGCCATCACCGTCGTCGGGACGAACGGCGGAGCCGGCCGCGCCGAGCGCCAGCGGCGCTGCCGCGCACTGCCCAGCAGCCCGCGCCCGTCGGCCAGGGCGTGCACGAGCCGGTTGAACGTCGCGGCCGACGGCAGCGGCACCGCCCCGTGGCCGTGCCGCTCGGCCAGCAGCCGTCCGGTGTACACCCGAAGCCGCCCCAGCGTCCCGCTGGAGCGTTCCTGCCCGGCCTCCAGCACCTCCCGCAGGGCGGCCACCACCCGCTCATCCGCACGCCCCAGTGCTGACCGGGGCCGGGCGGCCCGCTGATCCACCAGTCCCCACAGCCCGCCGTCGCGGTAGCGGGCCCGCATGCGCCGCACCGTCACCGCGCTGGTCGGCATACCCGCCGCCGACAGCTCTGCCGCCTTCGCCTCCTCCCGCTGCGCCAACGTCCGCACCTGCGGGTCGTACTCAGCCCGTAGAGGACCAACCACACCGGATCCGCCCGGGTGCCCCGTCTCCACCTCCCGCACATGCCGCTCCCATGCCAACGCCCGCTCCCGCACCGGTACGGGCAACGACTCCAGCAAGCCCAGCGGCGGCACCCGGCAGACGGCGGGCGCAGCCACAACCTCGAACCCCTCGTCGGCGAACAACAGCGACAGCAGCAGCGCCGCCATCTCGCCGTTCCCGGCGATCAGCCGCACCTGCCCGCCAGCGAGGGCCGCTACCGTCCAGGCCCGCCCCTCGAACCGCACCCGGGACCCCACCTCGACCACCGGCCCGCCGGACCCCCGGCCCCGTGCCCCCGTCACGCCGTCTGCGCCCACACCGGCATCCGCTCATGCATGGGAGCGCCCAGATCCGCGGACAGCCGCCCCGCCCACAGAGCATGGAACAGCGCGGGAAGGACCACCATCGGATCCCCGGTCCGGCGCACGCCCTCCCACAGCGGCGTACGGTCGGCGAACGACTCCCTCAACGCCGCCGCCAGCTGCTGTCCTCCGTGGTACCGCGGATGCCGGTATCCGGCCAGCCAGGTCACGTTGCGCCGGTACACCGGATCGACCGGACCCAGCACCCAGTACCGCCAGCCCACCGCCGCACACACCTCACCGACCACCGCCGCGAGGGACCGCTGCCGCCGAGAAAGCTCCCCTCTGGCGGTGCAGTCAGCCAAGACCCCCTGGCCGTCGGTGAGCCGGAGCATCACCTGCGGGACATGCGTACATACTCCGCCCGGCGCACGCCACCGCAGTTCCAGTGGCCGACTGGCCAGGCCACTGACGCGTGGATCGCGGTCGAGCAGCATCAGATGCAGCCGCATCGCCCCAGAGCCGTAGTGCACGAGCCGTCCGGTGGTCGCCGACCACCACCATCCCGGCGCCATGCGCTTGCCCTTGCGGGCTGAAAACGGCCTCACAGGCGGACACTGCTCGAAGGCTACTTCGGCGGCCGCCGCCTGCCACGACGAACACTCCGTCGTCCCGCCCGCAGCCAAGAACCGTACGTCCACAGCTCTGACATCGGCCGGCCCGGCCGTTTCCGCATCCCATTTCGTGCTCCGCACCCAGAGCCAAACGTCTTGTCGGCTCATCCAGTAATGGGCAAAACAAGCCAAAGGGAAACGCATGCCCGAGACCCAGGCCCGCCGGTCCTGCCGGGCGCCCCTGACCTCGCAGATGTGCTGTCAGCCGCGCTCGGGCTGCTCTTCGGCCCAGGCGTAGCCCAGCTCAGCGAAGGCTGCTCGCTGCTCCGCATCCAGACGGTCACGCCTGGCCTTCTGGTTACTCAGAAACACACCCAGCCTGATCACCGAACCGTCCGGCAACTCCTCAATGTGCGCCCTTCCAACGACGGTTCTGCCTTCCCGCTGGATGTACTGAGTGAGGGCCGCCAGACCGCGCTGGAAGGCTGATGCCTTCCCGGTGCCCTTGGCTGCTGAAGCTAGCGCTGGCCGTTCGGCGGGTTTCACGCCCAGCGCTGTCAGCCGCTGCTGCTGGTCTTCGGAGAGCTCTGCCCAGCTGCGACGTTGCCGCTGAAGCCATTTGCCGAGGTCGTCGCCTTCGTAGAGGACGCCGGGGGCGACGTCGGGCAGGACGCCGTCGGGTTCGTCGGCGGCGAGGTCGGCGAGGACGCGGTAGTGGCGTTGCCAATCCAGTGGCCAGGGGCAGTTCCAGTCGGGGTCGATCGCGGCCAGCTGGGCGGCCCGGGTCGCGGCGCGTTCGGGGTTCTTGCCGAGGCCGTGGGTGCGGCGGAGGTTGGCCATGTGCTCCCCGACCGGGACCAGTTCACTGTCGGCGTCGCCCCATTCGGCGTCGCGTCTGGGGGCGAGGTGGCCGTGGGCGCGGTGGTAGGAGCGCAGCGCCGCCAGCTTCGTCTCCCAGGCTTCGTCGCCGGGTTCCCACACCATCCCGGCCTCGTCGAGCAGGGTCTTGCGGTGGGCGTCGAGGTCACCCGCGCGGTAGGTGCGCCGCTGCTGGTGGACCCACCGCCCCAGGGGGAACGCCTTGGTGGCGCCGGCTTCGGTCTCGGTGTCGTACGGGAGGGCGTGCAGGCCGGTGATGTGGTTGTCCTTCCGCCAGCGCAGCAGGGCCTGGTAGCCCTCCAGCCAGACCAGGGACTCCGGTCGGTACACCCGGGTGCGCAGGAACGCCGCGATCGTCGCCGCGTCCCTCGGGGTGGAGAAGTGCAGCAGCGCTGACTCGACTGCGCCCTCGGTCTCGTCCTGCCCGCCCTCGCCTTCCGCCGTGGTGCCAACGATTTGCCCGTCCTCGTCCCGCTTCACGTGCACGTGCCGCTGCCCGCTGGTCAGAGCCCGGCTGGCGAGCTGTTCGACGAGGCGTTCGGAGTGTGAGCGCAGGCCTTGGAGGACGGCTACGAGGGGTGCGAACGAGGCGGAGGCGACCATGTCGGTCGGGTCTTCGCCGGGCTGGAGGAAGACGGGCACGATGATCCTGGCGACCTTGTTCGTGCCGTCGGGGTTCGGGCGCAGCGCCCGGCCGATGTTCTGGACGATCTCGACCTGGGAGCCGCGGGTGTCGGCGAAGCAGATCGCCTCCACGCCGCGCTCGCCGACGATGTCGACGCCCTCGCCCAGGACCCGCACGCTGGCGAGGAACGCCCGGTGGACGCGCTTGTTGGCGGCGTCGATGCCGTCGGCGAACTGGCGCAGGACCTCCCGGCGTTCGGCGACGAGGTGGTCGCCGCACAGCCATGCCGACCAGACGCGCTCCGGGGGTACGTGGCGGCCGGCCTCGAGCTCGTAGAACTCCGCGTCGATCGACGAGGCGGGGAGCCGGTCCGCAGCCGCCAAGGCCTCGTCCGAGACCTCAGAGGATGCGTACAGCTCGGCAGCGGTCTTCGGCAGGGTCACCGCGAAAGCCGCGGCCTCTTCCACCCGCTGGTGGAAGGTCATGACCGTACGCAGGTTGTGCGCCGCCGCGTGTTCCAAGAGCGCTGTCTGAAGGAGGGCCAGGCGCCGGCCCCGCAGCGCCTCCTCCGACAGTCCCAGCGCGGGTGAAGGATCCCGGATCTCCAGCACGTCGATCTCGAACCCGGCGAGGATGCCCCGCTCGACGGCCTCCGACAGCCCGAGCTCGAAAATCCGTTCGCCGTACGGCCCGTCCGGGTCGCTGGCCATCGTCGCGATCTCCAGCTCCTGGCCGTCCTTGCCCTTCTGCGGGCGGGGTGAGGCGAGGATGCGGGGGGTGGCGGTCAAGTAGAGCCGGAAGTCCGCCGGAATGCGGCTGTTGTCGTGGATCGCCGCCCACGGCCGACCTAGATCACCTGCGGTTGAGTGGGCTTCGTCCACGATGGCGAGGTCGAACGGGGCCATGGACTGGCCATACAGGCGCTCCCCGCCCGCCAGAGCGGCCTCCAGCGGCCCGCGGACTCTGTGCTCGCCCGACGGGTCCTCGGGGTCCTCGCGGTCTACGAGCGAGGCGTACGTGGCGAACACGACCACCGGCCCGTGCCCGGCCCACAGGGCGAGCTGGATGGCGTTGGTGGTGGTGCGCACCCCTAGCTGCTCAAGGACCTCGTCCTTCTCCAGCGAGCACACCGCGACCATCGGCCCGTGGTGGCCGATCCTCCGCCAGGCCTGGGCGGTCTGCACGAGCAGATCCAGGGTGGGCACCATGACGAGGATCCGGCCGCCCCTGAAGCACTCAAGCGCCGCCGCAGCGGCGGTGAACGTCTTCCCGGACCCGGTGGCGGACACCACCGTGGCACGCGCCCCCTGAACGGGCACAGGTGATCTTGCAGGGAATCCCACCCACCTTCGGATACGCCCATTGGCGTCCACCTGGTGTTCTCGAAGCTGAATTCCGGACATTTTCTAGCTTCTCCTGGAGATTCTGCGCGCGATCAGTCGGACGTCCGCCGGGATGCGCCTGTTCCCGGTCGTCTAGCACCCTGGAACCAGCCCCCGGATCTCTATCCTCGAAAGCGTCTGCGGGATGGCCGACACTCTGGGCGCCCGCGCGGCCCTGTCGGCCTGGGATGGGACGATCTCTGTCGTGGTCCCGGTTGTTCAGGACGTTGGTTTCTGCCCGGCTGTCAGGTAGCGCTGCAGTAGGCGCTTGGCGGCCTCGTGATCGTAGCTATGGGCGATCTGTAAAGGTGTCTCGCCGCGTGCGCTTGGCAGGTGCGGGTCGGCGCCGTAGGCCAACAGGATGGCCGTGGCAGCTGTGTTCAGTGGGTGTCCCGTCTGCAGGTGGCCGTCACCCTCGAGGTCGATGGCGTGAGTCAGCAGCGTGTGACCGAAGCACCGCTCGTTCGGGTCGGCTCCCGCGTCAAGAAGGATGGTCAGTCCTTCGTAGTCGCTTCCCTCTACAGCTTTGTGTGCGGGTGTCCATTCCTCGACGTCATGAAGTGAACCCATTCAAATCCCTCCCTGCTTTCCCCAGACACAGGAACAGTGCTCTGCCTACGACTTTCCAGGCACTACACACTCCCAGGGTGTCCTACATTTTCTCCAACACTACATGCTGCATCAACCCGAGGATCGCGCTTCGACCAGCAGAGGAAAGATAGGCTCCAACCATGACCGCCGAGTGGTACGTCCTCGTCGAAGAGGACACACGAGAGACCAAGCGCGCCGACGGCGTGGAACTCAGACTGCACCGCTGGAAACTGGTGGCCACTCAGCACATCGCAGGAGACCAGGAACAGGCCGCTGCAGCGGCCGAGGATGCGGCCCTGCACTACATGCCGGGAGTTCTCGCTCGGCACGCCCGGCCGGGAGACGAGCCGGCCCGGCAGGCTTTCCTCACCCAGGACGGGGCCTGGGTGGTGTTCCTCAGGCAGCGGCACCGCGAGTGTCACATACGGGTGACCACTGCCCGACTCATGCATTCACAGGAGGAGAAGGAGGCTCCTTCGAAGAGCTTCAAGGAAAAGTTCCGCAGCGCCCTGGATGGCCCGCAGCCTCCCGAACCGGCTGGTAGGCCATGGAAGCCGGGCGGCGAAACCTGAGGGGCGTCAAGCGAACCGCCCACTGGATAGCGTGGTTCGGGGTACACGGGCCGGCATGGCACCGAAGACTGATCACCTCATGTCCTTGCGGGCCGAGCGCCAGCTGCGCCAGGTCCGCGCCTTCTACGCGGCAGGAGTCCTGTTGTGGGCGGCCGCGGCGGCCTGGATGGGATGGACGCACCGCAAGCCGGCAGATGTGGGTTTCCGTACTTCTCCTGACGGTCTTCACCGGCCTGCTGCTCACGGCCTCCGTGTGGCTGCGGCGTATCCAGGCCGCCACGGCGAACAGGCCGGCGCATCCCGCTGCACCGAGGCATGCCGTTGCCCCACGCCACGCGAACGCTTGAACCCGGTAGTCCGCGCTCCTGTTCTCAAGCCGATCCGGCCGTGGCAGCGGCTCCTGGGGCATACGAAAGGCACGCCTATTTCCTTGCAGCGGGTAGGCGGTAGACGTGGACGGTAAAGAGGCCCAACAACAAGAGTCCAGCGGACAGGAGGCCCGTGCCCGAAGGGCTTTGAGGACCTGGCGGTGGGTTAGATGGCTGGCCTTGTTCCTCGCCATCAGCTGGGCGGTCGGCTGGGTGAGGGCACTCGTCAAGGGGGAGCAGGGGTGGGATCTGTGGTGGCCCTTGGTGAGTACTTTCATCTGGGCAGCGGTGACCGTGCGGGGCTTTGTGACCTACCACCAGATCAAGACCACAACCCTGCCGGCCACCACCCGCCGCTCCTAGCCAGCCTGGCCCGCGACAGCGGGCCCAACGGTTCTGGAGGCGCAGCCGGAAGGACCGTCAGGCGGGGGAGCGCAGCGGACCCGCCGTACCGGGGTCGGAGCGAAGCGCAGGCCCCCGGCAGGGGGACGAAGTCCCCCTGCTCCGGGAGCGCAGCGAACGGAGCATCAACCAGACTGCGCAGCAGTCAGGTTGAGCGGGACGCGCAGCGTCCCGCCAGCGCTCCCGCGGAGCGGGAGCGCAACACCCGCGCGCAGCGCGGGTGTTCGCTTGCACATCGCGCAGCGATGTGGTACCCGCTCCGCGGG
>NZ_JBVIPA010000091.1:0-12148 GCF_055578365.1 Streptomyces sp. NPDC033131
TCTCCACCACCCACAACCCGCACACACGATCGGTGCCCCCCACCCCCTCCGCAGGGTGGCCGGGGTGTGGGGCGGAGCCCCGCTCAGTAACCCGCACCCTCTCCTGGTCGCCAATTGGCGACTGCCCCCGGAGCCGAACGGGCGCTTCGGTCGTACAAGCTGCCCGCGGTGCGCCGGTCGGGCCTCTCGATCACGGCGCGGGGCGGTACCGTCCGGTGCCATGACGAAACCTCGCCCCATTCCGGTGCTACCCGCTCAGGGCCGCCGGGTCGCCTTCATCGGAAAGGGTGGCGCGGGCAAGTCGACTCTGCTTGCCTACCTGCTTGCTCACTGGAAGTCGTACGGCGTCCCCTGCGTCGCCATCGACACCGACGTGCCAGGGAAGAACGAGCACGGAACCCTCTACACGCACGCGAACGCGGTCGACCTCGGAGCCCCGGTCTACCCCGCGCCGGCGGTGCACCACATCCGGCAGGAAGCACAACGCCTGTGCCCGGAGAAGGGCGTATGCCTGCTCGACACGGCCGCCTGGGAGAAGCACGACGACGGCCCGCACCTGACGGTGATGAGCGCGGTCGACAAGGTGATTCTGTGCCTGCAGCCCACACCCAATGAACTGGATCGGGCGACGTCCGCACTGGCCTACATCCAGCAACTGAAGAACACGGGAGCCCGGTACCCGGAGCTGCACGTGATGCTGACGATGGTCGGCCAGGGCACCGTCGCGGCGGACAAGCTGGAGGAGAAGCTGACGGCCGCCCAGTACCCGGTGCTCGCCTCGCGGTTCAAATTCTCCAGCGCGCTGAACGGCCCGGCGCATATCTTCAAGAAGCCGATCAAGGTCAAGTCCGGTTCACCGATGGACCGGATGGCACGGGAGGTTCTGGACGTGGTGGCGCGGTGAGCAAGGCATCAGACAAGGCCAGTGACAGCTTCGGGGACGTCCTGACTGCGGGCCTGGCAAACCGTGGCGGCGGCGCGCAGCTGCCCGCACAGGCGGTATCTAGCACAGAGGTGGAGCTGAGCCCCCGGGAGCGTCTGCAGGCCCTGGAGGCGCGCATTGAAGCGTCCGTGGGGCAGTACCAGCAGAGCCTCCGCCGACTGCAAGCCCGGCATCGCGTGGAGGTCGGCCAGCTCCTGAACGAGATCAACGAATCCGGGCTGTGGGAGCTGGAGGGGCACGAGAAGTTCGGGCACTACGTGAAGGCACGGTGGGGCTGGGACCGTTCGTACGGGTACCGGCTCATCGACCTGGCCCTGGTCCATCGTGCACTCGCCCCCCTCGGCCCGGCCGTGCTCGACACCGTGGTGGAGTCGCACGCCCGGGAGCTGGCCCCGGTCGTCAAGGTCAACGGCGACGAGGGCGCCCGGAACTTCGTGGAAGTCCTCCGGCTGGAGTCCGGCGGGAAGAAAGTCACCGCCGCGGTGATCGCGGCCCGGCGCGACCAGGAAGGACTGGGCGTCGCCTCCGACCAGTCGCCAATTGGCGACCGCGACGAGGACGAGGACGAGGTGGTGGACGCGGAGCTGGTGGAGGACGACGAGGACACGGCGGAGAAGGTCGGCCAGACCATCCGGACCGCCGCCGACACGGCGGAGAAGGCGCTGCGGCAGCTGGACGAGGCGCTGGCCCTCGACGCGGCCCCGTTCCACCGTGCTGAGGCGGCCATGGACCTCTCCCGCATCCGGACGGCCGCCGTGCGGCTACAGCGGCGGGCGGGCGGGATTCCCGGTCCGGCCAGCGCGTAGGCGAGCACAGCAGAAGGGCCCCGCCGTACTACGGCGGGGCCCTTCGTCGTTGCCGGGCGGTCAGTTCAGCTCGGCCACCTGCGCGGCCTTCAGCAGGGCCTGCACGTCCAGCTCCTGTCCGGGCTGGATCGCGCGCCGCTGGCGGGCGTCCGCGGCCGCCACGATCGCGGCTACCTTCGCCTGCTCCTGGTGGTACTCCCACTGAGCCGTCGCCACGGCGCCGGCGGCCTCGATCGCCTTCACCCGGGCCTCGTTCATGCCCTTGGTCTCCTCCATGACCAGCTCATGCTCCTGGGTGCGGATCTCGCGCCGGTCTGCCCGCCACAGCGGTGCACAGAACGCGTACACCGCGGCGGTGCACCCGGCCCACAGCAGCGTGGCCAGCTGCCAGTCCGGCGTCCACGCGGTCACCCCGGCGAACGCGAGCACGGCGGCCCCGCCGAAGGAGACGCGCACGGTCTCGTTGTCGCCGTGCTGCTTCGACGCGGCGACGCACCCGGCGCACCCCGCGAGCGCGGCCAGACTGCCCGTGATCCACAGCGGGGCGGTGGAGCCGTCTGGGAGGTTCTGCCCCCAGCTCCACGCGAGCGCGGACATGCTCGTGGTCGCCAGGCCCGGGGCCAGGCGCCCGAAGTGGTCCCACAGCCAACGGCCAGCGGACCGCTGCGGCGGCAGCTGTGGGGCGGGCCGGAACGTCGGGGGTACGGGCTGGCGGTGGGCCTGCTCGATCAGGTAGAGCGCCGGATCGAACGGCGCGGGGCTCTGGTCGCTCACAGCGTCATCTCCTGTCCTCGGGTGAGTTCCTGCTGGTGCTGCTCGCTGGCGCGGTACCGGTCGTCCCGGCCGCGCCGCTCGTCCTCCTCGCGCTCCCGGGCGGCCAGGTCGCGCTGCCTGCGCTCGGGGAGCGTGGGCCCGTCCTTGCCCCACACGGTCACCTCGCCCGGGTTCGCCGTGCCGTCCGGGGAGGGCTCGATGGCGGCCACCTCCTGGCCCCGGTACATGACGGTCCCGGTCGGGGTGATCTGGAAGCCGTGTTCGTCGCCCTTGGACGGGTCGTCCCGGACGATCCGCTGTCCGTCGATCGACACGCCCCGGTGGTCCAGGGAGACCTTGTGGCCGTTCCGCTCGACGGTGAGGCGGGCCTGCCCGTTGCGGGCGTTGTCCCGGTCCCAGCGCCAGGGGTTGAACTCCTCGTTCTCCTTGCTCACCGGTCCACCTCCGGCTCGACGGAGCGGTCGCCAATTGGCGACTGCGGGTCGTACGGGGTCAGCTGGGTCTCGTCGCGCACGTACAGCGGGTGTCGGGGGTGGCCCTTGCCGGTGACTCCCAGGGACTCCAGGGAGTGGCCGTGGCCGACCAACAGGGCGGTGACGGCGTGGGCCTGGCGGGCGCGCTCGGAGCGGCTGACGTCGCCCCACGCGGCCGCGACGCGTACGGCGTCGTCGGTGGCCTCGATCAGTGCGGCCACGTTGAACGGGCCGATCGGGTCCGGGTGCGTCCGGAGCTGGCCCGGGTCCTTCGAGCGGAGCGCGAACAGGTTCACCACGACCATGCCGCCGTGCCCGGCCGCCCTGGCGAACGAGGTGCAACGGCGAATCGTGGCGTCGTCCTCGGTGTGGTCCGCGGTGGACGGGTTGAGCATCACCCACACCATGGGCGCGGTGTTCTCGTCCCAGATCCGGTCCAGCCGATACCGGTAGGTGCCGCACGGGCTGAGCACCGCCGACCCGCGCGGGCCGGTCTGCAGCTCCAGCCCGTGAGTCTCGGCCCACTCGGCGGCCGCCGGCCGGGCCGGGCCCGCCACGGTGGCGGGCTCCGGCTCGACCTCGACGGCGAACATGGGCAGCTGCACGCCACCCTTCATCTGCAGGCCCTGGCGGCGGGTCACCACGCCACCTCCAGCGGCTCGCCGGTGACCGCCTCGACCAGCGCGGACACGATGACCTCGGCCACGGGCGGGGTGACCGCGTTCCCGTACTTCCGCACCTTGTCCCGCTTGCTGCCGGTGACGATGTACGTGTCCGGGAACGCCATGGCGGCGCCGATCTCGTGGGGCTCCAACATCCTGAACCGCACGTCGCCCAGGTCGACGTTCTCCTCGACTTCTGCGAGCGACCAGCGGTCGCGGGTGGTCACGGTGCCCACGGGCTCCTCGACCGTGCGGGCGGTGCCGGTGCTGTAGTACGGGATCAGCAGGCGCTGGCCGGTGACGAGGCCGTGGTGGTTCCCGCTCGCGCTGACGGTGCCCACGGGCTCGTCCACGCTGTACGCGGTCTTCTTCGACCCTCCGCCCCGGAGGCTGATCTGGAACGGCGGGATGGCAAGTCCGGTCTCGTTGCGGGCGGTCTGGGTCCGCATCGGCTCCTCGGCCGACGTCGCCACCTTCCCGTCCCGGCCTTCGGTCGGGATGAGCAGGGGGGGCACGGCCAGGGCGTCCGTCTCGCGGGTTGTGCGGGTCGGCATCGGGTCCTCGACCGACACGGGTTCGGTCCGCCAGGTCCCGCCGGCTGGCACGGTGAACGGCTTCGCGAACTTCGCGATGCCCCGGGCGATCCGCTCCATGGTGGCGTCGGCCAGGGGCTCGTCCCGGTCCGCGATCCGGCGGCCCTCAATCGACCAGTCGATGACGGCAGAGGCGGGCATCACCTCGGGCTCCACGATCGCGTTGCGGCACTTCGCGTTCGGGCACCGGTACCAATACTGGCCGTTGCGCCCGTACGCGCCCATGTCGACGTTCAGGCGCTTGAACACCTGCATGGCTGACACCGTGGCGTCGCACGTCCGGCAGTACGCCTTGGGCCGCAGCCACTTGTTCCAGTCCGGCGTCCGGCCCAAGCTCTTGAGCCAGTAGGCGACGAACAGGCGGTTCCTCGACTGCGGGGCCCTGCGGCTCCCCCGGGCCTTGACGTGCATGGAGTTGACCGCGATCACGCGGACCTCGTACAGGCCCCCGCAACGGACCTCGCGGAGCCAGCGGGACCACTGGTCCCACTTCCGGCACTCCACGACGTTCTCCACGACTCCGCACAGCACGGGCTTGCCCCGAAGGATCATCGCGTTCAGGTAGCGCGGGACCTCCTCCATGAGCGCGCGGGCCCGCTTGATCTCCGGGTCCGGCTCGCTCTCCCCGAACAGCACGCCCTGGGTGGAGTTGTCGAAGTCCCGGCGTTTGCCCCGCGCGTTGCTCCACGGCGGGCACGACGGGCTCGCCCAGAAGATGTCCGCCCGGGGAAAGGTCTCGATCTTCGCGCGGGCCACGTCGCCCTCGAAGTGGTCGGCGTCGGGGAAGTTGCGGGCGTGGTCCTCTACGGCGTCCTTCTTGTGGTTCGCCGCGAAGATGAGTTCCGTCAGGGCCTTGCCCTCCCGGTCCTTGACCGCGGTGGCGCCCTTGCTGGAGCCGCCGACCCCGGCGAACTCGTCGTAGACGGTCAGCACGGGCCCGCCTCCTCACGCAGGACGTGGGCGGCGGTCTCGCTCGACAGCTGCTCGCGCACCTTGTCCACGAGGGCGGCCGGCGGGGTCCACAGCTGCTGTGCGCCCGCCCACGGGATCGGGAGCGGGAGGGCGGTCACCTCGTCCAGAACGAAGTGGAAGGTGCCCGTGGTCGACCACGGGGTGCACTCCCCGTCGTCCGCGTGGCAGTCGATGATCCGGGCAACCGCGAGCACGGCGCCCAGGTCCAGCTGCAGCCCGCGCACCACGGCGGCGACCATGGGGCCGTGGCGGCGGTCCACGGTCTTGCCCGCGTGGATGAGTACGGGGCCGCGGTACGAGGTGGGCCACACCCGGTTCTCCACGCGCTTGTCCGCGTAGGTGATGGCGGCCGCCCACGGCTGGCGGATGGTCAGGGCGCGCATCAGCTCATCACCTCGGCCACGGCCTTGCCCATCCCGAACAGGACGAGGGCGATCACGACGGCGACGGCCAGCATGGTCTTACTGGCCTTCCAGATCTTCCGGAGCCCCACGGACAGGCCCAGCGCGGCCAGCACCACGACGGTGCCGTACGTGGTCAGCCCGGACAGGGCCGCCTCGATCGCGTTGCGGCCGATGTCCACGGAGGTGGCCATGACCAGCACGGAGAAGACGAGGGCGGCCAGGGCAATGAGGCGTTCGCGGGCGACGGTCACTCGGACGCACCTCCCTGCGGGGCGACGACGACGAACGCGGCGGCGGCCAGGTCGTAGTGGACGTGGGCGGTCGGGTACTCGCCGGCGCGGTACTCCCCGGCCAGCCACTCCGCGCGGCTGTCGGCGCGCAGGTCGGCGTCGGAGATCCGTTCCAGCACGGTGGGGTTGGTGCAGTGCGACATGGTGTGCCTCTCCATCAAGGCGAGAAGGGGAGGGCGGGCCGCCCACGGTGGGGCGGCCCGCCGGGGCCCTATCGGGCGGGGTGCGGCCGCGCGGGCTGCTGCTGCGGCTGGCGTCCGTCGCGCTCGTGCGGCTGCGGGCGGACCGGGAGGGGCGGGCGGGTGCTCACTTGCGCCCCCTGATCCCGCTCACGGCCTGGCCGTGGCGCTGGAGGTCGGCCTGCGCCTGGCGGCGGGCTTCCTCCGCCTTCCTGGCGGCCTCGGCGGCGTCCTGGGCGCTCATGCGCTCACCACCAACAGGCAGGTGCAGCGGACGGTGGTGGACTCGCCGTTGCGCCGGATGACGACGGTGTCGAACCCGTCGCAGTCGGAGCACTGGCTGCTGAACGCCGGGCCCTTCTTGCCGACCAGCACGAGGCGGGGGCGCGTCGCGGGGGCCGGGATGGAGAAGCCGGGGGTACGGCTGCGAGACTTCTGCACGGAGATCCCTTTCTCTGCATAGGGGTGTCCCAGCTCGGAAGGCGTTGGAGCGCCGTTCCGGGCGGAGAGGGCCGGGGGCGGGAACCCCCGGCCCTCTCGCTTACATGGAAAACACTAACCCCCGGACTCTTGAAGTTCAAGAGTCTTGGGGTATGATTCTTTTCGTGGACAACACGAAGGGAGGGCGACCTATGAAGGGATCGGTCCGCGAGCGTCCGGCTGACCACGCTCCGCCAGAGTTCCAAGGTCATAGCCTCTTGGGGTCACTGACTCCAACACCCCGAAGGGGCGACATGGCAGAGCAACCGCCGGCGCGGCGTTCATCGAATCTCAACGAGGCGACGGCGACCGCCCGCAAGCAGCTGTCACCGAAGTACGTGCAGCTGCGCGGCGACCAGCAGATCGAACTGGACGTCGTGGCGAGGGAACTGCAGGCGGCCAGGACACACAAGGGGGAGCGCATCACGGCGAACACCGTGATCCGCGTTGCCGTTGACGTGATCCTCGCTCACCGCGAACGCCTCGTCGGAGACACCGAAGAGGAACTGCGCAACAACCTGCTGGCGTACGTCAAGGAACTGGAAGAACGGCCCATCGCGCCCGAGGAAGACGGGGCCTGACATGCGGAAGACCCCGGTGGTGAGGACACACCACCAGGGCCTGGACGCCGAAGATTTGGAGACCCACATGCGTCACTACCAGGGTACGGCGGGAGATCCCCCGGGATCTGCCACTGAGCCCGAAGAGAAGAAGGGCATTCCGGAGCTGACCCGGGTCCACTACTGGCTGATCGGGATTGTCGGCCTGGGTGCGGTCGTCATCGCCTCCATCGGCTTCGCCGGCTCGTACAACGCGGTGCGCAAGCTCGCGACGGAAAAGGACTTCGGGGCCTTCGCGTACTGGTTCCCCATCGGGATTGACGCGGGCATTGTCGTGCTCCTCGGTCTCGACCTGCTGCTGACCTGGCTCCGCATCCCGTTCCCGCTCCTCCGCCAGACGGCGTGGCTCCTGACGGCCGCCACGATCGCCTTCAACGCGGCGGCGGCCTGGCCGGACCCGCTCGGTGTCGGGATGCACGCGGTCATCCCAGTTCTGTTCGTCGTCTCCGTGGAAGCCGCGCGGCACGCGGTGGGCCGGATCGCGGACATCACCGCCGACAAGCACATGGAGGGCGTCCGGATCACCCGGTGGCTGCTCTCGCCTCTGCCCACCTTCCGGCTGTGGCGCCGGATGAAGCTCTGGGAGGTCCGAAGCTACGAGAAGGCCGTGAGCCTGGAACAGGCCCGACTGATCTACCAGTCCCGTCTGCAGGCCCGGTTCGGCCGTGGCTGGCGGCGGAAGGCCCCGGTGGAGGCCATGATGCCGCTCCGGCTGGCGAAGTACGGCGTGCCCATCTCTGAGACGGCGCCGGCGGGCCTGGCGGCGGCGGGCATCCCGGTGCCCGCCGAACTGGAACGGCTCGACGTCCGCCCGGACCGCCCGGCCCTCCCGCAGCAGGCGGCGGCCGAACGGGTCGACGTCGATCTGACGGAGCACCACGGGCACTACGAGGACTCAGCGGAGGAAACCGCGGGGCACCCCGAGCCGGAGCCGGAGCCGTCCGTGGGCGGGTACGAACCGCAGCGTCAGCCGTACGACCAGTTCCAGCACGGCGGCCAGCTGGCGGCCGCTGGCGGACCGCTCGCGGCCCGCAGCGACGGACGGCCCGCAATGGTGCAGGCCCGGATCGACGGGGCCGACTGGCTGCAGAAGAACCCGGAGCCGGAGCCGTTCGCCCCCGAGCCGGAGGTGGAGCCGTACGCGGACGAGGCTGTCCAGTCGCCAATTGGCGACTACCCCGAGCCTGTTCCGGCGCCTGAACCGGAGCCGGTGCCGGAAGTCATCGACGAGGCCGTGGACGAGGGCCTGGACGAGGACGAGGACGGCGCGGACGAGGGTCCGGAGCCTGAGCCGGACCTGACGGGCGTGGAACTGCTGGAGTACCGCTACCTGCGGCTTCCTGCGGAACAGCGCTACCCGAACCAGTCGGCCAGCGCTCTGGCAAAGGCCCTGCACCACGGAAGCGGCTTCACGGAGGGCACGGCCCGGAAGTACCTGAAGCCCATCATCGACAAGCACAGCTGAGAAATCCCGGGGCTGAATGTCAGCCCTGAATCGTACGGTGATCGTGAGGTCACCGGACAAATAAGCGCCCCCGGGAGGCGCTGGTACCGCCGGACCCCGGGGACTTCGCGACAGAGGAGAGTGCTCGTGTCACGCAAGGAAGAGAATCCCACACCCACCACCACGGACCTGTCGGGCGGTATGAAGCCGCATTGGCTGCACCGCATCATCGACACCCACAAGCCTTCCGCCCTCGGCAAGTCCCGCCAGGGCACGGCGTACGCGGCCGCCGGACTGCCCGCCGTGGCGCTCGCGGCCGGTGCCGAGAACGGCGGACTCCCGGAGCCGTCTGTGGGCGGTGCCCTCGACCTCATCAACACCGTGGGCTCGAACTGGCCCCTCGGCGGCTGGCCCGGGTTCGGCCTCACGGTCGTGGCCGGCGGCGGCCTCGGGTACCTCCACCTGAAGCAGAAGTGGGAACTGGGCAAGTCCGGTCCGACCACGAACGGGAAGGACGCGGCCCGGGTCGGGTTCGCCAACCCGAAGGAACTCAAGAAGTGGCTGTCCCAGGAAGGGCTGCGGGCCCGCGCGGACACCCTCCGCCCGTCCCTGGAAGGGGCGAAGCGGCGTTCCATCAGCCCTCACGAGGTCGGGCTGCACCTCGGCACGGATCTGCTCTACAAGAAGGGGCTGTTCGTCGCGTGCGAGGACATCGTGCTGATGTACGCCCCGCCGCGTACCGGCAAGTCCGCGCAGTACGGCAACGCCATCATCGACGCGGCCGGCGCCTGCGTGGTGACCTCGACCCGCGGTGACCTCTACGACCACACCCACCAGCTGCGGCGGACGTTCAACCGGCCCGTGTGGGTCTTCAACGCGGGCGTGAGCGGGGTGGAGAACACCCTGCGCTGGAACCTGGTGGAGGGCTGCCAGGACCCGGTGGTGGCCCTGCGTCGCGCCGGGTACCTGCTCGCGGCCTCGGCCAGCGGGGAGGCCATGGAGAACGCCTCCTTCTGGGAGGGCCACTCCTTCATGGTGCTGTCCTGCTACCTGATGGCGGCGGGTCTGAGGGGCTACGACCTGACCCACGTCCGGGCCTGGGTGACCGACTCGACCAACCGTGAGCCCCTGGAGATCCTGGAGAACTACCCGGAGCTGGTGCCCGCTGGCTGGGCCCGGGGCCTGTCGCAGATGCGGAACGCCCCGGAGAAGACACGGGACAGCGTGTACCTGACGCTGATCCGGTCGTTCGAGTTCATGTCGCTCCCCCAGGTCTTGGACATCGTGTCCCCCCGGCCCGGTCAGCAGAAGTTCGACGTGGCGGACTTCCTCCGCTCGCGCGGCACCCTCTACCTGATGGGCCGTGACCAGCAGTACGGCAGCGTCGCACCGCTGTTCACCGCCCTGGTGGGCGAGATCTACGAGGCGGCGTACCTGGAGGCGGACAACAGCCCCGGCGGCCGCGTGGACCCGTACGTGCGGTTCGTCCTGGACGAGGCGGCCGTGATCTGCCCGCTTCCCCTGCACAAGTGGTCGGCGGACGCGGGCGGCCGGAACATTCAACTCCTGGTCAGCGTCCAGTCCCCGTCCCAGCTGAGGGAGCGGTGGGGCCACAACGGAGCGCAGACCATCATGAACAACTCCGTCCGGATCGCCCTCGGTGGCCTGTCCATCCCGCAGGACTTGGAAGAACTCTCGCTCCTGTGCGGAGAGAAGGACGAGGAAGTGGCCTCCTCGTCCGCCACGGACGAGGACAAGAAGTCCCGCAACGTCTCGGTGCGACGCGTCCGGATCATGCCGCAGGATGCCATCCGGCAGATGAAGGAAGGTACGGGCTTGGTGTTCTACCGGCACCTGCCGCCGATCCGGTACGCGTTCACCCCGGTGTGGGAGCGGAAGGACGTCAAGGAACTGATGAAGCAGGCAAAGGCAAAGGCCAAGCTGGAGGCCAAGTTGAAGAAGAAGGGGGTGCAGGTCGCCGGGCCCGTCCTCCCGCCGCAGATGCCCGCCACGGCTCCGGTGATCCCGCAGCAGCAGCCTGCGGCGTACCCGGGGACGATCCCCGGGCAGGCGCCGGCCGCTGAGCAGAACGTATGGGGGCAGACCGGATGATCGACCAGCCCAAGGAAATGAAAGCCGTCTGGGAGCGGACCCGAGAACTGGGACGGCAGCTGGACGAGGTGAACGGCCGCCTCGAAACCCTGGAAGGCCAGAACCTCGCGGACCGCATCCAGGAACTGTCCCTGGTCGTCAAGAAGCTGGCGGACAAGCCCAAGAGCGATGCCCCGGCGGTCTGGAACTGGACGACCTTCGGCCCGCAGCAGCAGGCGAACGCCTGGGACGTGCTCATGCAGTGGGTGGAAGGGACGTTCCGGGTCCGCTGGCCCCGCTCCTACAAGGAGATGCTGGGATACACGGAACGGAACTCCTCGTGCTGGTGGCAGCACCCCGACATGGTGGAAAGCCTCACCAGCCTGATGTGGAGCCACCACTGGGCCTTCCTCGACAAGGAAGCGTCCCCGCTGCGGGTCGCTGAGTGGCTGGGCCGCTGGCTGCCCGACGCCGTACGCCAGGGCAAGTTCATCCTGGAAGAGTGCAAGAACGACTTCTCCCGCGACGGGGGCAACGGCCACAAGCACGACCCGTTCGAGAACAAGAAGATCAAGGACGACCACCAACAGCTGGCGCAGCACCTGCACATGCTGCGGACGGGCGAAGTGCCCAGCTGACCCGCCCCCGCAACGACAGAGGCCCGGACCGATGGTCCGGGCCTCTTCGCGTGCCGTACGTCATCCTGCGGGCGGCACGGGGCGTTCCTCGTCCGGCCAGAAGCTCCAGCCCACCGTGTACTGGACCCCGGCGGCATAGTCCCGGTCGACGTCGGGCCAGTCGTTGCCCTCGATCCGGTCCCGGGCGTGGGTACGTTCCAGCCCCACCTGGCGGTTGGTGTACGGGTACTCGTACCACTCCTGGCTGATCGGGGCGGCCTGCAGCTCACCCAACAGCCACGCGACCGTGGCCCACACTCCGTGGGCGGCCGCCTTCGCTTGGCGCACCTCGACCTCGACATGCACCCGGGCATCGGCGCCGGCGTGGAACTGACGGGCGGCGTCGTCCCGGACCGATTCCAGCTCCTGCCGCGTCCGGCGCACGCCTTCCGGCAGACCCGGTGTCCCCGGCGCCTTCGCTGGAACGGGCGTCGGTCCGTACTCGTGGCCAGGCCACTGGGGGGTCGTCCCGACCGCCGGCTGCGGCCGCTCGGGCGTCCGCAGTACGTCACCGATCGACTGATGGAGGCGCCGGGGGCCGTGCCCGCCGTGCTCGCTGCTGCTGGCCATGGAACGACGGTAGCCGCGGGGACTGACACGGTGCCAGAGGTTCCCCCTGTGCGGCCGTGCCGTACGTCCGGGCTAAGCGGGGTGGTTCCCTCGTTGGGCGGCAGGCGAAGCCCTACCGCGCCGTTCGTCGGCTGTCCAGGATCGGGCTTGCCCGACCGCGAAGCGGCGCC
>NZ_JBVIPA010000092.1:0-12118 GCF_055578365.1 Streptomyces sp. NPDC033131
CTCTGTCATCTCCGGCTCGTTCCTCATATGTCCTGTGGCGTCCCACCTGGCGCTCCCTGCACGACGGGATGCATTCACTGTACGCGGTTGTGCGATGAAACCATTTGGTTACACAGAGGTGTCTCTTGGATATTGACGGTGCCCGGAGCGGAGGCATACGTTCACGGAACATTGCTGTGCAACGAAATCCGTCCTTCCTGCTCCCATGGCCTGCCGGGCGCACAGAATCAAGGAGGAGCCATGCCCCGTGCGCAATCCGTCGTCGCGCCCGGCCTCGATAGCGACTGGGAACTGCGGAGCACCGAGATCCCGGCGGTGGGACCCGGCCAGGTACTGGTCAAGGTGCACGCCTGCGGGATCTGCGGCACCGACGTCTGGATCACGGAGGGGAAGCTGTCCTTCGGCGTCGACTTCCCCATGACGCTGGGCCACGAGGGTGTGGGCGAGGTGGTCACCGTCGGCGATGGCGTGACGTCCCGCACCGTCGGAGACCGGGTGGGGATCGTGACCCTGCAGAACGGCTGCGGGCAGTGTGCGTGGTGCCGCAGGGCCGAGCCGCTGGACTTCGTCACCGCCGCGAACTGTGAACGCCCGGTGCTCATCGGCATGAACGCCAGCGGTGCGCAGTCGGGATACGTCGCCGCACGCGCCGACGCGACCGTACTGCTCCCGGAGGGGCTGGCGTACGAGCACGCCGCGCCCCTCATGTGCGTCGGCTACACCGCGTGGAGCGGGCTGCGGCGCGCCCGTCCGGAGCCTGGTGACGTGGTGGCCGTCTCCGGCATCGGTGGTCTCGGCCACCTTGCCGTGCAGTACGCGAAGGCCGCCGGCTTCACCACCATCGCGATCACCCAGACACCCGACAAGCGGGAGCTGGCCCACAAGCTCGGCGCGGACCTCGTTGTGTCGAACGGCGCGGAGCTCAGGGCGGCAGGCGGCGCCAACATCCTGCTGCACACCAACAGCTCCAACGCGGCCGTTTCGGACGCTCTCCAGGGCATCAACGCCAGGGGGCGGGCGGTGCTCATGGGTATCGCGTTCGACACCTTCGCGGTGAGCAACATGCCCGTGGTGATGAACAGCATCCAGATTCTCGGCTCCGCACACAACGGCACCGAGTATCTCGTCGAGGCTTTGCAGCTGGCGGCTGACGGCAAGGTCACCCCCATGGTCGAGGTCTACGACAAGGAGCAGGCCGCTGAGGCCTACCGGCGTACGGCCGAGGGCAAAGCCCGATTCCGCACGGTCATCAAGTACGCCTGAGCACCACATCCAGCCGCGCCTCACGACACCACACCACACAGGAGAGAGCCATGTCCGATTACTCCCCCATGCCGACCGAACCGGAGAACATCCCCGCCGCGCTCATGGAGCGCTTCAACTCCGGACAGGCCGACGCGATGATGGGGCTCTACGAGGAGGAAGCCGGCTTCGTCACCAACTCGGGTGTCGCTGTCAGCGATCCGGCGGACATACGGCGTGAACTCGAAGGCTTCCTCGCGCTGGGGCTGCCGATGAAGGCACACGCCCGGCACCTGGTCGTGTCCGGTGACATCGCCCTCATCCTGCTGGACTGGGAGCTGGAGGGCACGGGGCCGAACGGGCAGCACGTGCACCTCAAGGGATCCGCCACCGACATCGCACACCGCGGCGTCGACGGCCGTTGGCGCTACCGGATCGACAACCCCTACGGCACCCGCTTCCGCGAGCAGTACTGACACCGCCGCGCGACGTTCCAGCTGCTGAAGCATCAGGGCTGCGCGGGGAACGATACGCCGCTATCCAGGTCGAAATGCTGGAGAACCTCACACCTGCGCGACGGATTGGCGCGAGTGAACGCCAACGGGTGCGGAGGTCCGACTACGAGCCACTTCCTCGAAATACCTCAGGAGAAGGGACCAGGCATGTCACCATCAGCCACACCTCAGACGCTCACCACTATGGAAGCGTGTATGAAGCTGGCGCCGGAAACAGTAGCTGCGTTCTCGAAGGCCCAGGAACGCATGGGAGCTGTCGTTGCGGCACAGCCCGGATTTCTCGCAGTCATCGGTGGACCGATCGCGAACTCTTCGTGGGAGTACTTCTGCGGAAAGTTCGAGACACCGGAAATGATGAACCGATGGTACGACAGCCCCCAGCACAAGCCGGTCATGGACAAGGCGCATGAAGCCTGGTTCAACGCGTTCTACATCCGGAAATGGCGCCTGCCCGCCGACGGCGAGGAACTGACCGGCCCGCTGTTCCTCGAGACGGCGATCGTCCCCGGAGCCCAACTCACACAGGACACCGTGGACGACGTCGTGGCTCGACTGACGCGCACGTTGCCCCAGTTCAATGCCATGCCCTTCGAGACGGTGAGCGGGGAATTCGAGGACCAGCCGTTCCAGTTCGTGGGCCCACTCGAAGAGTTCCCCCAGCCGGCCCCGGTTCGATACCTGCTCCTCACCCACTGGGAGAGTCCCGCCGAACTCGACGCATGGCTCAAGTCATCGGAAACAAAGAACCTCGCCGAACTCGGTGAGATCTCCCACGAGGTCAGCGTCCTGCTGCACCATCAGCCAGACGAACGCGACGGCCTCAACGCCGACGGTTCTCAACGCCATTGGGTGCGCGCCGGAACAACCTGACCTCATGCCTGAGGCGCCGGCCCAGCTCGGCGCCTCAGGCATATACGCCTCGGTCCGAAGGAGGATGCGATGGGATCACGGATCCGCATAAACAACAACTGCGTTGGCATCGGTGCATGCGAGGCGGTCGCACCACACCTCTTTGCTGTCCGCGACGGAACCGCGGAGCTGCTCGTCAATGATCCGGCTGCGATCGATATGGAACTGGCCCGGGATGCCATCGACGCGTGTCCCATGCTTGCCATCGAGGCCACCGAGGTCGACCAGTGAGCTTCTTCGAGTTTCCTCACGAGGGTGAGGAAACTCCGAGGAAGCTCACTGGTGTGGGAGGGAAATTCCCCACGGGGTGCGGGTGGCGGGACATCGTTGTGCGCTGAACGGCCAAGAGGAAGCACCCCCACGGATGCGGGGAGCAGAGCAGCACTCGACGGCGACCATCAGGCGCACCGACCTGGCACAGGCCTCACGGCGGACGAACGAGTGGCCACAGTTCGGAGACTGTTTCAGCAGCGTGGTCGGATTGGCGGGCGATTTCAGCGAGCCGGACGCTGGACTCACCGAAGTGCAGCATCGCCGGTCGGTATCGGCTCCGCCGATGACACCCAGGATGTGGGGTGGCAGGCGCAGTTGGTTACAGGCGCGATGTCGGTAAGACCGGGCTTCCCGAAGTTCGTTGGCGGAGACGTACGTCTTGTCGTGGTCGAGGAACTCGCCAAGTTCGGTCCGGTTGAGGCCGTGCACGCGACGATCGAGGCACGGGCACGGGCAGTCTCGTCGACGTCAGCGAGCAAACCGTCAGGCCGTCGTGTCAAGGCGATCGGGCCGAACACCTCTGCCTGGCCCCCTGGCATGCCCAGGTCCGCGATGGCCTCACCGCCGTCGGCGAGCCATCACCGCCAGGTCGGTGGCGATCCGGGCGGCCCTCGCGTGCCGCGGCGGCTCGTAGTCGACCGGGAGGCCCCGGTCGCCGACGCGGATGGCTTCGGGCGGCAGGAAAAGGACTCCGGCAACGTGGGGAGCGACCTCGGCGCAGGCCCGGAGCAGGTCGGCGAGTTCCGTCGGTGCCCCGTGCCCGGCGCGGCCGCCCGGCGATGCCGTACGCGACGTTCGTCATGGCGTTCCCGCGATGATCCCTTGGTGCGTCGAGGCCCGCTCCGACGCCCTTGTGGCCAGCCCCTGACGTCGGTTTTCTCAGCTCTCCGGGCGGATCAGACGCTCGTCCGGGATCTCCGCGACGCCGAGGATCTCGATCATCGCTTCCGGCTGCCAGAGGGCGGTTGTGCCGATGCCGGCCATCGCCGGGTAGACCGGGCCTGCGAGTTCGCGCCAGACCTTCCCGATCTCCTTGCCGTGGGCCTGGTAGTCGGGGACGTCGGTGAGGAAGAGCGTGATGCTCACCAGGTCCTCGGGGATCCCTCCGGCGGCGCGCAGCGTGGTGAGGACGTTGTCGAAAGCCTGCCGGAACTGCTCGACGATGCCGCCGGGGACGATCCGCATGTTCTTGTCGAGCGCGGTCTGTCCGCCCAGGTGGAGCGTGTTGCCGCTCAGGGTGCCGTGCGAGTAGCCGCGCGGTACGGGGAGTGAGGGCGGGTTCACCGGGATCGGAGTCATGTGCGCGTACCTCCTGGGACGGGGTGGGTGCGGTCAGCGTAGCTCATCTATTGACTGTTTTCGACGATCGTGAAAATCTCGCTATAAAGCCGCTCCGAAGTCCCAGGGAGAACTCCGATGAAGCTCGCCACCGTGGCCCATGGCGGCCGTCGTAGGGCCGCCGTCCTCGACGGCGACCGCTGGCGGGCCCTGCCGGCCGACGACCTCTCCGCGCTGCTGGCCACCACGGCGCCCGACCGCTTCGCGGACCTCGTCGGCGCCGTGCTGCCCGGCGCCGTACCGGTGCTGCCCCTGCCGTCCCCGCGCAAGGTCGTGTGCTGTGGCCTCAACTACGCCGAACACATCACCGAGATGGGCCGTGAGCTGCCGGCCCACCCCACGCTCTTCGCCAAGTACGCCGACACACTGACCGGCCCCGAGGACGACCTGGTCCTCCCCAAGGGCCTCGACGTGGACTGGGAGGCGGAGCTCGCGGTCGTCGTCGGCGCCGAACTCACACGCGCGGACCGGGACCTGGCCGCACGCTCCATCGCGGGCTACACCGTCGCCAACGACGTCAGCGTGCGGGACTGGCAGCGGCGCACCCTGCAGTGGTTCCAGGGCAAGGCATGGGACCGGACCACCCCGCTCGGCCCGCTCGTCGTCACCCCCGACGAACTCGACCCGGTCGCGGGCGTCGAGGTGATCTGCCGCGTCAACGGCGCCGAACGCCAGCGCGGCAACACCCGCACCCTCGTGTTCGACGCGGCGGATCTGCTCGCCTACGTCTCCGCTTTCACCACCCTGCGCCCCGGCGACGTCGTACTGACCGGCACCCCCGGCGGCGTGGGGATGGGCATGACCCCGCCGGTCTTTCTCGCCGACGGCGATCTCCTGGAGACCGAGATCCCCGGCATCGGCACCCTCCGCAACCGCCTCCGCCTCACCGACCCCAGGAGCTGACCATGGAACCCGATCTCTCCAAGTACGTACTGGAGGGCGACAACTCGATGTACGCCGACCCGTCCGGCCTGGTCGTCCCGGTCGTGACCCGCGGCGGCCTCGAAGTCGGCGCCACCGGCCAGTCCGCCGGCGCGAGCCGCGTCTCCGGCGTCTCCGTCCAGCACACACCGGCCACCAGGCTGTGGTTCGGAAAGGTGCGCAACGAGCCCGGCTACCGCTCGGTGACCCACCACCACGGCGAGGCGGAGACCGGCGGTTACGTCCTGTCGGGCCGGGCGCGCATCTACTTCGGCGAGAAGTTCGAGGACTACGTCGACATGGCAGAGGGCGACTGGGTCTTCGTACCGCCGTTCATGCCGCACATCGAGTGCAACCTCTCGCGTTCCAAGCCCCTGACCTGGATGACCACCCGGACGCCGGAGAACATCGTCGTCAACCTGCCCGACGTCGCGGACGCCGACCTGCGCGACTGGCTGAACCGATGACCGCCGGGACGGAGCCGACGTCCGCGCTCTTCGCCGCGGCGGTCACGCTGAAGCCCGCCGAGCCCGAGCACTACGACCGCGCCTTCACCGCGACCACCCAGCCCTGCCCCTGGCCCAAGGCGTACGGCGGCGACATGGTCGCCCAGGCCACGGCCGCCGCCATGAGGTCGGTCGAGGGCAAGACGCTGCACTCGACACACTCCTACTTCCTGCGGCCGGTCGACATCGGCGCCGAGGTCCGCTATGAGGTGGAGCTGTTGCGCGACGGCCGCGGCTACGCCACCCGGCAGGTCCGCGGCTTCCAGAACGGCAAGCCGGTCTACGTCTGCCTCGCCAACTTCGCGGCGGGCGAGCCGGATGCGGCGACGTACAGTGCCGAACCGCCCGCGGGTGTCCCGGCCCCCGAGGAGCTGCCCAGCTCGGCCTCGTACCTCTCCGGCACAGCTCCCGATGCGGATGGGGGCACGATGACGGACACGTCGCGCGCGTACTGGAGCGGCGGCCGCAGCTTCGACATGCGGCACATCCCCGGGCCCGTCTACCTCACCGTCGAGGGCGAGCGAGCGCCCCACCAGGCCGTGTGGGTACGGCCGTTCGGGAAACTGGGGTCCGTAGACGGGCTGACCGATGCCCAGCGCGACCTCGCCGCGCTCGCCTACGTCTGCGACTACACGATCCTCGAACCCGTGCTGCGGGTCCTCGGCCTGGCCTGGGCCCGGCCGGGACTCGTCACCGCCAGCCTCGACCACGCGATGTGGTTCCACCGGCCCGGACCGGTGGACGGCTGGCTCCTGTACGCCCAGGAGGCCGTCGCAGCCGAGTCCGGCCGCGGTCTCGCCACCGGCCGGTTCTTCACCGCCGCCGGAGTCCACCTGGCCACCGTCGTCCAGGAAGGCCTGATCCGCACCACCTCCTGAACTCCTTCCCTCTGCACGGCCCGCACCCGGTGCACAGGACCCAGGCAGACGCCTCCTGAACCCCTTCCCTCTGCACATCCGCACCTGTGCACGGGACCCCGGCAGAAAGGAACCCCGATGGACCTCGCGCCCTCCGCCTACCCGGACACGTTCGCCCGGGACCACCTCCCGCCCCGCCACCTGTGGCCGGTGCTGGAGTTCACCACGGACGAACTCCAGTACCCCGAGCGCCTCAACGCGGCCACCGAGATCATCGACATACCCACTGACACCTTCGGCCCCGACCGCGCTGCCCTGCGCACGCCGGAGGGCGAGGTGTGGACCTACGGCGAACTGCGCCACCGCGCCAACCAGATCGCCCATGTGCTCACCGACGACCTCGGCCTGACACCCGGCAACCGGGTGCTCCTGCGCTCCCCGAACAACCCGTGGACCGTCGCGGCCTGGCTCGGCGTGCTCAAGGCCGGCGGCATCGTCGTGACGACCATGGCGGCACTGCGCGCCCGCGAACTCACCCCGATCGCGCAGAAGACCCGCCCGGCCGTCGCGCTGGTCGACCACCGGTTCACGCAGGACGTCGAGGCCGTACGCGACGCTGTGCTGCCGGACCTCACGATCGTGGCGTACGGCGGTGACGCAGCCGACGATCTGACGCGCCGGGCGGCGGTGAAGCCGGCTCAGTTCGCCGCGGTCGACACGGCGGCCGACGACGTGGCCCTCTTCGGGCCCACCTCGGGCAGCACCGGCGTACCGAAGATCACCACCCACTTCCATCGCGACATCCTGTCCATCGACAACACCTTCGGCCGGCACACGCTCCGGCTGCGGCCCGACGACCTCGTGTCGTGCACCGCGCCGTTCGCGTTCACCTTCGGCCTCGGCATCCTCGTGGTCTGCGCCCTGCGCGCCGGCGCGTGCGCACTGCTGACCGAGGCCGTCGCACCGGAGCCCCTCGCCGACCTCGTCGCCGGGACGGGGGTCACCGTCCTCGCGACCGCGCCGACGGCGTACAAGCAGATACTCAAGGCGGGCAAGGCAGACCGGCTGCGCGGCCTGCGCACCGCGGTCAGCGCGGGGGAACACATACCCGACGAGGTGTGGAAGCAGCTGCACGCCGAGACCGGGCTCAAGGTCATCGACGGGATCGGGGCCACCGAGATGATCCACATCTTCATCTCCGCCGCCGGTGACGACATCCGTCCCGGAGCGACCGGAAGACCTGTCCCCGGCTACCGGGCCACCGTCCTCGGTCTCGACGGCGAGGAACTCGCTCCCGGGGTCGAAGGGCGGCTGGCCGTGATCGGCCCGGTCGGCTGCCGCTACCTCGACGACCGGCGCCAGGAGAAGTACGTCATGGGCGGCTGGAACGTCACGGGCGACACCTACGTCCGCGACGAGGACGGCTACTTCTACTACCGCACCCGCACCGACAACATGATCGTCTCCTCCGGCTACAACATCGGAGGCCCCGAGGTCGAAGCCGCGATCGACACGCACCCGGACGTCGTCGAGTGCGCGGTGGTTGCCAAGCCCGACCCCGAGCGCGGCTCGGTAGTGTGCGCCTTCGTCGTGCTGCGTGAGGGAGTCAGCGGCGACGACGCCAAGGCCAGGGACATCCAGGACTACGTCAAGACCCAGCTGGCGCCGTACAAGTACCCGCGCGCGGTCCGCTTCACCGACGCCCTGCCCCGCAACACCAGCGGGAAGCTGCAGCACTACCTGCTGCGCCAGTTGATCGAGAAGGCGAACGAGGAGAACAACGCATGAGGATCGCGATCGTCGGCGGCGGCCCGGGCGGGCTCTACTTCGCCGCCCTGATGAAGCAGTTGGACCCCGCCCACGAGATCACCGTCTGGGAGCGCAACGCCCCCGACGACACCTTCGGCTTCGGTGTCGTCTTCTCCGACGAGACCCTCGGGGGCATCGAGAACGCCGACACCGCCGTCCATGACGCGATGGAGAACCGTTTCGCCCGGTGGACCGACATCGACATCGAGTTCAACGGGCACCACTTCACCGTAGGCGGTCAGGGCTTCGCGGCCATGTCCCGCAAGGACCTGCTGCGCATCCTCCAGGGGCGGGCCGCAGAACTCGACGTCACGGTGCACTACCGGACCACCGCACCGGACGTGGACGAGCTGCGCGAGTCCCACGACCTCGTGGTCGCGGCGGACGGGCTCAACTCGGCCGTGCGGACCAAGTACGCCGACGCGTTCGGCCCCAACCTGGACCGGCGGGCCAACAAGTACATGTGGCTGGGCACCGACCGGGTCTTCGAAGCCTTCCAGTTCTTCGTCAGGCAGACGGAGTTCGGGACCATGCAGATCCACGGCTACCCGTACTCCGACTCAGGCTCGACCTTCATCGTCGAGATGGCGGAGGACGTGTGGCGCCGCGCCGGCTTCGACGCGACCGAGGGCACGGAGTTCCCGCCCGGAGTCTCCGACGAGCAGGCCGTCGCGCGGATCCGTGAGATCTTCGCCGAGGAACTGGCCGGTCACGCCCTGCTGACCAACAACTCGAAGTGGCTCAACTTCACCACCGTCCGCAACGAGTGCTGGCACCACCGCAACGTGGTCCTCCTCGGCGACGCCGCCCACACCGCGCACTTCTCGATCGGCTCCGGCACCAAGCTGGCCATGGAGGACGCCCTGGCGCTCGCCGCGTGCCTGCACGAACAGCCCACCGTGGCCGAGGCGTTGACGGCCTACGAGACCGAGCGCCGGCCCGTGGTGGAGTCCACGCAGCGCGCCGCCCAGGCCTCGCTGGAGTGGTTCGAGAACATCGGCAGGTACGCGGACCAGGACCCCGCACAGTTCTGCTTCAACCTGCTCACCCGCTCCCGCCGGATCACCTTCGACAACCTCAAGGACCGCGACCCCGGCTTCGCCGAGCTGATCGAGCGTGGTTTCGCCAAGGCCCAGGGGCTCCCGCAAACCAAGGCCGCTCCGGCGATGTTCCAGCCCTTCTCGATCGGCGCTCTGGAGCTCAAGAACCGGATCGTCGTCTCCCCGATGGACATGTACTCGGCGGTGGACGGCGTACCGGACGACTTCCACCTGGTCCACCTTGGCGCCAAGGCGCTCGGCGGCGCGGGCCTGGTCATGACCGAGATGGTCTGCGTCTCACCCGAGGCACGGATCACCCCGGGCTGCACGGGCCTGTGGAACGACGCACAGCGCGACGCGTGGGCCGAGGTCACCTCCTTCGTGCACGAGCGAAGCACGGCGAAGATCGGACTCCAGCTGGGGCACGCCGGCCGCAAGGGCTCGACCAAGGTGATGTGGGAGGGCATCGACCAGCCGCTCGACGAGGGCAACTGGGAGGTCGTCGGCCCGTCCCCGCTGCCCTACGGCGCGGGCTGCCACGTGCCGCGGGAGATGACCCGTCAGGAGATGGACGCGGTCGTGGCCGAGTTCGCGGCGTCCGCGCGCAGGGCCGCGGAGGCCGGCTTCGACCTGCTCGAAGTGCATGCCGCTCACGGCTACCTGCTGTCCTCTTTCCTTTCCCCCGTCGCGAATCACCGCACGGACGAGTACGGCGGCGCGCTGAGCAACCGTCTGCGCTTCCCCCTGGAGGTCTTCGACGCGGTCCGCTCCGCCTTCCCGGCCGACCGCCCGGTGACGGTCCGTATCTCGGCGACCGACTGGTCCCCGGACGGCAACACCGAGCACGACGCGGTCGAGATCGCCCGGGCGTTCGTCGCGCAGGGGGCGGCGGCGATCGACGTCTCCTCCGGCCAGGTCACCAAGGACGAGAAGCCCGCCTTCGGCCGCTCCTACCAGACCCCGTTCGCCGACCGGATCCGTCACGAGGTTGCCGCCCCGGCGGGCGTGGCCGTGATCGCGGTGGGCGCGATCTCGTCGTACGACGACGTCAACTCGATCCTGCTGGCCGGCCGCGCCGACCTGTGCGCGCTCGGCCGTACCCACCTCTACAACCCGCAGTGGACCCTGCAGGCGGCCGCCGAACAGGAGTACCGCGGCCCGGGCGCCGAGTGGCCGGCTCAGTTCGTGGCCGGCCGCCGCAAGCCGCCGACGTCACGCACGGACGCGGTCCGCCCGCGCCTGGCGCTGCTGCGCGAGACCCCCGGGGACGCCGTCCACCTGCGGTGGACGCCCAGCGGGACGACCGGATGAGCGGCACGGTCCACCCGTACGGTGTCCACTGCGCCCGCGTGGAGTGGGTGGACACCGACGCCGCGGGGATCTACCACAACACCACCGTCGTGCGCTACGCCGAGGCGGCGGAGGCCGCGCTGATGCGCGAGCACGGCATCCCCGGCTACTTCCCGGTGGCGCCCAGAGTGCGTTACGAGGTGGAGTTCGAGGCGTCCCTGCGGTTCGGCGAGGAGGTGTTGACCCGGATCGAGCTTGTCCGCCTCGGCCGGTCCTCGATGACCTTCGCCTTCGAGGTGTGGCGGGAGGCCGCCGACAGCGGGCCCCGCCGACGTGCCGCCCGAGGCGGCTACGTCACCGTGCACGTCCCCGACAAGGAGGCGGGCGGCAGCGCGCCCTGGCCGGCCGCCTGGCGCACGGCGCTGACAGCGGGGGCGTCCACGGAGGCAGCCGGGCGAACGCAGTAAAATCCTGCATTCGTGACTATGAGCGACCTCCTCGACGACGACCCGGCCCAGGCGGCACCACCGCGATCCCTGATCGTGACGGTCTACGGCCTCTATGCGCGCGAGGTCGGCGGCTGGATCGGTGTGAGCACCCTGATACGGCTGCTCGCCGAACTCGGCGTCGACGCCCAGGCGGTCCGCTCGTCCATCCACCGTCTCAAGCGGCGCGAGATCCTGGTGCCGGAGCGGCGGGGCGGCAGGGCCGGCTATGCGCTCTCGCCGTATGCCCGCTCCGTTCTGGAAACCGGCGACCGCCGCATCTTCGAGCGCCACACAGCCCCCGACGACGGCTGGGTCGTCGCCGTCTTCTCGGTGCCGGAGAGCGAGCGGCAGCACCGCCACCAGCTCCGGTCACGGCTGGCATGGCTGGGCTTCGGCACGGTCTCGGCGGGGGTATGGATCGCTCCCGCCCACGCGCTCGACGACACCCGCGACCACCTGCTCCGACACGGTCTGGACCAGTACGTCAACCTCTTCCGCGGCGATTACGTGGCCTTCGGAAACCCGGCCGAACAGGTCAGCCGCTGGTGGGACCTGGAAGCGCTGCAGGGACTCTACGACGATTTCGTCGCCACGTTCACGCCGATGGCCACACGCCTGGCCGAGGCCGAGAAGAGCACGACGTCGGCCCGGGACGCGTTCGTCGAGTACGTCCGAGTCCTGACGGCCTGGCGACGTTTTCCGTACCTCGACCCGGGGCTGCCCGGCGCCCTCCTCCCGGACACGTGGTCCGGCACGAGGGCGGCGGACCTCTTCTTCGAGCTCCGGCGCACTCTGGAGGAGCCGGCGCACGAGTTCGCGCGGAGCCTGCTGGACTCCTAGCTGTTCTGTCTCGGGAGGTTGTGGACAGGTGAGTCAGATCTCGGCTGGGGGATCTTGAACGGGTGAGGGCCTTTCGGGTTCGGTGTGGAT
>NZ_JBVIPA010000093.1:0-10973 GCF_055578365.1 Streptomyces sp. NPDC033131
GCACTGGGTGATCTCTATGAGTTCTACGAGCAGGTGGATCCGATGCTGTCCAATGTGCTACGCGACGCCCCGACGGTCCCCTTGGCCGAACAAAGTCTCGACTCCTACCTGGCGTACATGGACCAGGCCGCGGCCACGGCGAGCGCCGGCTACGGGCTGTCGGCAGATGCTGCGGCAAGGGAGACGACGCCGGCTTCGCATGTCATGGAACGCTCGCTGTCCGACGTGGCCATCCGGCACGCCATGGCCTTCAGCACGTGGCGGTCCGTGGTCCGCAGCAACGACCTTTCCACGGCCGACGCCATCAGGCTGATGACCGCACTGGTGCGGTCCGCCGCCGACCTCGACGCCGCGGTATGAACCACCGCCACAATGCGCTTGTAGACGCCCACGGCCGTGGGCGTGCCGATCACAACTCGGCGTCCCCCACTCGGAGTACGGTCGGGGCACATATCCACCTCGGCCTGCGTGCGGCGCGCGAGGAGCGGGCCCCGCGGCGCGGCGGCCGCTGGCTATAGGCCCCGGGCCCCTCTCCATCCCGCCGGAAGGCGAGGTTCCCCCGCTGCGCGGGAGTGGGCGACTCGCAGGTCAGGGCGGGTTGACGTGGCTTCAGGTTCACTGGTTAGGCCTCTGCCTGGACAGCGTAGTGCTTCTCTTCGAACTCGATGGGGCTGAGGTAGCCGAGGCGCTTTTGGATGCGGCGGGGGTTATAGAAGCCGTCGATGTACTCGAAGAGCGCGAGGTTCGCCTCGGCTCGGGTGTCGAAGATCCGTCCGCGGATGCACTCCGTCTTGATCAGCAACCACAGGTTCTCCGCCAGGGCATGGTCGAAGGAGTCGCCGACCGAGCCCATGGACGCCTGAACCTTTGCTCTGAACAGGCGGGTTGAGGGCGTCCGGCGCCACGGTCAACGGCTCCGGCGCCGTCCAACTGGCCGTCTGCGTCATCCGTAGTGCGCCGGCGATGTTCGCCGCGATCGCCGCCAGCCGGACCCTGCTGCGCAAAGTGACAGCCGAGCCGACGCAGACCGCGGACTGACGGCCACGGCCCGAGCGGACGGACCACGGACAGCGGGGAAGCGAGCGGGCCGCCCGGCACTTCATCAATGGGCTCTTCGGGCGGCTGGCCGGTCTCAGTTCTGGTCTCATCAGCACAGGGCCGGCTGCCGTACGCTCCCTTCCATCGGCGGGGCCTTCCTCACATGAGGGGGACGGTGGACTCTCGTACGACCAGTCGTGCAGTCTGGGTCCGCACACCGCCGCTGAGCGTGCTCCCGTCAGCGATGGCCTGAGCCAGGGCTGTGGCGGCGTTGCGCCCGAGCTGTTCGAGGTTCATGTCGAGGCTGGTGAGCTTGGGTCGGCAGCCCTCGGTCATCACGTGCCAGTCGTCGAATCCGATGACAGCCACATCATGAGGAACCTGACGGCCGAGATCACGCAGAGTATCCACCGCTCCGCGTGCGATCTGGTCGTTGCCGCATACCAGGGCGTCCAGCTCCGCCCCCTGCTCCAGCAGCATCGCGGCGGCCGCACGCCCCCAGCTCTCGCTCCACGCGCCCGTGTGGGAGGCCGCGGCGGGCTCCAGCCCGGCCTCCGCCAGCGCTGCGGCGATGCCCTTCATCCGGTCGGTCGTCGCCGCGTAGGTGGCGGAACCCGCAAGGTGAGCGATCCGGGTCCGACCACAGGCGATGAGGTGCTCCACGGCCATACGGCCCGCAGCAACGTTGTCAGGAACGAAGGAAAGATCAGCCGGATCCTCGGAGGGCGCGTACACGTACACCACGGGAACCGGCAGGTCACGCCCGAGCGACGGCCGGGGGTCAGTGCTGCTGCCCACCACGATCAGGCCGTCGACTCGCCGGTCGAGCAGTGCCCGCACATGGTGACGCTCACGGATGGTGTCGCCGCGGGCGTCACAGAGAAACACTGACAGCTCCCCGGCGCCGAACGCGTCTTCCGCGCCCATCAGGATCGGCAGACTGAAACGGCCTTCCAGGTCTCCGGTGAGCAGGCCGACTGTGCCTGTCGCACCCGCGAGCAGCCCGCGGGCGAGGGGGTTGGGGCGGAAGGCAAGCCGTTCGGCGGTGTCGAGAACGCGCTGTCTGGTTTCGGCTCGCACCTGGTCGCGTCCGTTGAGCGCCTTCGAGGCGGTGGAGATGGAGACCCCGGCGAGCCGCGCCACATCGCTGAGAGTGACGCTGGACGTGCGGCGGACGCCCTCCGTCGACCCGGCGCTCGACTCCTCCCGGCTGCGGGCCTGGTGGGTCATGAGGTGCTCCTCCTGTCGCTGTTTGGCCGACCGTTTCGGTCCTGCACGGAAAACCGTACTAGACAAGTTTCGCACCTGACGGCGACCGTGTGCGCCCAGCTGGCAAAGGTTCCTGGCGCACAGGGGTTGACTAGCCGAGAATTAGGGCTCTACGTTCACCGAAATCCTTTTCGTTTCCTTTCGGTCACGTGCTCGAGGCATGTGCGTCACAGCTGTCCTGGCAGACAGCCTTCGTTTCTGGGGAGTAACAAATGAGGAACGCACCGGGCAGACGAGTCGTATGGGTGGCGTGCGCGCTGGTGACGGCGCTGGCCGCAGCAGGCTGTGCCGACGGCGGTCAGAACACCCCTGGCAAGGGCGGCTCGGGCAAGGGCGGGGTGAAGGGGCTGGACGATGGTTCCACGTTGACCATGTGGACCCGCGCCGCGACCAAGACGCAGAGCGAGGCCCTGGTCGCCGCGTACAACAAGAACCACAAGAACCAGGTCAAGCTGACGGTGATCCCCACCGACGACTACCAGGCCAAGGTCGGAGCCGCTGCCGGGTCCAAGGACCTGCCGGACCTGTTCGCCGCCGACGTGGTCTTCGTACCGAACTACACCTCCAGCGGCCTGTACAGCGACCTCACCGAGCGCATCGCCGCGCTGCCGTACGGCGACAAGCTCGCCCCGTCACACATCAAGGCGGGCACGTACGAGGGCAAGGAGTACGTGGTTCCCCACACCCTCGACCTGTCCGTCCTCTTCTACAACAAGGACCTGTACGAGAAGGCCGGGCTGGACCCGGAGAAGCCGCCGACCTCACTGGAGGAGTGGGACGAGCAGGCCCGAGCGGTCGACAAGCTCGGCGACGGCGTCGACGGGACCTTCTTCGCAGGCAGCTGCGGCGGCTGCGGTGTGTTCACCTGGTGGCCGTCGATCTGGGGAGCCGGCCAGGACGTGATGTCCGAGGACGGCACCTCGGCGGACCTGGCCTCGGCGACGGCCAAGAAGCTGTACGACACCTACCGCGGCTGGGCGAAGGACGACATCACCGCCGCCGGTACCCGCGAGGAGACCGGAGCCACCTGGACCGGTGTGTTCCCCAAGGGCAAGGTCGGCGTCATGCCGATGCCGTCCACCACGCTGGGGCTGATGCCCAAGGACATGAACATCGGCGTCGCGCCCATCCCCGCGGTCGGCGGTGGTGAGTCCACCTTCATCGGCGGTGACTCCGTCGGAATCTCCGCCACCAGCGGCAAGGCGGATCAGGCGTGGAACTTCCTGGCCTGGTCGCTGGACGACAAGGCGCAGATCGACATCGTGGCCGCACACAAGGATGTCGTGGCGCGCACCGACCTGGCGGAGAACAAGTACTCGGCTGCCGATCCTCGACTGGTCACCATAAACAAACTCGTTGCCAAGGGACGCACTCCCTACGCGGCCAAGTTCGGTCAGACGTTCAATGACCCCAACGGCCCCTGGCTCGCCCTGATGCGCGATGCGGTCTTCAGCAACGGCGCCAAGGTGGACAGCCTCAACAAGGACATCTCTGCCTCGCTGGCCGACTGACCCGCTTCCCTGAGAGTTGTTGCCCCCATGCACACCAAAACCATCAGGCGGCCCGCCACCAGCAGTCCCGAGGGCGTCCCCGCCCCCCGGCGGGCCGCCACCTCGGTCAAGGCCCCCTGGTGGCGCAGCCGCCAGGCCAAAGGCCTCTGCTACGCGGCGCCCACCGCCATCCTCGTCGCAGTGCTCTTCATCTGGCCCCTGTTCCTCGTCGGGCGGATGTCGCTGAGCGACTGGCCACTACTGACCGGGTACCGCGGATACAACACCCCGGAGAACTACGACGACGTCGTCTCCAGCGAGCTCTTCTGGCCCGCCGTCCGTTTCACGTTGCTGTACACCGTGATCGCCACAGTGCTCCTGATCGGCCTGGCCCTCGTCCTCGCGATGCTGGTGCAGGAATCCCGGCGCGGTGTCGGCTTCTTCCGCACCGTGTTCTTCCTGCCCAGCGCACTGGGCCTGGCCTCGGCCGCACTGCTCTTCTACGGCTTCTACAGCCCGACCGTCGGCCCGGTCAGCGGCCTGCTCCAAGAACTCGGCCTGTCAGACAAACCGGTCTCCTTCCTCGGCACGCCGACGGCGGCACTCATGTCGACGGTCTTCCTGATCGTCTGGAAGTTCGCCGGCTTCTACATGCTCATCCTCCTGGTGGGCCTGCAGCGCATCCCCGGCGAGGTGTACGAGGCGGCCAGGATGGACGGAGCCTCCCGCTTCCAGGTGTTCCGGTCGATCACCCTCCCGCTGCTCCGCCCCTCGCTGGCCCTGTGCCTGCTGCTGTGCGTGACCGGCTCACTGCTCGCGTTCGACCAGTTCTTCATTCTCACCAAGGGCGGCCCGGACAACGCCACGGTCACGGTGGTCCAACTGATCTACCGGGAGGCGTTCCAGCGCATGAACCTGGGCACCGCCGGTGCCCTGTCGGTGATCGTGCTGCTCGTACTGCTCGTCCTCAACTTCCTTCAGTTCCGAGGACTGCGCGATGCGGACAAGTAACGACCGAGCTCGGCACCTTCCCGTGCCCGTTCCCGTGCCCACCGTCTCTGTTCTGGCCCCAGCACCGAGGAGATTGGTCTCGTGACCACCAACGCCCGAACCCTGGGCCGTATCCCCTTCCACGTCGTCGCCGGCGGGCTGGCCGTTGTGTTCCTCTTCCCGCTGTTGTGGAGCCTGTGGGCATCGGTCAGCCCCCAGCCCGGCACGGGACAGACATCCGGATACGGTCTGGGCAACTACCGCACCCTGCTCGACTACGACGCGGGGCTGGTCCGCTACTTCGTCAACAGCACCATCGTTTCCGTGCTGACCGTGGCGGTGACCTTGCTGGTGTCACTCCTCGGCGGCTACGCCTTCGCCCGCTTCACCTTCCCTGGCAAGAACCTTCTGTTCCTGCTCACCCTCGCCATCCTGATGGTTCCGTACGCCACGCTGCTCATCCCGCTGTACGTGCTGCTCGGCGAACTGGGACTGCAGAACTCACTGGTGGGGCTGAGCCTGGTACTGGCCATGTACCAGCTGCCGTTCGCCACATTCATGATGCGGATCTCCTTCGAGTCCGTCCCGAAGGAACTGGAGGAGTCGGCGATGGTCGACGGGTGCGGCACCGCCGGCGCCCTGGTCAGGGTGATGCTGCCGGCGGTGAAGCCCGGGCTGATCACCGTGGGCCTGTTCGCGTTCCTCGCCGCGTGGAACGACTTCATCGCCCCTCTGATCCTCATCAGCGACAGCCAGAGCGCGCCGCTGCCTCTCGCCATCGCCAACCTTCGCCAGCAGTCCATGGGAGCCGTGGACTACGGCGCGACCGAAGCGGGAGTGGTCGTCCTGGCCGTTCCCTGCCTCGCCCTGTTCCTCCTGCTCCAGCGGCACTACCTCCGCGGGTTCATGGCCGGCGCTCTCAAGGGATGACATCCATGACATTCCCCTCCCCGCCGCCGCAACCACCCGCGCAACCAGGTACCGACCCAAGGGAGACCATGTCCGAGACCATCATGTCGCCGGTTGTCACTCCCGCCACACCAGAATCCGCCACGCTCATCGCGCCCGTCCGCCCGTCACAAAGCACTCTGCTGCCGCTGGGCCTTGACGAAGCGGCTATCACCGGCGGCTTCTGGGGCGAACGTCAGAGAGTGAACGCCGCCGCGACACTCGCACACTGCCACCACTGGCTGGAGCGGGCCGGTTGGACCGGGAACTTCCGCCACGCCGTCACAGGGGAGCTGCCCCAGGCCCGCCAGGGCCGGGAGTTCTCCGACTCCGAGGTGTACAAGCTGCTGGAAGCACTTGTCTGGGAAGCCGCCCGGCAGACCGACGCGGACCGCGAGGCCGAGCTGGAAGCCATGTGCGACGAGCTCTCCGCGACGGTCGCCGCAGCCCAGGAGCCGGACGGCTACCTCAACACCCAGTTCGGCCGCCCCGGACAGCAACCCCGCTACAGCGACATGGAGTGGGGACACGAGCTCTACTGCTTCGGGCATCTGATCCAGGCCGGCGTGGCGCAGCTGCGCACCCGAGGCGGCGGCCTGCTCGCCCGCACCGCGATACGCGCCGCCGACCACGTGTGCGCCACCTTCGGCGAGAACACGCCCGGCATCTGCGGCCACCCCGAGATCGAGGTGGCCCTCGCGGAACTCGCCCGCGCCACCGGCGAACCCCGCTACCTGGAACAGGCCCGCCTGTTCCTGGAACGGCGGGGCCACGGCACCCTGCCCGACATCGAGTTCGGCCGCCCGTACTACCAGGACGACATCCCCGTACGCGACGCGGAAGTGCTGCGAGGGCATGTTGTCCGCGCGCTCTACCTGGCCGCCGGCGCCACCGACATCGCGGTCGAGACCGGAGACACCGAGCTCCTGGCAGCCGTCGAACGTCAGTGGGAGGCGACGGTCGCCCGCCGCACCTACATCACCGGCGGAATGGGCGCCCACCACCGCGACGAGTCGTTCGGTGAGGACTTCGTCCTTCCCGCCGACCGTGCCTACGCCGAAACCTGCGCGGGCGTCGCATCCGTCATGCTGTCGTGGCGTCTGCTCCTGGCCACCGGCAAGGCGCGGTACGCGGATCTGATGGAACGCACCCTCTACAACGTCATCGCCGCTTCACCGGCGCAGGACGGCCGCTCCTTCTTCTATACCAACACCCTGCACCAGCGCACCGCAGGGACGGTACCAACCGCCGACGAGCAGAGACCGCGAGCCGAGTCGAGCCTGCGTGCCTCCTGGTTCGCTGTTTCCTGCTGCCCGACCAACGTCGCCCGCACCCTGGCGGTTCTGCCCGCGTACCTGGCCAGCACCAGCACCAGCGGCATACAGATCCACCAGTACGCGCCTGCCCGCATCGAGGCGGAGCCCATACCGGGCGCCGGCCGCGTCACCCTCAGCGTCCACACCGAATACCCCTACGACGGGCGCGTCCGTGTCGTCGTGGACACGTCGGCCGTGCCCGGCCGGGTGTGGACACTCTCGATGCGCGTGCCCGGCTGGGTCGGTTCCCGCAGGGCATGGCTGGTCGAGCCCGACGGCACCCGCCGCACGGTACGTCCTGGCACCGTGCACGTGGCACGCGCCTTCGCCGCCGGCGACGAGATCTTGCTGGAGCTGCCGGACAGCCCCCGCTTTGTCACCCCCGACCCGCGGATCGACGCCGTACGGGGCTGTGTGGCCGTCGAGCGCGGTCCGCTGGTGTACTGCGCGGAGTCCGTCGACCTGCCGGACGGCGGGGACGTCGCGCAGATCCTGGTCGACCCGCAGGCGAGTTTGCCGCGCAGCGAAGGCGACACGGTGCGGGTGTCAGCGGCGCTGGCCGGCCGTACCAACGCCGGCTGGCCGTTCGAGCCGGAGGACGAAAGGCACTCCCACGAGCCCCTGGCCCTCGGTGAACTCACCCTGATCCCCTACTACACCTGGGCCAACCGAGGTCCGGCCACCATGCGGGTATGGCTGCCGACCATTTAGCCCCCGGCCGCGAAAAGGGTCGACACAGGCACCCCACGGATCCAGCCCCCGGACGGCCGGGGTCGTCCAAAGGCCCGTGCGGGAACACCGGGAGGGCTCCTCCCGGAATACCGAACACCGACCGAACCCTCACGGGACAGGAGGGCGGGTCGGCAGGAATCATCTGAGTGAAGGGACACAATGACGTGAGCAAAACACACTCGGAGGACTCGGACGGTCGAGCCGACATATCAAGACGACGCGTACTGTCGCTGAGTCTCGCCGGAGCTGCCATCAGCGTCCTCGGAGTTCCCCGGACGGCTTCCGCTCTTCCCGGTCCGGTCAGCAAGGTCACGTCGTCGTTCTTCGATGTGAGCGTCGACCAGGCCACCGGTGGCGTGTACCAGCTGTCCAATCCCCAGGACAGTCTCGGCACGAACTATGTGATGAACCCGGACATCCACGGCGCGTTCAACATCAACGACTCGCGGTGGGTCGGCGACATGGTGTTCAACGTGAAGAAGGGTGCCGCGACGGTCGGCACACCGATCGTGACGTCGCTGTCGGACGACATCCGCAAGGTGACATCCGTGACCGGTGGAGTGCAGGTCGCCTACGAGGGGACCGCGGCTCACGCGAACGGGATCAGGAACTTCTCGCTGTTCCAGACCTACACCCTGGCGGGGACCGGCGGGGACAAGCTGGTGTGGACGATACGTCTGAAGAACACCTCCACCGAGCGTCTGGAGTTCCAGGACCTCGGCTTCGCGCTGCTGATGAACGCGTGGTGGAACGGCGGCGACCAGAAGGGGATCTACGAGCAGAACGTCGGACGGCACTCGTTCGTCGGCAAGGACGGTTCGTACATCTACTGGCAGCGTCCCAACGGCACCGGACCGTTCCTGATGATGGTTCCGAACAGCGGTACCTCTCTGGAGTTCAAGAACAAGGCACGGTACGGCGAAGGGCCCTTCGCCGAGGTGGACCCGTCGTGGGAAGGCGTGGTGGAGTACTTCATCCACTCCAAGAACATCTGCGTCGAACGCGCCGCGAAGACCGCCAAGTACCTGCCCGCCACGTCCCTGGTGCTCGACCCCGGTGCGGAGAAGACCTACAGCTTCACCTTCCGCTGGGCCGCCGACTACGCGGACATGCGCAAGGTGCTCTACGACGCCGGTGTGGTGGACGCGATCTCGCTGCCCGGCATGGTCATCGCACAGGACACCAAGGCCACCCTCGCGGTCCGCGCCCAGGGCGGCATCCAGCAGGTCACCGGTGAGAGCGGCAAGAACATCACCGTCACCTCCAAGGGCACCAGGAACGGCTACAACCTCTACGACCTCACCTTTCCGGTCCTCGGTGTCAACTACGTCACCGTGACGTACGGCGGCGGTAGACAATCGGTGCTGCAATACCACTCCATCAAGCCGGTCGAGGAACTCGTCGCGACGCGTGCGACGTTCCTCGCCACCAAGCAGCAGGCGAAGACAACCCGTGGCTACAACGGCGCCTACCTGCAGTGGGACATGAGCCGCAACAAGCTGATCACCTGGGACGACTACCCGGGCGGCGGCTGGAAGGAGTGGATGGCCGGCGGCTCCGACGACCTTGGACTCGCGCCCGCAGTCTTCCTCTCCGAGAAGAACATCGTCACACCCAGCCAGAGCGAGGTCACCTCCCTCGACTACTACATCGAGAAGTTCCTGCTGGGCTACCTCCAGAGCAAGACCTCCAACGGCCTGCGCACCTACCAGGTGTACCGCTGGTACGACGGGCAGGACGGTACACCGAAGGACCAAGGCGTGTGGCGTGCCTACAACTACGTGCACATCGCGAACACGTACCTCAACATGTACAAGATCGCGAAGAGGTACACGCAGATCACGACGCGTCTGGGGGCCAACGAGTACCTGCTGATGGCCTTCAAGACGCTCGAAGCGATGTACACGAAGATCCCGCAGCCGACCCCCATCGGGGACGCCGCGCACAATCTGGGCCTGATGGGCGAACTGCTCTACCCGGATATGATCGCGCGGCTGAAGGACGAGGGGCTGACTGCCGAGGCGCAGCTGCTGGAGGGCTTCGTCCAAGGCAAGCGGGACAAGATCTTCGCGCAGGAGTACCCCTTCGCCTCTGAGGCGAGCATCGACACCACGGGCTTCGAGGCCTGCTACACGCTGGCGAAGATGTACGGCAACACCGCACTGGCGGACAAGGTCACCCGTGCGTCGCTGGCAGCTCGCGGCATGCAGCCCCTGTGGTATTTCTACGGTTCGGACAACCGGCACATGGGTGAGTCGTGGTGGAACCTCGGCTACGAGACCCAGCTGGGGGCGTGGCAGCAGCAGGACTACCTGTTCTCCTACGCCTCCACCAACGGTGCCGAGTTCGACGAGATGATGCGCAGCACCTACGGTGCGTACGTGGCCGGCTGGGCAAACATCAACGCCGGTCAGATCAGTAGTGACGCCGCGAACATCGGTGCGGCCTCCTGGATCTTCCAGAGCGAGAAGGGCACCAGCAACTACGGCTACATCGCCAATCTGGACGGCTGGTGGGCCTGGTCGGGCGAGGCGGACCTCGGCTTCTGGGGCGGTCTCAAGACCGCTGCGGTCAATGTCGTCGAGGACCGGGTCGTGGGCCTGTACGCCTACGGCGGCGACGTGGTCCTGCAGAACAACGCCTACGTCGTCACGCCCAAGGACGGAGTGCGTCAGCGTCTCGCCCTGTACAACAAGGGCAAGTTCGCCCTGGAGGTCGACAGGGCCAAGTACACCCGGGCACAGGTTTCCACCGACCTGCGTGACATCCAGATCACTGTTCAGAGCGTGGTCACCGGCAGCTACACGCCCGAGTTCACTCTTCGCAACCTGCCCGCCGGAAACTACCAAGTGTCCGTCAACGGAGGGACACCACGCAGCGTGGCCAGCGACGGCAAGCTGGTCATCGTCAAGCTGACCCAGTCCCTGACAGGCAACGGACACGTCGTGCGCCTGCTGGCTGCATGACAGCATGACCTGCGTGACACCGAGGAAGATCCTTGAGGCCGCCGACTGACCAGCGGCCTCCAGGCACGGACGAGACGGACACGAACCGTGTCCGGTGCGATCCATGCCTTAAGGGTCCTTTCACTATGAGCGACCTGATCGGACGCTCATAGTGAAAGGACCCCTTAGGGCTTGCCGGGAAACAAGTCGTGGCTTCCAGCTGCGGGACTCGTTGTTCTGGTATG
>NZ_JBVIPA010000094.1:0-9528 GCF_055578365.1 Streptomyces sp. NPDC033131
GCGGACGAACCACGCTCATCTCTCCCGCTACCAACCGGAGTTCATGCCCACCCATCCCGGACCAACGCAACATGTTCGGAAAGCGGATGGTGTCTCAGTCTTTTCCGATCCTTGTGTCCAACCTGCGTCCAGAACGCGTCCCGGATGGGCACGCTCACCCGGTTCACGGACGCTTTCCCCAGCTGAGGAGAGGGTCTCGAAACCATGCGCAGCGGATTCCCTTTCCAACGCGCGGAGGCTCTCCCCCGGGTGCTGAGGCTGAGCCTCTATGCAGTGGTCACAGGTCAAACGTCTACGCGCGGCCTGGCCGAGTTCCAGTGTGGCCAACCGTGTGGCTGGGGCGGTCGATTCGGGGAGCGGGGCAGTACGGCGACCAGGTCCGCCGCAAAAACGACAGCGGGGCACCGGAGGCTGAAGCCTGTGCCGTACGCGACCTGCAGATCGGCGGACGACACCGCGAGCAAGGCGGGGAGCCGGATCCACGACACTGATCCGGGACCCTTGAAGGCACACGTCCAGGAGTACGTCATGCCGGACAACAAGTTCCTTGTCGGCGTCGCCTGCGGCGCGGCCACGGTGCTCGGCCCGGGCGAGCTGGGCATGCACCCTGGCGCCGGCACCGCCGTGTGCGCGAGCTCATCAATATACAATCGATCATGTATATTGATATACGCCACAGTGTGCATGAGGAGGCCATCTTGAGCCGCACCGTGATCGACCTCGACGACGAGGCACTGGAAGAAGCCGCCAAGGAACTCGGCACCACCACCAAGCGCGACACCATCAACACCGCCCTGCGCGAGGTCACCGCCCGCTACCGGCGCCTGCGCGCACTCGAAGACGCCCGGCAACTGGTGACCGACGGAGCTCTGGACATCGACATTCTCCTGAACAAGAACCAGTACCGGCCGTGACCGTCGCCGACTACCTCATCGACACCTCCGCCCTCGCCCGCGTCCTGCTCCGCCAGACCACGACTGAGTGGGACGACAGGATCGGCGCCGGCCTCGTCGCGATCTGCGACATCACGGAACTCGAGGTCCTCTACTCCGCCCGCTCAGCCGCGGACCGCGCGCGACTGAAGGCTGCACTCCACGCCCACTACGCGTGGTGCCCCATGCCTGACGGCATCTACCGCCGCTCCCGCATCGTCCAGGAACAACTGACCACCAAAGGGGAACACCGCGGTGCGGGCCCCGTCGATCTCCTGGTGGCCGCCGCCGCGGAAGAAGCAGGCCTCACCCTGCTCCACTTCGACCGCGACTTCGAAACCATTGCTCGCACGACGGGGCAGCCGGTCCGCATGATCGACCTCAGGCAGTAGGGTCCGCGCGGCCGCACGGACGGGCGTCAAGCCTCTCACCGACCGCCCACCCGAGGCGGTATCGCGGCGATGCCCCACTGCCGGACGGCCCTCGTTCCGCGCCCTCGCGCCCGCCCCGCGGACTGAGCCGCCTCGCCGACACCCAGTCCGGGGCACGGCACGCGCGGGTGAACTGCCGTACCCACCCGCCGACCCCGGCAAAGCGGCGCACCCGAAGATCGCCGGACAGCAGGAGCAAGAAACCCCAGGTCCGCGGCCCGACCTTCACCGGCCGGTCCGCTCACCCACCGAACACCGAAAAGAGCAAAAGCCCCAGGTCACGGCGAGTGAGTCCTGGCTCTCACAGAGCCGCCTCCGGGATTCGAACCCGAGACCTAAGCATGACGAGGGCACGAGGGATCACGCCGCCTCGTGACGACTGATGCTGCGGGATGCCGTTGTGCCTGATCGGACCACCTGCGCCGTGCAGGGCGCCAGTACCTCGTGCCGCACCGTCCAAAGGCGTCCGGCCACCCCTTGGCCACCCCGGGCCACCTACGCTGCACCTCAACGCCTACGCACAGCAGTTGTCGGACTTCCACAGGTCACTCACGCGAGGTCCCGCACACGCAGACGCCGGTCGACGATGCCGTCGCGCGTCGGCCACACGGTCCCGGCCCCTACAGCGTCACCGCATACAAGACGCCGGCGGCGCCACCAGTTACGTACACCATCCCGTCGGCCACTGCAGGGTCCTTGTACAAGGATTTGGCGGTGTGGAAGCTCCACCGCTTCTCGCCGCTCGCGGCGTCCACCGCGTACAGGTTGCCGTCCTCGCTGCCGACGAACACCACACCGCCCGCCACGGCCGGCGACGAGGCCACGGCGCCGCCCGTGCGGAACTTCCACCGCTGCTCGCCGGAGGCGGCGTCCACCGCATAGAGGTTGCGGTCCCAGCCGCCGACATACACCACCCCGTCGACCACGGCCGGCGACGAGGACACAAAGTGCTGGGTGGGGAACTTCCACCGCCGTTTGCCGGTCGCGGCATCCACCGCGTACAGGTTGCCGTCCTGGCTCCCGACGAACACCACACCGCCCGCCACGGCCGGCGACGAGAGCACGGCGCCGCCCGTGCGGAACTTCCACCGCTGCTCGCCGGAGGCGGCGTCCACCGCGTACAGGTTGCCGTCCCTGCAACCGGCGAGCACCACACCGTCCGCCACGGCCGCCGACGAGTCCACGACGTTGCCCGTGCGGAACTTCCACCGCCGTTCGCCGGTCGCGGCGTCCACCGCGTACAGGCTTTTGTCGACGCTGCCGATATACACCACACCGCCCGCCACGGCCGGCGACGAGAGCACGGTGCCGCCCGTGGGAAACGTCCACCGCCGCACGCCGGTCGCGGCGTCCACCGCGTACAGGTTGCCGTCGTCGCTGCCGGCGAACACCACACGGCCCGCCACGGCCGGTGGCGAGCCCACTCTTTCGTTGGTGCGGAACTTCCACCGCTGCTCGCCGGTCGTGGCGTCCAGCGCGTACAGGTTGTGGTCGTTGCTGCCGACGTACACCACGCCGCCCGCCACCGCCGGCGCCGAGGACACGGAGCCCCCGGCGCGGAACAGCCACCGCTGCTCGCCGGGGGCGGCGGAACCGCTGCCGCGGATCTTCCAGCCGACGAAGCCGAGTCCTGCCGCGGTGGCGCCGCCGAGGCCGAGCAGGGTCCGTCTGCGGGTGATACCGGCCAGGCGTGCCCCAGCGTTCGCGGGCGGCCAGGACGGGAGCCGCGCCGCGGTCGGCGGGAGGTCGACGTCGCGCTGTTCCCCCGACCGGGCCGGTGCCGGGCGCTCCGGCGGGGCGGCACCGGGTTGCGCCGGCACCGGCGCTGTGGGCGAAGGCTCGGACGTCTCGGGCGATACGGGTGGCGGAGCCGGGGGCGGCGGCGCGGCGGCGGTGCGCGAGTGCAGTGTCGTGGCGACCGGCTCGGGGAGCCAGCCGGGCTCGGTGGCTGTCCGGGTGACCGCCGGCAGGCCGCCGGAGGTGTCGGCCAACCGGTGCAGCAGCGTGGTCACCGTGGGCCTCTGTCCGGGCTCCTTGGCCAGGCAGCGGCCCACCAGGGTCCGCAGGTCCGGCGGGAGTCGGTGCAGGTCGGGTTCCTCGTACACGACGCGGAAACTGAGGGCGTGCCCCGAGCCGGTCCCGAACGGCCCGGCCCCGGTCGCGGTGAAGGCCAGTACCGCGCCCAGGGAGAAGACGTCGCTCGCCGGTCCGACCGGCTTGCCGGTCAGCTGCTCGGGGGACATGAACCCCGGCGTGCCCACGACCGTGCCGGTGCGGGTGAGCGCGCTGGCCTCGCCCGCCACCGAGATCCCGAAATCGATGACTCGCGGTCCGTCCGCGGCGAGCAGGATGTTCGACGGTTTGAGGTCCCGGTGGACCACGTCGGCCGCGTGGATGGCCTCCAGGGCCTCGGCCAGCCCCGCCCCGAGGGCGAACACCGCCGCCTGCGGCCACGGTCCGTGCGCTGCCACGGCATCACCCAGCGGGACCCCCGGCACGTACACCGTCGCCAGCCATGCCGGTGATCCGTCCGGATCGGCGTCGACCACACCCGCGGTGAACGCCCCGTTCACCCGGCGGGCGGCGGCCACCTCCCGGGCGAACCGGCGCCGGAAGCCACCGTCCTCGGCCAGCTCCGGGCGTACGACCTTCACCGCCACGAACCGTCCGCCGGGCGAGCGCCCCAGGTACACCCGGCCCATCCCACCCGCGCCCAGCCGGGCCACGATCCGGTACCGCCCCACCTGCTCCGGATCCCCTGCCTCCAGTGCCTCGAACGGTTCCACCCGACAACCCCCTGCCACGTCCCCACGCCCCAACGGCCTCACGGGCTGCCGCTGTCGAGATCGCACATCATCCCCGATGTCCCTGACTCCGCACTACCGTTCGCCTGTCCAGCCCCTGTTGACTTGTCCACCGGCGGGACGATCACCAGGAGGGCCGTAGCCCACATGCACAACTGGCTCTCGCCGTATGACCTGGCACAGCCGACGGCCCGCCCGAACCTGCCCGCACCCAGCTTTCGGCAACACGCTTCAGCAGCCAGGCGCCGGCCGGGGGCACCCGGTCCTCCCGCACCGGGCCGGAGCGGGGGCCGCGATCCCGCTCCTGGCCTGGTCCGATGTAGGTGCCGGCGGGTTCGGCGAGGGACAGCGAACGGGCCCCGGCTCTAGGTTCGGCAGCCTCAAGGCACAGCAGCGGCAACATGCCGACCGCCGCCATCAGGAGGCATCATGCGCAGGACCATGTCCATAGTGGGCGTACTCATGATCGTGGTGGGCGTGGCGTTCGCCGTGCTGAGCCTGCTGACGTATGTGAACAAGGACGAGCGGCGGCTGGCCGAGCACTACCTCTATGACCTCCAGCTCTCGCCCGAGAGCGAGGCGCGGGCGAGGGAGCGCCTTCGGAGCGTCGAGGACCGCGAGCGTCTCAACATCACGGTGGCGATCGTCGGCACAGTCGCGGCCGTGGCGGGGGGCGCGATGGTCAGGACTGTCCGTCGGCGGCAGCCCACGGCGCCTTCTCCGTCGCGTTGAGGTCCTGCGAGACCGCGGCGGTTCGTTCCCGCAACCACCGCGTCAGCAGTTGGCCGGCCTCCCGGGTACGCGGATGGTTGGCGCCCTGGACCCGGATCATGTCGGCCAGCAGGGTGGTGAGCCGCTCCGCGGCGGTGGCGTGGTCACCGCGGCGGTGCAGGAGTTCGGCCTGCTGCTGCCGGGTCCGCAGGGTGCGCGGGTGGTCGGCGCCGAGGACCCGTTCCAAGGTCCGCCGGAGCCGCTCCAGGCGGCCCAGCGCGGCGGTGGTGTCTCCGGCGACGCCCTGCCAGAAGGCCAGGTTGACCTGGTAGGTCAGGGTGGTGGGGTGCTCGGCGCCCAGCGCGAGTTCGGCGTCGTCGGCCGCTGTGACGAACTGCTCGATCGCCAGATCGAGGTCGCCGGCCATTCCGTGCCAGTAGGCGAGGTTGTGCCGGGCGACGAGCGTCTCTGGGCGCAGCCGGCCGACGACGGAGGCCAAGCCGTCCACCGCCTGCTGATAGGTGGTCACAGCCAGCCGCACGTCACCCGTCTCCCCGATCCACCGGCTGAGGTCGGTGAGAACCTTCAACGTCGCCGGATGCCGGGGCCCGAGGTCCCGCTCCAGTTCCCGGGCGATCGAGGCGTACCCGTCGCGCGCGCCGCGGGCATCCCCGGAGAGTCCGCGGCACAGCGCGACGTATTCGTCGGCGGCGGTCACCAGCGGGTCACCGGCGCCGAGCGTCGCCCGCGCCTCAGCGGCCAGGGTGACGAAGTCGGCCAGCGCGGCGTCGATGAGGCCCGACTCCATCCGGAAGCGCGCCTCGTGCAGCCGGATGGACAGCGTGTCCGGGTCCGCGCAGCCGAGGCTGTCCTCCGCCTCGCGCCTGATCTCCGCCAGCGACCGCACGGCCTCCGTGGTGTCCCCGAGATCGCCCCCGGCCTGGGCCGCCTGCGAACGCAGCGTCAGAATGTCCCGGTGGCCATCACCCAGCTGCCACCGCGCCTGGTCGGCCAGGCTCCGGGCCATGTCCCGGGCCGCGGCAGGACGGCCCAGAGCGGTCAGATGCGGCCCGAACCGGCGGAGCAGGGGATGCAGGCCACCGCCGTGCCAGAGGTGACCCCCGGCATTCGCCAGCAGCACCTCGGCGCTGCGGTAAAGGGCGGTCTCCATCCCCGGTTCGCAGTCCGGCGCGGACCACACCTCCTCCAGCGCGTCGGCCGCGGCCGTGGCGAGCCGTTCACGGCGGTCGGCCGGTACACCGTCGCGGATCGCGCGCTGGACGAGGGCATGCACCTCGACGACCGCCGAGCCGGTAGGCCCATGGTGGGTGACCAGACTCAACCGGTGCAATGCCCGCAACGCCAGCAGGGCGCCCCGTTGCGGGACGGGGTCGCCGCCGAGCCAGGCGCGCCCCGCCGGACCGAGCAGTACCGCTTCGGGAATGCCGTCGGGCGCGAACATCGAGATCAGTTCGAGCATGGCACGGGCGGTCCCGGGTGGTGCCAGCGACTCCGCCCGCCCGAGGGCTAGTTGCAGGGTGCTCGTCACCGTGCCGCCGTGCTCGTCCGCGGGGGAGGAGGACGGGAGCAGACCGGCGACGCTCTCCCGCCGGTCTGCCAGAAGGCTCAAGTACGCGGGCAGGTTCATGCCGGTGTCGATGAGGAAGGCGGCCGCCTGGGAAAGGGCGAGTGGAAAATGGCCGAGGGCTGCCGCAAGGGTCGCCAGATCCTCGCGCCGGTGCGCCGGGGGCCCGTGGTGCCCGGCGGCCGGGCCCAGGTCGAGCAGCAGCCGGTCGGCCAGGTAAGCGATGGCCTCGTCGGCGGTGAACACGCCGACGGCAATCACCCGGACCCCCGGGCGCAGCAGCGTGGCGTCCCGCCGACGGGTGGTCAGGACGGTCCGGCCTGCGTCACCGGCCGGCCAGAGCCCGGCCACTTCGCCAGGGTCGTCGATGTCATCGAGGACCACGAGCCAGGAAGTGGCGGTTGATCTCAGCCAGGCCAGGAACAGGTCGGCCTGGGTCTCGTCGTCCCCGCCAGGGTCGGTGCCGGGCGCGGGGACTTCCCCCGCGATGCGCGCCCCGGACAGCGCCCGCCATGCGCGGGCGTAACTGCCCAGAACCGAGAGGCGGTCGCCCGCGGGCACCCAGAGCAGGACCTCGGCCCGCTGCTTGGCGCGGTGGAACGCCGCCGAGGCCAGCTGAGACTTGCCGACGCCGCCCGCGCCCGTGAGCAAGATCTGCCGGACGGATGCGTCTCGCATGCCCGCGTCGATGCTCTCGGCCAACCCGTCACGTCGCCGCAGTGCGGCGGCATCACTCGGCGGACGGCCGATCACGATCTGCGGCTGCGGCTGCGGCTGCGGCTGCCGGCCAGGGTCGGGGTCGGGGCTGCTCCGGTAATCCCGCGCGGCACGCCACAGCCGCTGCCAGTGCGCCACCGTGGGCTGATCGGCGGACGCGCCTCCAGCCGCCCTCTCGACGGCCTGTACCAACGCCATGACGGCTTCGAACCTGCGCGGTACCGACTGACCGCTGGCCCATTCGCCGAGCCTGCGGGCGTTGACGGCGACCCGGCGCCCTGACGGCAGCTCCACCGCGCTGGCCCGCCGGGCCAGGGTCTCGTCCGACACGTCTGGCAGCCGCCGACGCAGCCGGGTCAGCGCCGCCGCAAACCTGACTCTGGGATCACCGGCTTCACGATCGTCCACCCGTGCCTCCCCCACCCGCCACGCTGGTCACCCGAGTCTATGCGACGGCACCGCCCCGGTCCGGCCTGCAAACGGGGACCGGTTCGCCGCCACAGCAGCCTCAGTTGACCTGCTCGGACACCCCCCGCCGACTGCCTGGGACGTACTGTCCAGGACGGTCACCGGCGCCGCACGGCCCCTACTGTGGACCCGCTGCTGTGGGGCGTTGGAGCCGGGTACTGAGAAGAAGGGGCCTCCCCTTGGCCGTTGAACGCGCACATCCCGAAATGATCCGTGATGACGGACGGCCCATCAGTTGAACAGTTGACTTCGCTTTCACGCGCAACAGCCTCCGGCCCGTTGTGAGTGACAAAGGTAGGCCTGGTAGCCGCGCGGTCATCGTCGGCTGGTCGAGGGCCGGGCGCGTGAGATCGCGCCGTGCCAGTACGAAAAACGTTCCAAGGGGTCTCCTTCCGCATTCCATGGCCAAGGCGTCGCCATGCCTGCCGTGGCGCGCAGCACGACCACGGCCTCGTCCATCAGGGCGGCCTTGACCAACGCGTAGGCCAGCACGTTGAGATCCGCCAGTGCCGCCGCGTGGCCGAGGAATCCAGGGAGCGGCCAGTCACGCGCCGCTCGGCTCAGTGCCGCGGACGCATCAGGTCGTCTCCAGTAGTCCCCGGCGTTCAGCGCCGCCATGCCGCCGGCGGAAACGGCGCGTTGGTAGGCGTGGACGAACGCGGTGACTTCCAAACCGGCCGTGGGAGCCCCGGCCGGCATCACGGAACGGATGCCGTCGAGGAGGTCCAGCACCTGCCCGGTGGAGCCACACTCGTCCGGTGACAGATAGCCCAAGGCCTGAAGATGCGCTTCCCGATTCCATGGATCCCGGGCCTTGATCTCCCGCCAGACCGGCCCCACCTCGCCGTAAGGTTCCTGCTCACATCTCATCGCGGCCAGGAGCACGGTCCAGGGGGTGGGGTCGGCGGGTATCAGCTCGGCCGCGCGCAAGCAGGCCTCCCGGATGCTGCTCAGGTCCACGTGCGTTGCCTGTGCCCGCGCGTGCGTCACCTCCGACCAGGCGTGCAGCAGGAGTGCTCCCGGGTCCTGCGGGGCCTGACGCAGCCAGATCTGTGGCAGTGCCCGCCCGGCTGCCTCGGCGAGCACTCCGAGGCGGTGCGCCTTACGGTCCCAGTCCTGCCCTGCGTCCACGATCACCTTCTCCATCAGTGCGATGACCGTGGTGTCGAGTTCGCCGCGGGCCCAGCTGATGTCAAGGCGCCGCCGGACCTGGCCCAGGACCACGTCGTCGAGTTCGGGGGCCAGGCGAGGAGAGTTGCCTTTGCGCCGTCTGAAGGCGGACATGCCATCACTTTCTTCCTGTGGGGGGCTCCGGTTCTTCCTATGGTGGTCTCCGAATACGGACGCCGCAGTCTCCGGGGCTCCACTGAACGAAACGCCGGCATCTACCAGCGGCTGACGACTTCATCGTTGGCATTTCGGCCGATACCGCTCCGGACCAGTGAGACCGCCACAACCAGCACGGCAACCAGCACCGACAGCAGCACCTGGATCCGTCCACCGCCCTCACTGTCGTCGGTGAGCATGTAGCCGAGCACGAAGGTGATGACCGCGATGGCCGCCCACGTCAGGTACGGGAAGAGCCACATCCGGACCAGGAGTCCCTCCGGGTTCTCGCGCTATGTGGTGGTTCCCTTGGTCACTGGCACGGTGCGTGTGGAGGATCCAGCGGGGGAACGCGACGTAGAGATGCACGCAGACGTTTCCTACGCGCGGTCTGCCGGTGTCGCGCACAACCTCGTCAACGTGAACGGGTACGAATTCCGCTTTGTCGAAGTTGAGCTCAGACACCATCCGCTTTCCGAACATGTTGCGTTGGTCCGGGATGGGTGGGCATGAACTCCGGTTGGTAGCGGGAGAGATGAGCGTGGTTCGTCCGC
>NZ_JBVIPA010000095.1:0-8611 GCF_055578365.1 Streptomyces sp. NPDC033131
CAGCTGCTGTCGGCCGGTGGCCGCAGACGCCGAATCGCCCTGGAGGCGATTCGCCTTTCCCTGCCCTGCTCCGCAGGAGCTTCGTTTCCTCCCCGACTGAAGGCCGGGGTATCCACGAAGGAGTCACGATGAACAGGGTGTTCTGCACGATGATCCCGGGCAGCGCGTACTTCAGATACGCCTCGGGCGATCCGGCCATCTGCCCGCCCAGTACGTACGTGAAGAGAAACACGAACATGATCGGCGTGATGCTGTAGTCGACCAGCTCGAGCAGGTTGTGCTTGACGGCGACCAGGCTGCGCCAGGCCATGGTGAAGGTCTGCCCTTGCGGGCCCCAGGTCGACGCCTGCCAGCGCCTCGGTCTCCTTGAACCGCTTGACCAGGCCCTCCGCCTCAATCGCATACGTCATGGGTCACCCCCTCGGGGTTCGTGGACCCCGGCCTGGGCCCACCTCTCCCACAACTGTGACGCACGGCACTGACATTCCCCGGCTTGCCCCGGTTCGCCCGAATTCCTGATGCGTGACGGACCCCACCCCGCCATCCGTTCGTACTCCCGTAACAATGGACTGTGATCTCTCCGGTCTCCCCGATGCCCCGGAGCGCCCACCGGCACAGGCCGGAGGCGACTCCCTACGTCGACCTCACCCGAGCGGAATGGAGTGTGCTGCGCGAGAAGACGCCGCTGCCGCTCACGGCCGAGGAGGTCGAGAAGCTGCGCGGCCTCGGTGACGTCATCGACCTCGACGAGGTGCGGGACATCTACCTCCCGCTGTCCCGGCTCCTGAACCTTTATGTCGGCGCCACGGACGGTCTCAGAGGCGCCCTGAACACCTTCCTCGGCGAACAGGGCTCCCAGTCCGGCACCCCCTTCGTCATAGGGGTGGCGGGCTCGGTCGCGGTCGGCAAGTCGACCGTCGCCCGCCTGCTCCAGGCCCTGCTCTCCCGCTGGCCCGAGCACCCGCGCGTCGAGCTGGTCACCACCGACGGCTTCCTGCTGCCCACCAAGGAGCTCCAGGCCCGCGGCCTCCTGTCGCGGAAAGGTTTCCCCGAGTCGTACGACCGCCGCGCCCTGACCCGCTTCGTCGCGGACATCAAGGCCGGCAAGGCCGAGGTGACGGCCCCGGTCTACTCCCACCTCATCTACGACATCGTCCCGGACCAGCGGCTCACGGTCCGCCGCCCGGACATCCTGATCGTCGAGGGCCTCAACGTCCTCCAGCCCGCCCTGCCCGGCAAGGACGGCCGCACCCGGGTCGGCCTCGCCGACTACTTCGACTTCAGCGTGTACGTCGACGCCCGCGCCGAGGACATCGAGCGCTGGTACCTCAACCGCTTCAAGAAGCTGCGCGCGACCGCCTTCCAGAACCCGTCCTCGTACTTCCGCAAGTACACCCAGGTGTCCGAGGAGGAGGCCCTCGACTACGCCCGCACGACCTGGCGGACGATCAACCGGCCCAACCTGATCGAGAACGTGGCCCCGACCCGCGGCCGCGCCGCCCTCATCATCCGCAAGGGCCCCGATCACAAGGTGCAGCGCCTGAGCCTGCGCAAACTGTGACCGTTAGTCTGCCGCCATGCTGCATCTGCGTCTCATCACCCCGTCCGACAAGACCGACGACGTGGTCCGCCTGATCGACACGACGGTCGGCACCGCCCACGTCGTCGTCATGCCGGGCGCGGCCCGCAACCCGGCCGGAGACGTGGTGATGTGCGACGTCGCGCGCGAAGCCGGCGACGAACTCCTCACCGGCCTGCAGGAGTTGGGCCTCGGACACACCGGCTCCATCGCCGTCGAGAACATCGACCTGTCCCTGTCCGAGCGCGCCGACAAGGCCGAGGCGGACGCCCCCGGCGAGGGCGCGGACGCGGTCCTGTGGGAACACCTGACGGACGCGACCCACGAGGAGTCGACGCTCTCCGTCACCTACATCGCGTTCATCACGCTCGCCACGATGATCGCGGCCTGCGGTGTGGTCCTGGACAACGCGATCCTGATCGTCGGCGCGATGGCGGTCGGCCCGGAGTTCGGGCCACTGGCGGGCATCTGCACCGCCATAGTGCAGCGCGCGCCTCGCCTGGCCCTGCGTTCCCTGATCGCGCTGCTGGTGGGCTTCGCCGCGGCGATGGCGATGACCGTGGGCTTCAGCCTCTTCATGGACGCCGTCGGCCTGTTCACGAAAGCCCAGTTGGAGGCCGATCGCCCCAACACCGGGTTCATCTACGCCCCGGACTGGTTCTCGTTCGTCGTGGCCGTCCTCGCCGGAGCCGCCGGCACCCTCTCCCTGACGTCCTCCAAGTCCGGCGCCCTGGTCGGCGTCGCCATCTCCGTGACGACGGTCCCCGCAGCCGCCAACGCGGCCGTGGCCCTCATCTACAGCGACACCAACCAGGCCTGGCGCTCCTCGGAACAGCTCCTGTTGAACCTCTTCGGCATCATCCTGGCCGGCACCCTCACCCTGCTGACCCAAAAATGCCTCTGGTCCACCCAACGCAAACGAGCGGCACTCTAAAACACCGGTCCCGCCAACGCCGCCAGGGGCGCGGGGAACTGCGCGCCAAGCCACCCCTAGGGGCGCGGGGAACTGCGCGACAAGCCACAACGAACCCGCACCCCGCGAACCACGGATCCCCCACCCCCGGCCCGGAAGAGCAACACCAACACCCCTACCCCAGCGCGGACTTCACCACATCCGCAAGCCGCCCCGCCACAGACCGAGCCTGATCGATATCAGCAGCCTCAACCATCACCCGAACCAACGGCTCGGTCCCGGACGGCCGCAACAACACCCGCCCAGTCTCACCGAGCTCCGCCTCCGCATCCGCAACCGCCGTCGCCAGCTCCGCGGACGTCCCCACCCGCGACCGGTCGACATCCGGCACATTGATCAGCACCTGCGGCAACCGCTCCATCACGGCCGCCAGCTCCCTGAGCGACCGCCCGCTCTGAGCGACCCGAGCGGCCAGCAGCAGCCCGGTCAGCGTGCCGTCCCCCGTGGTCGCGTGATCAAGGATGATCACGTGCCCGGACTGCTCGCCACCCAGCGTGTACCCGTGCTCCTTCATCTCCTCCAGCACGTAGCGGTCCCCCACCCCCGTCTGGATGACGGTGAGCCCCTCCCGCTCCATCGCCAGCTTGAACCCGAGGTTCGACATGACCGTCGCGACAACGGTGCCGGAGCGCAGTGCGGAACGCTCCCGCATCGCAAGCGCGAGTACGGCCATGATCTGGTCGCCGTCCACCTCCTCACCGGTGTGGTCCACGGCGAGGCAGCGGTCCGCGTCACCGTCGTGCGCGATGCCGAACGCGGCCCCGTGCTCGACGACCGCGGCCTTGAGGAGTCCGAGGTGGGTGGAGCCGCAGCCCTCGTTGATGTTGAGCCCGTTCGGCTCGGCGCCGATGGTGATGATCTCGGCACCGGCCCGCGTGAACGCGTCGGGCGAGACCTTGGCGGCAGCGCCGTGCGCCTCGTCGAGGACGATCTTCAGCCCGTCGAGCCGGTTCGGCAGGACACTGACGAGGTGGGAGACGTACCGCTCGGCCCCTTCCTCGTACGTGCGCACGCGGCCCACACCAGAGCCCGTCGGCCGGTCCCAGGGGGCGCCGGTGCGGTGCTCCTCGTAGACGGCCTCGATGCGTTCCTCCAGCTCGTCGTCGAGCTTGTGCCCGCCGCGCGCGAGGAACTTGATGCCGTTGTCGGGCATGGCGTTGTGGCTGGCGGAGAGCATGACGCCGAGGTCGGCGCCGAGGTCGGCCGTGAGATACGCGACCGCCGGGGTCGGCAGCACGCCCACCTTCAGAACGTCGACGCCCGCGCTCGCGAGACCCGCCACCACGGCGGCCTCAAGAAACTCCCCGGACGCACGCGGATCCCGCCCGACCACCGCGGTCGGCCGGTGCCCCTCGAAGGTGCCCGCCTCGGCCAGTACGTGCGCCGCGGCGACGGAGAGGCCGAGCGCCATCTCGGCCGTCAGATCCGCGTTGGCGACACCGCGCACGCCGTCCGTGCCGAAGAGTCGTCCCACTTGTCCTCCTGAGAAGCTTCAGATCCGGAAATCATCCGATCGCACAAGCCTTTGAGCGCCTTGTGCCGTTATACGCCCAGGCCTGTGATAAACGAACGCCCCGGTGGCACTGTGGCGTGCCGCCGGGGCGTTCGGACGTACTGCGTACTGCTGGTAGTACTGCGAGTACGAGCAGGCAGCGAAGCTTAACGCTTGCTGTACTGCGGGGCCTTGCGGGCCTTCTTGAGACCGGCCTTCTTGCGCTCGACCGCACGGTCGTCGCGCTTGAGGAAGCCGGCCTTCTTGAGGGCGCCGCGGTTGTTGTCCACGTCGGCCTCGTTCAGCGCGCGGGCGACACCGAGACGGAGCGCACCGGCCTGACCGGAGACACCGCCACCCGCGATGCGGGCGATGACGTCGTAGCGGCCTTCGAGCTCGAGCACCTTGAAGGGCTCGTTGACTTCCTGCTGGTGCACCTTGTTCGGGAAGTAGTCCTCGAGGGTGCGACCGTTGATCTTCCACTTGCCGGAGCCCGGGACGATCCGGACGCGGGCGATGGCGTTCTTGCGACGGCCCAGGCCGGCGGCCGGCTGCGGGTCGCCGAAGCGGGACGCCATGGACTCGGAGGTGTACTCGCCCTCGACGGGGACGTCCGACTCCGTGGTGTAGCTCTCGATGTCGACAAGCTCGGTCTCTTCGACCGGCTGCTCAACGGTGGTCTCGGCCACGATTCTCCTCAGATTCTGTTCAGTCTTAGGGGGTGGCCGGACTTACTGCGCGACCTGGGTGATCTCGAACGGCACCGGCTGCTGGGCAGCGTGCGGGTGCTGGTCGCCCCTGTAGACCTTCAGCTTCGACAGCATCTGGCGGCCCAGGGTGTTCTTGGGGAGCATGCCCTTGACGGCCTTCTCGATGGCCTTCTCGGGGTTCTTGTCGAGCAGCTCGTCGTAACGGACGGAGCGCAGACCACCCGGGTAGCCGGAGTGGCGGTACGCCATCTTCTGGGTCCGCTTGTTGCCGGACAGGTGCACCTTGTCGGCGTTGATGATGACGACGAAGTCACCGGTGTCGACGTGGGGCGCGTAGATCGGCTTGTGCTTGCCCCGCAGAAGCGTGGCGGCGGTGGTGGCGAGACGACCCAGGACGATGTCCTGAGCGTCGATGACGTGCCACTGGCGCGTCACATCGCCGGGCTTGGGGCTGTACGTACGCACGGTTCGTAGCCTTCGCTTCGAGTGAATGGTCCTAAACAAGGTCACCGAAACGATCACGACAGCCTCAACCCACTGCGGCGACGCATACCGCGTACGTGGGGTCGCTGGTCATCGGCCCGGTGGACCGGTGTAAGGGCCCGTCCCGTGAGAATGAGCAAGCCAATACACAACGAAGAAGCAGGATACCTTCGCTGGCCCGTACGGGTCAAAACGAGGCGCCTGCTGCCGTCCGGCCCGATTCTACCCGCCCTCCGCACCCCGGCACCGCACGCGGTACACGCCGGTCACCACCGGCACACACAGCGTGAGGCCGCCCTGCCGGAACCCTTCGCACCAACCACCCGGACATGTCGCTTTTGCGCTCGCTCATCCAGCGAACCCTGGTGCGCCCGGCGCCTCTTGGGGCGGACCGGCACACCGCCTCCCCCGTCTAAGATGCGCCCCATGAGCTATGGGCAGCAGGGGGGACCCCAGTCCCAGTGGGATCCCTGGACACCGCAATCCCAGCAGCCGTGGAACGGCGGCAACACCGACGAGACTCCGGACTGGGCCGCGCTCGCCGAGGCGTCCGAGACGCGCGCCAAGCGGCGCCGGCTGTTCTTCATCGGCGGCGGCGCACTGGCCACGCTGGCGATCGGCACCGCCGTGGCGATGGCCGTGGTGTCGGCGAACGGCGACCCGGAGGGATCGGGCAAGCCGGCCTCCCTCCCCACCAGCGCCGACATCCCGAGCGGGACCGGCACCGCGGAGCCGTCGTTCGAGCCGACCAGCGCCCCGCCGCCGCTGGACCCGAAGGAGTTCGTCTCCGACAAGAGCAAGGACACGGCCCCGATCGGCCCGGGCATCCTCTTCCCGGGCACGCAGCTGACCATGGGCTCGACCGTCTACAAGAAGGGCCCGACGGCCGACACCAAGAGCTGCGCCGCGGCCGCCAAGGGCACCCTCGCGAAGGTCCTCACCGACAACGGCTGCACCCGCCTGATGCGCGTCACCTACACCAAGGACGGCATGGCGGTGACGGTCGGCGTGGCCGTCTTCGACAGCGAGGCACAGGCGGTCAAGGCCAAGAAGGGCACCGACAAGAAGAGCATCGTCGCGTCGCTGGCCGGGGACGGCGTCAAGGCGTTCTGCAACTCCGCCGTCTGCCGCTCGACCACCAACTCGTACGGCCGCTACGCCTACTTCACGATCGCCGGCTTCACCAACGGCAAGGACGTGACCGAGAAGGACACCGCCGTCTTCACGACCGGCGACGACCTCGGCGAGTTCACCTTCCGCCAGATCCGCCGCCGGGGCGAGGCCCAGGCGTCGGCCGCGGTGAACGGATGACGGCCGCCCGGGGTCAGCAGCAGCCGGCCCCGGGCAGTGTCCGCCTGTTGCGGGCCTCCTTGTTGCGCGCGGCCAGCAGCCCGTCGGCCGGGTAGCCGACCTCCTCGAGGGTCAGCCCGTGCGGCCGTACGACGTGCACCGCAGAGTCCCGTACGCCGGCCGCCAGCACCTTCCCGGGCCAGTCGGCCTGCCGATGGCCGTCACCCACGAACAGCAGCGCCCCGATGAGCGAGCGCACCATGTTGTGGCAGAAGGCGTCGGCCCGGACCCTGGCGGTGACGACCCCGTCGTCGCCGCGCACGAGGCTCAGCTCCTGGAGCGTACGAATGGTGGTCGCGCCCTCGCGCCGCTTGCAGTAGGCGGCGAAGTCGTGCTCGCCCAGGAGCCGCTCGGCCGCCTCGTTCATGGCGTCGACGTCGAGCGGCCAGTCGTGCCACAGGACGTGGTTGCGCAGCAGCGGGTCGACCCCGCCGGGGTTGTCGGTGACCCGGTAGGCGTAGCGCCGCCAGATCGCCGAGAAACGGGCGTTGAAGCCCTCGGGTGCCTCGGTGAGTGACCAGACCCGTACGTCCTTGGAAAGCCGCCCTGCGAGCCGCTTGAGCAGCTTCTCGCGGTGCTCCGCCCAGAGCTCCTCCGGCAGATCGACGTGCGCCACCTGCCCGCGCGCGTGCACGCCGGCATCGGTCCGCCCGGCGACGGTCAGCTCGTACGTCGTGTCCTTCGACCGCGTCACGGTCCGCAGGGCCGCCTCTATCTCACCCTGCACGGTCCGCCGTCCCCCGGCCTGCTTGGCCCACCCGGAGAACGCGGTCCCGTCGTAGGACAGGTCCATCCGCACCCGCACGAACCCGGCCTCAGCTTCGTCACTCACCCAGAGATCCTCTCACCCACACGAAAGCGGGCCCGCCCCTCGAAAGGAACGGACCCGCAACGCCCGAAGGGGCGCGGGGAACTGCGCGATCAGCCACGACGAAGCCGCAGCCGCGCACGCACACACCCCGGCAGAACGCTTACGCGTCCTTCGACTCCTCGGCCTCGCCGGCCTCGTCGGCCTTGGTCGTGTCGACCTTGGTCTCCTCGGCGGCCGGAGCCTCGGCGTCCTTGGCGGCACGCTGAGTGGCGGCCTCGGCCTCACCGGTCGCCTGCTGCGCGACCGTCAGCGCCTCGACCAGCTCGATGACAGCCATGGGCGCGTTGTCGCCACGGCGGTTACCGATCTTGGTGATGCGGGTGTAGCCACCCGGGCGGTTCTCGTAGCGCGGGCCGATCTCGGTGAAGAGCGTGTGCACGATGCTCTTGTCCGTGATCACCTGGAGCACCTGACGGCGGTTGTGAAGGTCGCCCTTCTTCGCCTTGGTGACCAGACGCTCGGCGTACGGACGCAGCTTGCGCGCCTTCGCCTCGGTGGTGGTGATACGACCGTGCTCGAACAGCGACTTCGCGAGGTTCGCGATGAGCAGCTTCTCGTGCGCGGCGCTGCCGCCCAGACGGGCACCCTTGGTGGGCTTCGGCATGGTGTTTCTCCTAGGTGTCTGCCCCGGCCGTATCAGGTACCGAGGTCAGTATCCGAGCGGGCGGTCGCCCGTCGAAGATCCGGGAGCCTTTACGGACGCCCGGAAGGTCCGCGCCCCAAGGGGCGCGGGGAACTGCGCGGCCGGCCACGAGGACCGGCAGCCGAATCAGTACTGCTCGGTCTCCACGAAACCGGCGTCCGCGTCGTCGTCCGCACCGAACGCGTCCGCGGCGGCGGTCGGGTCGAATCCGGGCGGGGAGTCCTTGAGCGCGAGGCCCATCCCGGCCAGCTTCGCCTTGACCTCGTCGATCGACTTCGCACCGAAGTTGCGGATGTCGAGCAGGTCTGCCTCGGAACGGGCCACGAGCTCACCCACGGAGTGGATGCCCTCACGCTTGAGGCAGTTGTACGACCGAACGGTGAGCTCCAGCTCCTCGATCGGCAGGGCGAGATCAGCGGCCAGGGCGGCGTCCGTGGGGGACGGGCCCATGTCGATGCCCTCGGCGTCGATGTTGAGCTCGCGCGCCAGGCCGAACAGCTCGACCAGGGT
>NZ_JBVIPA010000096.1:0-8418 GCF_055578365.1 Streptomyces sp. NPDC033131
GGACCCCCATCGAGGCCGCTCCGGCGCCTTGCGATGCACGGCACCAGACCACGCGACCTGATCGGACGCTCATAGTGAAAGGACCCCTTAGCCGGTCCTGGCCGGTGCTAGCCGGTCCCAGCCGTCCTAGCCGGTGGACCAGCGCCCGGAGTCGGGCCTCGGGTATCCCGAGGCCCGACTCCGGATGCCTCATACCTGTGTACGGAGAAAGGGCCCGGGGTGGCCGGGCCGCAACGCGCTGGACACCGCCGAGAGCGTGCGCAGGTGACAGAAGGGGAGCCGCGTAGCCGCCCCCGAGGACAGGGCCCACAGGGCGCGGCCGGCGCCCGCCTGGATGCCTCCACGCCCGCGACCGCGACCGCGACCACGCCCTCGACCGCTACCGCTACCTCGACCTCGACCTCGACCTCGCCGAGAGTTTCCCACTGCCTGATGCGCCGGAACGAGCGGTGAGTTCGGCCGAGGTGGGTGCCAGGGACCCTCGTGGAACCAGCCGCCGGGTGCGCAGCCGCGGGACGCGGTCGTGCGCGGGCTCGGTGCCACGGGTGCCGTGTGCGCTTCGTCGAGGGAGCGAGGTCGCCGACGGCTGGGGCACGGCGAGGGGGGAGGCGCGGAACCAGTACGGGTCCGGTCGGACGACGCAGTGTCACTCCACTGAGGTGCGTGCCGATGGATCGGCCCGGCGTCGGCCTGTCCCCTGTTGTGGTGGAGCAAGCGGCCAATGGCCCGGCAAGGTCGCGGATGTTCCTCCGGTGGTGCCCATGAACAACGCCCACATTCGATACTTCGGACACAGTTCGAAGTATCGTTGCTGAAGATAGGGTCGCTCCGCAGGTGCGTCAACCCCTTTTGGCCGGGGCCTTTGCCGCGGAGGGCCGGTTCCGCCGGTGCCGGTGATCGCTGCGAGCCCGGCCGTACCGGCACGTTATTTAACCGTGACGACTTCCCGCTGCAATCCTCTTGACCGCCAGGAATTGTTAGCGCTCACAATGACCTCCACGCTCAACAGTCGGCGAAGCGACCCACCGTGGAGGTGCGACCACATGACCACAAGGCCCCGGCTCGCCTCCCCGGCAGGAAGCGACGGACCGCACGGACGGTTGCCGGCCCGTCGGGCGGCACGGCTGCCACAGGGGCCGCCGTGAACCCGTCCACGCGACAACATCCGCACGCACGGCAGGTCTTATCAGCAGACGACAGCCAAGGAGGTACGGCCGTGGCTCAACCGCAGCTTCGGCCGCCCACCATGGCCGACGTCGCACGACAGGCGGGCGTGTCCCACCAGACCGTGTCGCGGGTGCTGGCCGACCACCCCAACGTCCGGGACCAGACCAGGGCCAAGGTGCTGCGCGCCATCGAGGAGATGGGCTACCGGCGCAACTCCTCCGCGCGAGCCCTGGCCACCCGCCGCACCCGCACCCTGGGTGTGGTCGCCTCCGACACCACCCTCTACGGACCGGCCAGCACCCTGTTCGCGCTCGAGGAGGCGGCACGGGCCGAGGGGTACCTCGTCTCCACGGTCAGCGTGCGCAAGCTGACCGTCGACACCCTCTCCGAAGCCCTGGACCACCTCGGCGACGGCGGGGTGGAGGGAGTCGTCGCCATCGCCCCCCAGCGATCGGCGGTCGAGGCCCTGGCCGGACTGCGTCATCCGTTCCCGGTGGTGACCGTGGGGAGCGGGGCCGAACTGGGCATCCCCTGCGTCACCGTGGACCAACACCTGGGCGCACGGCTGGCCACCGGGCACCTCCTGGCGGCCGGTCACCGCACGGTCTGGCATCTCGCCGGGCCCGACGACTGGCAGGAGGCCGCCGACCGGGCGGCCGGCTGGCGGGCGACCCTCGAAGCGGGCGGGATCGAGCCGCCGTTGACGCTGCGCGGAGACTGGAGTCCGCTGTCGGGATACCGGGCCGGCCAGGAACTGGCGGGCTGGGTGGGACGGGGGCTGACCGCGGTCTTCGTCGCCAACGACCAGATGGCGCTGGGGGTCTTGCGGGCCCTGCGGGAAGCGGGTGTGCGCACTCCCGAGGATGTCGCCGTGGTCGGCTTCGACGACATACCTGAGTCGGAGTTCTTCGCGCCCCCGCTCACCACGGTCCGGCAGGACTTCTCGGCCGTGGGCAAGCACAGCATCGCCCTGCTCCTGGACCTCATCGAGGGCCGGGCACACCCCGGGGCGTCCCGGATCGCCGTCGAGCCCCAACTCGTCGTACGCGCCAGCACCTTCCCTCACACCCCTCAACACACCACCCGGAGCATCACCCCTGTACCGGAGGGTGCTCCCACCTGAACCGGCACCGACCGTTTCCACCTCTTGGTGCGGTCGATATCCCGAACGATGATCGACAGGCTGGACGCAGTGTGGCCGGTCCCATCGAGTACGAGCGGTCCGTCCGGACCAGCACTTCAAAGGAGAAGCACATGCTCAACAGAAGGAACTTCCTCACTGCGGCGGTCGGCGTGGCGGCTGCGGGCGGCCTCGCCGCGTGCGCCAAGGAGGACGACTCCTCCGGCTCCACCTCCGCCGGTGGCAGCAAGACGATCACCCTCGGCTTCTCCCAGGTCGGCTCGGAGAGCGGCTGGCGCAGCGCCAACACCGACTCGGTGAAGGCGGCCGCCAAGGAGGCGGGTTACAACCTCAAGTTCTCCGACGCGCAGCAGAAGCAGGAGAACCAGATCTCCGCGATCCGCAGCTACATCACCCAGGGCGTGGACGTCATAGCCTTCTCGCCGGTGGTCGTCACCGGCTGGGACGCGGTGCTGAAGGAAGCCAAGGCCAAGAAGATCCCCGTGGTCCTCACCGACCGCTCCGTCGAGACCTCCGACGAGTCCCTGTACGTCACGCTCGTCGGCTCGGACTTCACGGACGAGGGCCGGCGCGCGGCCAAGATCCTGGAGAAGGTCCTCGAGAAGGCCGGCCACAAGGGCGCCGTCAAGATCGCACAGCTGGAGGGCACCACCGGTGCCGCCCCCGCGATCGAGCGCGCCAAGGGCTTCAAGGAGGTCATGGACGCCGACCACGCAGACGACTGGAAGATCGTCGTCAGCCAGACCGGTGACTTCACCCGCGCCGGCGGCAAGCAGGTCATGGCGGCCTTCCTGCAGTCCAACCCGGACATCGACGTGCTGTTCGCGCACAACGACGACATGGGCATCGGCGCCATCCAGGCCATCGAGGCGGCCGGCAAGAAGCCCGGCAAGGACATCCTCATCGTCACGGTCGACGGCGTGAAGGACGGCTTCGTCGCCATGTCCGAGGGCAAGATCAACGCCATCGTCGAGTGCAACCCGCTGCTCGGCCCGCAGCTGATGGAGGTCGTCCAGAAGGTCAAGGACGGCGAGACGGTCGAGCGCTGGATCAAGACCAAGGAGAGCGACTTCATGCAGGACCAGGCCAAGGCCGCGCTCCCCACTCGCAAGTACTGACCGACCGCACCCACCGGCAGGGAGCCCTCCGCCGACCGAATCCCTCGGTCCAGGGGGCTCCCTGCGGGCCTGAACGAAATCCATGAGGAGCGCTGCCATGGCAGAGCCGCTGCCCGTCCTGGAGATGACGGGCATAGTCAAAGAGTTTCCGGGGGTACGGGCTCTGTCGGGTGTCGACTTCCGGCTCTTCCCCGGCGAGATCCACGCCCTGATGGGCGAGAACGGGGCCGGGAAGTCCACCCTCATCAAGGTGCTGACCGGCGTCTACTCGCTGGACGGCGGCACGGTCACCCTCGACGGCCGGTCCGTGCGGATCGACAGCCCGCTGCAGGCGCAGCAGGCCGGCATCAGCACGGTCTACCAGGAGGTGAACCTCTGCCCCAACCTGTCCGTGGCGGAGAACATCTTCATCGGACGTGAACCCACCCGCTTCGGCCGCATCCAGTGGAAGCGCATGCGCCAGGAGGCGGCGGAGCTCGTCGACCGGCTCGGCCTCGACATCGACGTGACCGCGCCCCTGTCCTCGTACCCGCTGGCCGTACAGCAACTGGTCGCGATCGTACGGTCGGTGGGCACCGGCGACAGCGACGGCGCGGGCGCCGGCACCAAGGTGCTGGTCCTCGACGAGCCGACGTCCAGCCTCGACCGCGACGAGGTCCTCGAACTGTTCCGCCTGATGCGGCAGCTCAGGGACGAAGGCGTCGCGATCCTGTTCGTCTCGCACTTCCTCGACCAGATCTACGAGATCTGCGACCGGATGACCGTCCTGCGCAACGGCACCCTCGTCGGCGAGCACATGGTCGGCGACCTCGACCAGGTCGGCCTCGTCCAGCTGATGATCGGCAAGGCCCTGGACCAGCTGGAGGAGCTCCACGACCACCAGCTGCGCGCCGACGTCGGCGAACCGCTGGTCCACGCCGACGGCCTCGGCAGGACCGGCGCCATCGCCCCCTTCGACCTGGAGATCAAGAAGGGCGAGGTCGTCGGACTGGCCGGCCTGCTCGGCTCCGGGCGTACCGAACTCGCGCGGCTGCTCTTCGGCGCCGACCAGCCGGACAGCGGCAAGGTCACCATCGGCGGCAAGCCGGTCTCGATGAGCGCCCCGAACGACGCGATCGGCGCGGGCGTCGCGTTCTGCTCGGAGAACCGCAAGGCCGAGGGCCTGGTGCCGGACCTGACGGTGCGGGAGAACATCATCCTCGCCCTGCAGGCCTCGCGCGGCTGGACCCGGCCCATCCCGGCCGCCCAGCGCGACGAACTCGTCGCCAAGTACATCAAGGCGCTGGACATCCGCCCCGCCAACCCCGAGGCCCGCGTCGGCCAGCTCAGCGGCGGCAACCAGCAGAAGGTGCTGCTCGCCCGCTGGCTCATCACCCAGCCGAAGCTGCTGATCCTGGACGAGCCGACGCGCGGCATCGACGTCGGCGCCAAGGCGGAGATCCAGAAACTCGTGGTCTCGCTCTCCGAGGAAGGCATGTCCGTGCTGTACATCGCGGCCGAGCTGGAGGAGGTGCTCCGGCTCAGCCACACCATCGGCGTGCTGCGCGACCGCAAGCTGGTCGCACAGATCGCCAACGGGCCCGAGATCACCCCCACCCGGATCCTGGAGACCATCGCGAGCGGAGAACACCAGTGACCACCACACCCCGATGGCGAGCGCTGACGCAGCATCACCTGTTCTGGCCGGTCGCCGTGCTGGTCGTCCTGCTGCTCATCAACGTTCCCTTCACCCCCGACTTCTTCGCGATCAAGATGACGGACGGCCACCTCTACGGCAGCCTCGTCTCGATCGTGCTGTTCGGATCGCCCCTCATCCTGGTGGCGGTCGGCATGACCCTGGTCATCGCCACCGGCGGCATCGACCTCTCGGTCGGCGCCGTGGTCGCGATCACCGGGGCACTGACCTGTTCGTACATCAGCGACCAGGCCGACCAGAGCGCCCTGTCCGGGGTGCTGCTCGCGATGGGCCTGGGCCTGCTGGCCGCGGTCGTCTGCGGCCTCTGGAACGGCTTCCTGGTCGCCCGGATGGGCATCCAGCCGATCATCGCCACGCTGATCATCATGGTCGCCGGACGCGGTGTCGCCCAGCTGATCACCGACGGCCAGATCATCACGATCAACAGCGAGCCGTACAAGCTCATCGGCGGCGGCTACTGGCTGACCCTGCCCTTCTCCATCTTCGTGGTGGCCGCGGTCGTCGCCATCACCGTCGCCCTGACCCGGCGCACGGCCCTCGGCCTGCTCGTCGAGTCGGTCGGCGGCAACGCCGAGGCCAGCCGCCTGGTCGGCATCAGGTCCCTGCGCATCAAGATCATGGTGTACGTGTTCTGCGCGCTGTGCGCGGGCATCGCCGGCCTGATGATCAGCTCCAACACCTCGGCCGCCGACGGCAACAACGCCGGCCTGTGGATCGAGCTGGACGCCATCCTCGCCGTCGTGATCGGCGGCACCTCGCTGCTGGGCGGCCGGTTCTCCATCGGCGGCACGGTCATCGGCGCCCTCGTCATCCAGACCCTGACCACCACGATCTACACCATCGGCGTGCCCACCCAGACCAACCTGGTCTTCAAGGCCGTCGTCGTCATCGTCGTCTGCCTGCTGCAGTCCCCGAAGTTCCGCGCCAAGGTCTTCGGCGCGAAGGGCCTCAAGGGGCGCCGGTCCGCGGCTCCGACGGACACCGCCGCGACGCCCGAGGCCGCTCCCACCATGGAGGTGTCGCGATGAGCGCGACCACCAAGACCCCCGCGGCGCCGGCGCCGGAAAGCCGTACGGCGTCCAAGGCCGCGCGTCTGCTCGGCGACCGGCGCCTGCCCGTCCTGGTGACGGCCGCGCTCTTCCTGGCGATGTACGTCGGCGGACTGAGCCGCTACGCCAACTACGGCTTCGGCGAACCGCAGGTCTTCCTGAACCTGTTCATCGACAACGGCTACCTGCTGGTCGCCGCCGTCGGAGCCACCTTCGTCATCCTGTCCGGCGGGATCGACCTGTCCGTGGGCTCGGTGATCGGCTTCACCACCATGTTCACGGCCTGGCTGGTGGAACGTCAGGGCCTGCCGATCCTGCTGGTGATACCCATGGCCCTGGCCGTGGGCGCGCTCGGCGGTTTCGTCATGGGCTACGTGATCCACAACTTCGAGATCCAGCCCTTCATCGTCACCCTCGCCGGACTCTTCCTCTTCCGGGGCCTGTGCCTGGTCATCAGCAAGGAGTCGATCTCCATCGGCGACTCCTCGGTGAGCAGCATGGCCCAGGCACAGGTGTCACTGGGCGGGGCCTTCCTGTCGATCGGCGCCATCATCGCGCTGGTCGTGCTGGCCGTGGCGTTCTACGTGCTGCACTACACGCGCTTCGGACGCCGGGTGTACGCCATCGGCGGCAACGAGCAGTCGGCACTGCTGATGGGCCTTCCGCAGGGCGGCACGAAGATCGCCGTGTACACCGTGAGCGGCTTCTGCTCGGCTCTGGCCGGCCTGCTGTTCACCCTGTACATCCAGTCCGGTGACCCGCTGCACGCCACCGGCATGGAGCTCGACGCGATCGCCGCGGTCGTCATCGGCGGCACGCTGCTGACGGGCGGCTCCGGCTATGTGCTGGGCACCCTGTTCGGTGTCCTGGTGCTGGGCCTGATCAAGAGCATCATCCAGTTCGAGGGCACGCTCAGCTCCTGGTGGACGAAGATCGCCACGGGTGTGCTGCTGTGCGCCTTCATCCTCATCCAGCGCGCCATGACGGCCCGGAAGAAAACCTGACCGCTCCGGACGCTCCCGGCCACCTGCGCACCCGGCCGCTCGCCCCGCCTCCACACCCGTGGAGGCGGGGCGAGCGGCCGGCGCATGTGGTGCGGTGCGGCGGGAGCGCCCGGCCGGATCAGCCGCCCAGCGCGTCCAGGTCCACGATGTCGCCGCCGGGTCGCTGCGCCGGGACCGGCTCGTCGAAGTCGGTGAAGGTGAGCGAGCCCGCATCCATGCCGGACGTGCTGTCCACCCGCAGCAGATACGGTCCGCCCTCGGTGGCGACGTACAGCGTGTAACGGTCCTTGCCGTCCTTCTCCCGCAGGACGATCGCGGGCGCGCCGTCGACGGTGGTGGTCTTGCCGCGGGTCGCGTCCGAGCGGCCGTCCTCGGCGTCGCCGAGGACCGTGGCCAGGTCGCAGAAGCTCGCGATGTCCTTGGCGTCCTGGCCCTTCGCGGACATCTTGGTCCACTTGCCGGCCAGCAGCTCGACGGCCGCGTCGGTGTCCGCCTGGGACTCGCCCTCGCTCTGGGCGCGCAGGAACGCCTCGTCGTACTTCATGTAGACGGTGTCGCCGGTTTTTATCAACTCGGCCTCGCCCTGGCCGCCGACGCTCATCGTGCCGGCGCACTCGCCCTTCTTGTCCAGGGCCATGTCGATCCGGAGCGTGCCGCCGCTCTCCTCGTCGGGGATGTCGCCCTTCATGCGCAGCGACGAGGCACCCGTGGTCGCCTCCATCGCCCGCTCGGCGATCTCACCGCCGCTCAGTCCGGCGAAGGGGTCCTTCGGCGTGGCCGACGACGGCCGTGCCGTTCACGTTGTTGTTGGCGACGATCGAGTCCATCGAGTGCTCGGCGTCCTTGGCCCGCTCCCAGTAGCACAGGCCGTCGCTGTTGCCGGTGGTGCGGTAGGTGCCGGGCTTGAGGTCCGTACCGACCTCGAAGTCGCCGTCCCCCGAGAACGCGATCTTCTTCTCCACGACCTTCGTCGTCCCCGCGTCCTTGCTCTTCTTCCCGCCGGGCTTGCTCTGCGCGGAGGCCGAAGAGCCCTTGCCGCTCTTGCTGCTCTTGCCGGATCCGCCGTCTCCGGCGTTCGCCGACACGGCGCCGATCACGACGACTCCGACGACGGCGCCCAGCGCGATCTTGCCCTTCATCGTGATTCGTTCGTGGATACCCCGGCCTTCAGCCGGGGAGGAAACGAAGCTCCTGCGGAGCAGGGCAGGGAAAGGCGAATCGCCTCCAGGGCGATTCGGCGTCT
>NZ_JBVIPA010000097.1:0-7901 GCF_055578365.1 Streptomyces sp. NPDC033131
CGGTCCGACAAACGCTCGCCCGCAGGCGACTTGACCTGCCCCACCCTCGCCACACCACAACCAACGAGCGCAGGGCATCTAAGTCACCGGCATTGGGGCTAGGGGCGGCCGGCCTGGGCGAACTGCTCGACGATGGCGGCGCAGGAGGCCGGCAAGTCGTCGGGCGACCCGCTCGAGGTGAACTGGCCGTCGATGGCAGCCTCCTTGTCGGTGACCTCGGCTCCTGCATGGCGTAGATCCGTGCGGTGCTCGGCCACGAGGTGAGTCGGCGTCCGCGCACGTCATCGGCCTCCACAAGGGTCCACGGGCCGTGGCAGATGTGGCCACGGACATGCGTCGCCATCAGTCATCCTGGTCGGACTCCGGCTGCCGTCGGTCGATGCCGGTGGTACGGAACCGGCTGCGGTAGCCGCCCGGCGAGACTCCGAGGTTGCGGCGGAAGATCCGTCTCATCGTCTCCGGGGAGCCGAAGCCGGCACGCCGTGCGACGGACTCCTGGCTCGCATCGCCGGTCACCAGGAGAAGCTTGGCCGCTTCCAGCCGGGTCTGTTCCACGTAGCGGGCCGGCGTCATGCGCACCTCGTCGCGGAACATCCGCGCCAGGTGGCGTTCGCTCACCGCGGCGCGGGTGGCCATGGCGGCAGTCGAGTGGTCCGCGGCCGGTTCGAGGACCACTGAGTCCAGGACCTGGCGCAGGCCGCGCGTGGTGGGGGCGCCCGCCTCGGACCAGACGCTGAACTGGGCCTGGCCGCCGGGCCGTTGCAGGAAGACGACCATCCATCGGGCGACCTTGCGGGCGACGTCGGTGCCGTAGTCGTTCTCGACGATGGCCAGAGCCATGTCGGTGCCCGCACTGATGCCGGCACCGGTCACGAAGGGGCCGTCCTGGACGAAGAGGGCATCCGGATCCACCTCGATGCGCGGGTATTCCCGGGCGAGCCGCGCACAGTGCGCCCAGTGGGTCGTCGCTCGGCGTCCGTCCAGCATCCCGAGGGCTGCCAGCACGAACGCCCCGGTGCAGACGGAGGCGATCCGCGATGCCCGGGGCGCCAACTCCTGGACCATCGCCAGTGCTTCGGGAACCGTGTCCGGGGTCAGCTCCTCCGGTATGTCGTGCGTGCCCGAGGCGAAGGTGAAGTCGGCGGGTACACCTCCCGGCACCAGGAGGGTGTCGATGGAGCCGGGAGCGTCACTCACCGGAAAATCCGCGCTCAGCCGGGTGAACGCGGTCGTTCCGACCGGTTGCCCCGTGGGCGAGACCAGCAGCACCCGGTAACGGGCCCCGAAGTCGTTGGCCCGGGCGAAGATCTCCAGCGGCGCCGCCACGTCCTGCAGCGTGACCTTGTCGTACAGGACGAACACCATCGTTCGTTCGGTGCCGCGATCCGTGGCCTCGACAGTCCGGTTCATACTCCGACCTCCTCCAGGGGACCGCGAGTCCTGCCCTCGTGTCCGAAAGCGTGGCTCGCGTGTCCGTTGCAGCCCTTGGCCCGTGCCCCGTCAGGCGGGAACGTGGGAGCCGAGCAAATCACCCGGCCCGGTATCCGCCGCTCCGGGTTCCCGGAGATACCAAGTAAGAAATACTAACCGCACGAAGACCTGTTTGGTCCAGTGTCCATATTGACCTTGCAGCCTCCCGTGGCCTCATCGACAGGCCTGGGCGGCTTTTTCTGCGTTGACACCACAAAACCGCCCCCGTCAATTCCGGACATCATTTATTCAGTCATCGTTAACTTGAACGAAACACGATAGCCGGAACCTATTGGTGTCTCACCGCACCAGAGCCGACACAATCGGCATCGACGGTACTTGCTGTCAAGTGGCCCTCTGCCAGGGCGTATGTGGCAGCAGGAGCTGAAGAAGCACGGATATCCACGTCGAGTCAAAGGACAAGACGTACCGCATTCGGCGCCAATAACCGGGCCTTGCGCGACGCTTTCACGCCACGGTTTCCCATTCCCTTCCGCCCCTCAGTGGGTCAATTTTCGCCTGCCCACGCTCGGGCATAAATTCCGCCGGTTCATTAGAACTCGACGTCAGAGGAGTGTTTTAGCCATGCGCCAGCTAAATGCTTTGTCCATCAGTATCGGCGTACTCGGAGGAGTCGCCACGCTGATGACCGCGACCGTCCTGACCATTCCGGTCTGGGTCATCTTCATCGCCTGGGCCTCCTTCTTCATCCTCGGAGCCGGCACCGACGGCTTGGTGCGGTCGATCGCCTCGAACCTGACCGGCATTGTCATCGCCTCGCTGACGCTGCTGGTCATCCACGCGCTGGGCGGCGGCACCACCATCGCAGCCGTCACCGTGGGTGTCGGCAGTGCCGCCATGGTGCAGGCGTCGAAGCTTTCCCTGCTCTCGAAACTCCCGGCCATCGTGTGGGGATTCGCCTCCACGGTGGGCACGGTGGCCGCCACCGGGCACGACATCACCACCACATCCCTCAGCAACCCGGCGCTCGTCGCGGCGCTGGCCATGGCCCTGGGCGCAGTCTTCGGCATCGCCTCGGAGTACTGGGGAGCCGCGATGACCGCACGTCCGGCCGCTGAGCCGACCCCGGAAGGACAGTCATGAAGCTGCAGCACCACCTGGGTGGCCTGGAAAATCTCGGTCCCGTCACCTACGAACCCCGCGTCTTCGTCGAGGACTGGGAGCAGCGCATCTTCGGCATCCACGTAGCGATGATGGGACTCAGCGCCCATCTCGGCGATGCCGTGCCCCAGTACCCGATCGAGGACGTTCCCACCTCCTTCTCCTCAGTCTGGACCTGGGCGGACCTGCGCAAGGGCGCCGAGGCCATGCACCCCTTCGCCTACTTCCAGTACCGCTACTACGAGAAGTGGCTCGGCGGCATCGGCGGGTTCTTCGTCTCCCAGGGCTACATCACCGCGGAGGAGCTGGAGGCGAAGGCCGCGGAGTATCTCCAGGCTCCGGGACTCGACCTGCCCGAGGGTGGGGACGAACGCATCGACGACCAGGTCATGCGCTACCTGCGTGAGGGCGACTCCCCCCGCCAGGGGCCGGCCGACTCTCCGGCTTTCGCCGTCGGTGACCGGGTGACCGTCAAGGACGTGCCGCCCACCGAACACACCCGGCTGCCGGGCAATCTGCGCGGCCGCACCGGCACCGTGGAGCGCGTCTTCGAAGGCGACTACGGCTACTTCTGCTCCACCGGGCCCGACGGCATCGGCGAGCCGATGCCCGTCTACGCCGTCCGCTTCGAACCGACCGACATCTGGGGAGAACTCGCCGAACCCGGTGCCGTGCTCTACGGCGAGCTCTACCAGACCTACCTCACCCACGCGATGGAGGAACAGCAGTGACCGTGCAGTTCGGCTACCCCGAGGACCGCGAAGCCCACAGCGCCGCCCGCGTAAGGGCGTTGGAAGCCCTGCTCATCGAGAAGGGGGTGATCACCGACGCCACCGTCGACAAGGTCCTCGGCTACTTCGAGGCCGACATGACGCCGCTCAACGGAGCCAAGATCGTCGCCCGCGCCTGGACCGACGCGGAGTTCGCGGAACGACTCGTCAAGGACACGCCGGCCGCCGTCGCGGAACTCGACCTCCCCGTCGGCATGGACGGCGCCGAAGGCGAACACCTGCAAGCAGTGGCCAACACCCCCGGCGTGCACAACCTGGTCATCTGCACCCTCTGCTCCTGCTTCCCCTGGCCCGTGCTCGGCCTCCCTCCGTACTGGTACAAGGACCCGACCTTCCGCGCCCGCGCCGCCCGGGAACCCCGTGTGGTGCTCAAGGAGACCGGCCTGGACCTCGACCCGTCCGTCGAACTGCGCGTCTGGGACAGCAGCGGTCATTCTCGCTGGTTCGTCGTTCCGCAACGGCCCGCCGGATCCGACGGCATGACCGAGGAACAGCTCGCCGCCCTGGTCACCACCGAATCGATGATCGGCATCGCCGAGGTTCCCTCCCCCGTCGCCTGAGCCGCACCCGGAGACCAGAGAAAGGCAGTCCTATGGAGGCCACCGCCCCCGCCTCGCCCCTGCATGACACCTGCGTCACCGACATGAACGCGCCCACCTTCGACGCCGACTGGCAGCGCCGGGCGTTCGGCGTCGCCGTCGCCCTGTCGGAGTTCGGTCACTACCCCTGGGACGCGTTCCAGCAGCGGCTCATCCACGCCATCGGCGAATGGGAGGCCGCCTCGGCGACCGAGCAGGGCAACTGGCAGTACTACGAGCACTGGCTCGCCGCACTCGAACGCGTACTGGTCGATCACGATCTGGTCGCCGAGGACGAGATGCGTGCCCTGCTCGGGGCGTAACCCGTTCCCACGCCCGCACCACCAGGACGACCGTTCCGTCCCGTCCGCCAGGGCCGCACCCGTCAATCGCTCACGACCAGCGGGTGCGGCCCGCCCCCTCTCACCGCCGATGACGGCACCGCGCGGTGCCCCCTGCCAAGGATGTGTGTGTGACCACAACGACCATCACCGCCGGCCGATGGAGCCGCGCCGAACGGCTGCGCATCACGGGCATCGTCGGCGTCATCGCCGCCCTGCACGTCATCGGATGGAGCCTGTACCTCTTCTACGCCCGCGGCCCGGCCGGCGCCGGGGCCTTCGCCGGCGCCGGAACCCTCGCCTACACACTCGGCATGCGGCACGCCTTCGACGCCGACCACATCGCCGCCATCGACGACACCACCAGACTGATGATGCAACGCGGACGCAGACCCGTCGGCGTGGGCTTCTTCTTCGCCATGGGCCACTCCACGGTGGTCCTCGCCCTCGCCCTCGTCGTCGCGCTCGCCGCGGGCGCCGCCGGCTCGGGCATCGGCACCTTCCGTCATGTCGGAGGCCTGGTCTCCCAGATCGTCGCCATGCTGTTCCTGCTGCTCGTCGCCGTGCTCAACCTCATGGTGCTGACAGGCATTGTCGCCCTGTGGCGGCGTATGACGCAGGGCCGGCTCGACCAGGGCGAGCTCGAGCAGCAGCTGCTCAACCGAGGCCTGATGAACCGGATCCTCGGCCACCGCGCCCGCGGGCTGATCCGTTCGTCATGGCACATGTACCCGGTCGGCATCCTCTTCGGCCTCGGCCTGGAAACCGCCAGCGAGATCACCCTGCTCTCCTTGTCGGCCAGTGCCGCCACCCACGGGTCCGGCCTGCCCACCCTCGCAGTGCTCTCCCTCCCGTTGCTCTTCGCCGCGGGAATGAGCGCCTTCGACACCGCCGACAGCATGCTGATGACCCGCCTGTACACGTGGGCTTACCGCAGCCCCGCCCGCAGGCTCTACTACAACATCGCCACCACCGGCATGACCGTGGCCGTGGCCGCGTTCATCGCCAGCGTCTACATCGCGGGGTTCGTCACCGACGCCACCGGAGCCAGGGGACTCCTCAGCACCTACGCCTCCCTCGCCGACCACTTCGAACTGCTCGGCTACATCGTGGTCGCCATCTTCACGGTCTCCTGGCTCATCGCCGCCGCCATCTGGCGCTACCGCGGACTCGCCGAGAAGTACGGCAACCGGCGAGATGCCGGCGAGGAGATACACCACCGGTCCTGACTGCCTGGGGCAGCGTCACCTGTGGGGCACACCGCTTCCGCTCCGCCCGCCCCGAAGCCCGGCCCGCCGGGACGGGCTGGTGCTCATAGGTGTAGTACGCCAGCAGCACACGCAACTGCCCCGCGGTAACCTCGATGCCGCGTGACACGCTGGCCCCGTCCAGCAGGTCCGTCCGGCGGTAGTAGGGGGCTACACCGGCGACGATTCCGGCGCAGACAGCATGGCGGGGAAGCCGATAACGATGGTTCCGGCGCTGGGGACCAGCTGCTTCTTGTCGCCGTACGGTGGTCGTTTTCGATCCACCAGGGTCCCCATATGAGGGCGGCGATGAAGAGGGCTGCGCGGGCTGGTGCTGTGGCCCAGATCCACCAGGGGCGCCGACCGGTGGCGGGCTGCTGCTGGTCGCTCATGGGGCATGATGTCCGCGTCCGGCGGGCGGGATGCCGGGAACAGCGCTGCCCAGAGGAAGAGCTGAGGTTTTCGGGTGCGTTCGACTTGCCTGATCGCGGGTGCGGTGGTCGCTCACGCGGGCCGCGTCCTCCTGATCCGCCGTACCTTCTCGGCTGGCGCCCTGCTGTGGACGTTCCCCTCGGGGAAGGTCGAGCCGGACGAGTCGGCTGCGAGGGCTGCAGCCCGGGAGGCCGGGGAGGAGGCGGGCATCGCGGTCGAGCCGCTGGTGGTGCTGGGGAGTCGGGTACATCCCGCGACGGGCTGGCGGGTGGTGTACGTGGCGTGCCAGCTGCTGGCGGGCGAGGCACACGCGGCGAGCCCGCGGGAGGTGGCGGAGGTGGCGTGGGTGCCGCCGGCGAGGCTGGCCGAGTACGTACCGGGCGGCGTTTACCCGCCGGTGCAGGCGTGGTTGGAGGCCGTCGGCTCGCCGTGGTCGAACCGTTTGGGTGATCGGCGCTAACGCGGTGCCCCTCTTTTGACGGTCACGGCGTCAGCCCGGCACGGACAAGGTTGAACTCGACCCGTTGATCGGCATCGACGCGGCGTGTCCGCTGGCCGGCGTCAAGCCCGCCGCGATCAAGTCGTGGGCCACGAAGGATCGGATCTTGCCCCCGTGGATGCTCTCGGAGACCGAGGCAAAAAACGCTATCGGACCAGCGGCGGGCTCGAAGCCATGAAGATCAGGGGCATTCGGTCCCCGCTGGATGCCCAACTTCCTTTCCGCAGCAAGCGTCAGCGCCGGCGACGGCGGAAGCTTCATCCGAGTGCGCGGCTTGTGCCAGAAAGGTCGGCTCCTGGGAGAGCTGCGGGCGCAGATGGAGCCTTTTGAAGGGAAGAAGGCCAAGCTGAAAGAGATCGCAAGGCTGGCACTCAGCGCCTCATGGGCGACACGCGATCTGACCGGACACCGTGCGCCCCGGCTGGGCGCACCGTCGCGTCAGGGCGTGTCTCGCGGTTCGTCCCGCTGGCGATGCTGGTCGTTCCAGGCTTTGGCGAGTTCGCTGAGTGCGTCGCTTACACGGGTGAAGCGTGGGCAAGGTACTTGGCAATCGCCTCCCCAGAGGGGTCGGTTTGAGCGGTGACGTATTCGCCTCGTCGGCGTGGCCATGGCAGCCGTGATCTCGTGTTGTCCCTCCCGGTCGAGGCGGACATCATGCCCCACCTGGGCGTCTACACCGCCTGTTCAGCCGCCGCCTGTGGGTCGCGTGCGTCGGCTGTTGCCGTGGGTTGTCTCGGCTGCCGTTCCGTGCCTGAGTGACCGCAGGTGTCCCGTCTGGTTCGCGCCCTGTCGGGTTGACCGTTGTCCTGCGGACTCTGTCGGTATGGGCGATTTCGGCGAGGCTGCCGTTGGGTTCAACAAGGCGTATTGGGATCAGCGCGAGGTGATCGAGGATCGGGCGGAGGCTTTGCGTGTGGGAGCGACGGCTCCTGCCCCGCCGGCGCCGCCCGTCTGTCCGGAGTGCGGGCTGACGGCGGATCGGTTCCCGACATATTCGGAGGCGTGGGTTCTGCTCGAGCCACTGGACCCCGTTGAGGTGCTGCCGTCGCACTTCGTGCCGCCGGGGCAGCGATGGATGGTCGACGAGAATGGCGTTGCCTGGAACGCGAGGCATGCCGAGCCGGCGCGGGGTGCGGTGTGCCGGATAGCGCACCGCTTGGCGTGCCCGGGGCTGGCGCCGGTCGGTCTGTGGCGGTGGCTGACCGCGGTGCGGGAGGAGAACGCCCGTAAGGCGCAGCGATTGTTCAACCCGCCACGGCTGCCGGACCCGCCGAGCGTGGCCGAGACGGCCGGCGCGTAGGCGCAGCAGAAGGCCCCCGCTCTGGAGCTTAGGTTCTAGCGATCGTCGCAACACCCCCAGTTCAAGGGGTTGCGATGTTCGAGATCCGCAAGACCCGGACGGTGGCTCAGGGCCGCAGGAA
>NZ_JBVIPA010000098.1:0-7805 GCF_055578365.1 Streptomyces sp. NPDC033131
CCAGCCGCTCCTCCACACCCCGATCACCCAGCACCACACACTCCACCCCACCAAACACACCCACCGCAGCATCCACCGACGCCGTCACCACACAAACCGGCGCAGCATCATCCAACAGAAAAGAAATCCGGTCAGCCGGATACTCCATATCAATCGGCAGATACGCCGCACCCGCCTTCACCACCGCCAACACCGCCACCACCAAATCCACCGACCGCGGCAAAGCCAACCCCACCACACTCTCCGGACCCACCCCACCACCCATCAACAACCGCGCCAGCCGATTCGCCCGCGCATCCACCTCCCGATACGTCAACGACCGCCCCTCAAACACCACCGCCACCGCATCCGGAGTCCGCTCCACCTGCACCCCAAACAACCCCGGCAAAGTCGACACACCCACATCCACCACCGTGTCATTCCACTCCACCAGCAACTTCTGACGCTCAGCAGAATCAAGAATCTCGACCGCACTCACCCGCACGGACAGATCCCCAGCAAACGCCGACAACACCCGAACCCAGCGATGCGCAATCTGGACAGATGTCTCCCCATCAAACAGATCAGCAGCCGCGACAACCATGCCCCGCATACCCGCGGGAGCGCCGTCGGCACCAAAAGTCTCGGCGGCGGTGACATCGAGGTCGAACTTGGCCGTGGGAGCTCCCGCAGCCATCCGGGAAGGCTTGAGACCGGAAAGATCCAGCTTCGCCGAGCCGGCGTTCTGCAGCGTCAACATCACCTGGAACAGCGGATGCCGCGTCATGGAGCGGGCAGGTGCCAGCTCCTCCACCAGCCGTTCGAACGGCAGATCCTGGTGCTCGAACGCACCGAAGCTCGTCTCCCGGACCTGCTCCAGCACCTCGGCGAGCGTCGGATCGCCGGCAAGGTCGGTGCGGACGACCAGCGTGTTGACGAAGAATCCGACAAGGTCGTGCAGCGCCTTGTCAGTGCGGCCGGCGATGGCGGAGCCGATCGGAATGTCCGTACCGGCGCCGAGCCGGGACAACGTCACCGCAAGCGCGGCCTGCAGCACCATGAAGAGGCTCATGCCTCGCTCATGTGCCAGGGCGACCAGCCGCCCGTGCACTTCCGCCGGGACCGCCAGCTCAGCCTGGTGCCCGCGGTAGGAACGCACCGCAGGCCGCGGCCGGTCGGTCGGCAGCGCCAGCTCCTCCGGGACCCCCGCCAACGCCTCCCGCCAGTACTCCACCTGCTGCGACAGCACGCTGTCCGGGTCGTTCTCGTCTCCGAGCAGTTCCCGCTGCCACAGGGCGTAGTCCGCGTACTGCACCGGCAGCGGCTCCCACCCAGGCTCCGTGCCCGTGCGCCTCGCCTCGTACGCCACCGACAGATCCCGCGCCAGCGGCCCCGCCGACCAGGCGTCCCACGCGATGTGGTGCACCACGACGACCAGCGCATACTCGTCCGGACCCACGACGAACAGGTGGGCCCGCAGCGGGATCTCCGTAGCCAGGTCGAATGCCTGCCGCGCCGTGCGCGCCACGGTCTCGGTCAGCTGCTCCGGAGCCACGTCCGCGACGACCAGTGCGAAGCCGGTTTCGCTGACCGAAAGGATTCGCTGGTACGGCTCTCCGTCAGGCGCCGGGAACACCGTCCGCAGCACCTCATGCCGCTCCAGGACATCCCGCAGCGCAGCTTCCAGCGCTTCGTGGTCGAGCGACCCGGAGAAGCGCAGCACGGTGGGGTTCGTGTACGTCGTACTCGGACCCTCCAGCTGCGCCAGGAACCACAGCCGACGCTGGGCGAACGAAAGCGGGATCATCAGGACTCCTCCTGGCTGCGCATCGGCCGCAGCGCGGGCCTCACTCTTTGACGGCTATTACCTTGATGTGCGAGCTGGGCCGCGAGCCCGGCCGGCGTGCGGGCGGCGAAGACCGCCCGGATGGGCAGCTCCGCTCCCAGTTGCTCCCGTACTTCGCTGATCAGCCTGGTCGCCAGCAGCGAGTGGCCGCCCAGCGCGAAGAAGTCGTCGTCGACTCCGACCGCAGGCAGGCCGAGGACCTGCGCGAACGCCTGGCACAGGAGTTCCTCCTGCACCGACGCCGGACCACGCCCCCCACCACCGGCATACTCCGGGGCAGGCAGGGCCTTGCGATCCAGTTTTCCGCTCGCCGTCAGCGGCAGCTCGTCCAACACCACCACCGCCGACGGCACCATGTACTCCGGCAACCGTCCGAGTGCAAAGCCCCGTACATCACCGGGAAGTGCATCAGTTACGGCGTCCGCGGCTGCGACGACGTACGCGATCAGCCGGACGTCGCCCGGGGTGTCCTCCCGGGCCACCACCGCCACCTGGCCGACCTGCGGATGGGCGGCCACAGCCGCCTGGACCTCGCCCGGCTCGATCCGGAAACCCCGGATCTTCACCTGCTCATCCGCACGGCCGGAGAACACCAGCTGCCCGTCCGCCGTCCACCGCGCCCGGTCCCCCGTCCGGTACATCCGCTCACCCACGGCCCCGAACGGACACGCCACAAACCGCTCACCCGTCAGCCCCGGCTGCCCGACATAACCCCGCGCCAGCTGCACACCCGCCACATACAACTCACCCACCACACCCGGCGGCACCGGCTGCAGTGTCCCGTCCAGCACATAGAACCGGGTGTTCGCCACCGGGCGGCCCACCGGAACCACCCCGGACGCCGCGTGCACGCCCGTCAACAAGACCGTGGCCACACCGATCGTCGTCTCCGTCGGACCGTAATGATTGAAAAGCGACCGCTCCCCGCCGGCCGCGAGGAGCTCGCGGACGAGTCCGGCCGGGGCCGCCTCACCACCCAGCACCAGCGACCGCACCGACCCCACCGCATCCACCCCCAGCGCCGCCACATGCGACGGCACCGCCTTGAGGAAGTCGATGCCGTGCTCGGTGAGGTAGCCGCGGACCGCGCCCGGGTCGGTGACCGCCTCCTCGTCCAGGAAGTGCAGCTCACCCCCACACACCAGACTCGCGAACACCGTCGTGTTCCCCAAGTCCGTCGCCTGCCCCTGCAACACCGCGAACCGGCCACCCCGCCCCCCGAACCCGACCCGGGCCGGCACCGACGACACATAATTCGCCAGCCCCGCATGAGTGACCGCGACACCCTTCGGCCGCCCCGTCGACCCCGACGTATAGATCACATACGCCACCTGCCCCGACGACAGGACACCCTCCAGTGCCACCGCCGGAGCAGCCGCAAGCTGCGCCGCCACGACTGTGTCGTCCACCGCCACCAGCCGATGCCCATCGGCTGGAATGCCTGCCAGGTTCTGCTGCGTCGTCAGCGTCAGCACCGCGCCGCTGTCGCGTAGTTGGAATGCAAGACGTTCCGCCGGCTGCCCCGGGTCGAGCGGCAGATAGGCTGCCCCCGCCTTCCACACCGCCAGAATCCCGACCAGCGTCTCCACCCCACGCGGCAGACACAGACCCACCACCCGCTCGGCACCCACCCCCTGCGCCCGCAGGAAATGCGCCAACCGATTAGCCCGCGCCTCGAGCTCCGCGTAGGACACCGACACGCCGGCCTGCACCACCGCCACCGCGTCCGGGTTCCGCGCCACCTGCGCCGCGATCATCGCCGGCACCATCGGCACCTCGGGCCCCGCCTCGGCGGCCGTGTCGTTCCAGTCGGCGAGGAGCTGGTTGTGCTGGGCCTCGTCGAGGACGTCCACTGCCGACAGCGAGCTGCCTGGGTGGTCTTCGAGCGCGGTGACGAGGTTGGCCAGGCACGTGTGCAGCAGATGGGCCAGCGCCTGTCCGTCCACCGGATCGACCGCATCCACGATCAGCGCGAACCTGGACTCCTGATCGTCCACGGAGACGGCCACCGGATAGTTGGTGGCGTCCCGGGAGAGCAGCATCCTGACGCCTCTGGGTGCGCTGTCGCCTTCCGGGCCGGATGCGGCAGCGCGACGCCGGCTGTGGCGGTAGTTGAAGAGGGAGGTGAACAGGGGGCTGCCGCCGGGTATGCCGCTCGCCTGCTGTGCGAGGGTCAGCGGTGCGTGCTCGTGCACCAGCAGCTCCGCCAGCTGGTTACGCACTCCCTCCAACGCCTCACCCACACCCACAGCGCCGACCCGCACCCGCACCGGCAGCGTGTTGATGAACAGCCCCGGCACCCGGTCCGCGCCCACACCCGCATTCATCCGCCCGAACAACACCGTGCCGAACACCACATCATCACGACCACTGACCGTGGCCAGAACCCGCGCCCACGCCAGATGGAACACCGACGCCGCACTCACCCCCAGCCCACGGGCGACCTCCCGCACCCGGGCGCCGACCTCCTCATCCACGGGCAGGTGCGAGCGCACCACACCACTGCCATCACCATGCGCATCCATCAGCCCATACGGAGCCGTCGTCTCCTCCACATCACCCAGCAGCCCCGCGAAATACTCCTCGTGCTCGGCACGAGACACACCCAACCGCGCCTGCGCGACGAAGTTCCGGAACGGCAACGGCTCCGGCAACGACCCCTCCCGACCCGACAGGAACGCACCCATCTCCTCCAGCAGCACATCCTGTGCGGTGTGGTCCTGCACCAGATGATGCAGGCGCAGCGCTGCCAGCCAGCGCCCCCCACCGTCCGGATGCGCAGCCGTGTGCACATCGATCAACGGGGCACGACCGATATCCATCACCGAGCCTGCCGCGGCGATCAGCTGTTCCGCGGTATCCGGTCCCTGTGGGTCGAGCGCGAGCTCGGTGACCGGCAGGACGGCCTGGCGGGTGACCACCTGGACCGGCTCGCTCAGGCCCTCCCACACGAAAGCCGTGCGGTAGATGTCATGCCGGTTCACCACGCCCTGCAGAGCTGCGAGGCAGGCGTCCAGACGTTCTCGCGAGTCGAACTGGATGATGGCGGGTGCCGCGTATCCGTCCGCGCCGCTGCCCTGACCGGACATCAGGTGGTGGAAGAGGATGCCTTCCTGGAGGGGTGCGAGGGGGTAGATGTCCGCGATGTTCGCCGCGCCTCCCTCGATGGCCGCGACGATCCGTTCGACCTCCGCAGCCGACAGGTCGACCAGGGGGAGCATGTCGGGAGTGAGGTGACCGGAACCGTCCGGAATCCGGTTGGGGGGCACCTCGACCGCCTCCGGAGCCGCGACCGCGGCCAGACCGGCCGGCGTCGGCGTCTGGAACAGCGCCCGCACCGAAACCGACACCCCCCGCCCACGCAACCGCTCCACCAGCGAAACCGCCAGCAGTGAGTGGCCGCCCAGCACGAAGAAGTCGTCGTCCACACCGACCTGGTCCACACCCAGAACCTGAGCGAAGGCCTGGCACAGGATCTCCTCCTGCACCGACCCCGGCGCCCGGCCACCAGCCGCCGACGCCGTGGCGTAGTCGGGGGCGGGAAGCGCCCCGCGGTCGAGTTTGCCGTTGCCCGTCAGGGGCAGCGCGTCCAGCACCACCACCGCCGAGGGCACCATATGGTCCGCCAGACGCCCCCCGGCAAAGGACCGCACCGACATACTCAACGCGGCCGGATCCACGTCCTCGTCATCGGCGACCACATACGCGATCAGCCGCACATCACCCGCCATGTCCTCCCGGGCCACCACCGCCGCCTGGCCGACCTGCGGATGGGCGGCCACAGTCGCCTGGACCTCGCCCGGCTCGATCCGGAAACCACGGATCTTCACCTGCTCATCGCTACGGCCCGCGAACACCAGCTGCCCGTCCGCCGTCCACCGCGCCCGGTCCCCCGTCCGGTACATCCGCTCACCCACGGCCCCGAACGGACACGCCACAAACCGCTCACCCGTCAGCCCCGGCTGGCCGACATAACCCCGCGCCAGCTGCACACCCGCCACATACAACTCACCCACCACACCCGGCGGCACCGGCTGCAGTGTCCCGTCCAGCACATAGAACCGGGTGTTCGCCACCGGGCGGCCCACCGGAACCACCCCGGACGCCGCGTGCACGCCCGTCAACAAGGCCGTGGCCACACCGATCGTCGTCTCCGTCGGACCGTAATGATTGAAAAGCGACCGCTCCCCGCCGGCCGCGAGGAGCTCGCGGACGAGTCCGGCCGGGGCCGCCTCACCACCCAGCACCAGCGACCGCACCGACCCCACCGCATCCACCCCCAGCGCCGCCACATGCGACGGCACCGCCTTGAGGAAGTCGATGCCGTGCTCGGTGAGATAACCGCGGACCGCGCCCGGGTCGGTGACCGCCTCCTCGTCCAGGAAGTGCAGCTCACCCCCACACACCAGACTCGCGAACACCGTCGTGTTCCCCAAGTCCGTCGCCTGCCCCTGCAACACCGCGAACCGGCCACCCCGCCCCCCGAACCCGACCCGGGCCGGCACCGACGACACATAATTCGCCAGCCCCGCATGAGTGACCACGACACCCTTCGGACGCCCCGTCGACCCCGACGTATAGATCACATACGCCACCTGCCCCGGCCGCACCTCCACCACCGGCACCGTCACCGGAGCAGCCGCAAGCTGCATCACCATCAACGTGTCATCCACCGCCACCAGCCGATGCCGGCCCGCCGGAAGACCATCCACAATCTCTTCCGTCGTCAGCGTCAGCACCGCACGACTGTCCCGCAGCTGGAACGCGATCCGCTCCGCCGGCTGACCCGGATCCAGCGGCAGATAACCCGCCCCCGCCTTCCACACGCCCAGAATCCCGACCAGCGTCTCCACGCCCCGCGGCAGACACAGACCCACCACCGACTCGGCACCCACCCCCTGCGCCCGCAGGAAATGCGCCAGCCGATTAGCCCGCGCCTCGAGCTCCGCGTAGGACACCGACACGCCGGCCTGCACCACCGCCACCGCGTCCGGGTTCCGCGCCACCTGCACCGCGAACAACTCCGGCACCAACACCCCAGCCACCGGCACAGCAGTGTCATTCCACTCCACCAACACCCGCCGACGCTCAACCGGGTCCAGGACATCCACCGCGCTGACCGGCAGTGACGGATCCTCCGTCAATGCGGCGAGCAGCACAGCCAGACTGTCCGCCATCCGGGTCACCGTGCCGGGATCGAACAGATCCGCAGCCCCGGTCACCACGCCCCCGATACCCGCCGGCGCACCATCCGCACCGAACCGCTCCCCCACCAGCACCGCCACATCAAACTTCACCCCGGCCCGGCTCAACGGCAGGCCGCTGGCCCGCAAGCCGGTCTCCACCACGCCGGATCCACCCACACCGGCCGCCGACACCGTGTCCTGCATCGTCAAGATGACCTGGAAGAGCGGGTGCCGTGCCGCGGACCGGGCCGGCGCCAGTTCCTCCACCAGCCGCTCGAACGGCACATCCTGATGCGCGTACGCCTGCAGACCGGTCTCCCGCACCTGCTCCAACAACTCGGCGAACGACGGATCACCCGCCAGATCACTCCGAATGACCAGCGTGTTCACGAAGCAGCCGACCAGCTCGTCCAGCGCCTCATCCGTCCGCCCGGCAATCGCCGACCCGATCGGAATATCGGTGCCCGCACCCAGCCGGTGCAACGTCACCGCGAGCGCCGCCTGCAACACCATGAACACCGTCACACCACGCTCACGCGCCACCTCACGCAACCGCGCATGCACCCCAGCCGGCACATCCACCCGCACCGCATGCCCCTCATGCGACGCCACCACCGGACGGGCACGGTCATACGGCAACGCCAGTTCCTCCGGCACCCCCTCCAACGCACCACGCCAGTACTCCACCTGACGCGACAGCACACTTGCCGGATCACCCTCATCACCCAGCAACTCCCGCTGCCACAACGCATAATCCGCATACTGCACCGGCAACGCATCCCACACCGGCACCA
>NZ_JBVIPA010000099.1:0-6053 GCF_055578365.1 Streptomyces sp. NPDC033131
TTCGTGAACACGCTGGTCATTCGGAGTGATCTGTCGGGTGATCCGTCGTTCGCCGAGTTGTTGGAGCAGGTGCGGGAGACCGGTCTGCAGGCGTACGCGCATCAGGATGTGCCGTTCGAGCGGCTGGTGGAGGAACTGGCGCCGGCCCGGTCCGCAGCACGGCACCCGTTGTTCCAGGTGATGCTGACGGTCCAGAACAACGAGCAGGCGGCGGTGGACCTGCCGGGGGTGCAGGCTTCTGGGCTGCCGGGGGTGTCGGCGGAGCGGGTTGGCGTAGCGACCGCGAAGTTCGACCTGGCCGTCACGGCTACCGAGGTGTTCGACGCGGACGGCGCGCCCCTGGGTCTGCGTGGCGTCGTGATTGCGGCCGCCGATGTCTTCGGCGCGGAGACGGCTGGGCGGTTCGCCGAGTGGTTCGAGAGGTTGTTGGGGGGCCTGGTAGCGGATCCTGACGCGGCGATCGGGGGTGTGGAGATTCTCGGCGCGGATGAGCGCCGAATGCTCCTGGACGAGTGGGCTGGTGGCAGTGGGGAGCTGGTTCATCGGGGGACGATCCCTGAGCGGTTCGAGGCGCAGGCCGCGCTTCGCCCTGATGCCGTCGCCGTGGTGTTCGAGGGACGGTCTTGGACGTATGGGGAGGTGAATGCGGCGGCGAACCGTCTGGCCCGGCATCTGGTGGAGAAAGGCGCGGGGCCGGAACAGTTCGTGGCGCTGGTTCTGCCGCGTTCGGCGCAGCTGGTCATCGCGGTGCTGGCAGTGTTGAAGACGGGGTCGGCGTATGTTCCGGTGGATCCGGAGTATCCGGCGGAGCGCATCGCCTTCATGCTGGAGGACGTCCGGCCGGTTGTGACGATCGGGCCGGATGAGGTGGATGTCGCCGGTTACGACGAAAGCAATCTCTGTGTGGGAGTGCTGCCGGAGCACCCGGCGTACGTGATCTATACGTCGGGGTCGACCGGTCGTCCGAAGGGCGTGGTCGTGCCGCACCAGAATGTGGTGCGGCTGTTGGGGTCGACGCAGCAGTGGTTCGACTTCGGGCCGGACGATGTGTGGACCCTGTTCCACTCGTATGCGTTCGACTTCACGGTGTGGGAGCTGTGGGGGGCCTTGCTGCATGGCGGCCGGCTGGTCGTGGTCCCGTATGTGGTCAGTCGTTCGCCGCGTGAGTTCGCTCAACTGCTGGCGGCCGAGCAGGTGACGGTGCTGAACCAGACGCCGTCGGCGTTCTACCAGCTGATGGTGGCGGAGCAGGACGACTGGTCGCTGCGGCATGTCATCTTCGGTGGTGAGGCGCTGGAGCCGGGCCGGCTCGACGGCTGGTTCGCGCGGCACGGTAACAGCGGGCCGCGGTTGGTGAACATGTACGGGATCACCGAAACGACGGTGCACGTCTCGTATCTCGAGCTGGACCAGGACGTGGCGGCCGGTGCGCGGGGCAGCGTGATCGGCGCGGCGATTCCGGACCTGCGCGTGTATGTGCTGGATGAGGGTCTGCGGCCGGTGCCCGCAGGTGTGACGGGTGAGTTGTATGTGGCGGGTGCCGGCCTGGCACGTGGCTATCTGAACCGCCCGGCGTTGACCGGCGCGCGGTTCGTCGCGTGCCCGTTCGGTGGAGCGGGCGAGCGGATGTACCGGACCGGGGACGTGGGCCGTTGGCTCGCTGATGGGCGGCTGGAGTATCTGGGCCGTGGTGACCAGCAGGTGCAGTTGCGCGGCTTCCGGGTCGAGCTGGGCGAGGTCGAGGCGGTTCTGGCTCGTCATGACGCAGTGACGGACGTGGCGGTCACCATCTGGGACGAACGCCTCGTCGCCTACGTGGTGATGGCCGGCGAGCATGCCGAGACAGGTGAGGTCTCTCGATCGCTCCGCGGCTTCGCGGCCGAGTGGCTGCCGGAGTACATGGTGCCGTCGGCGGTGGTGGTGCTGGACGTGCTGCCGCTGACGGTGAACGGCAAGCTCGACCGCAAGGCGCTGCCCGCTCCCGCCTTGAAGGCAGGCGGTGGCCGGGCGCCGGGGTCGGTGCAGGAGGAGATTCTGTGCCAGGCGTTCGCGCAGGTTCTGGGTGTGGACCAGGTCGGTGTGGACGACGACTTCTTCGTGCTGGGTGGCCACTCGTTGCTGGCGGTTTCGCTGGTGGAGCGGTTGCGTGGGCGGGGGGTGTCGGTTTCGGTGCGGGCGCTGTTCCAGACGCCGACGCCGGCCGGTCTGGCTGCGGTCGCGGCTCCGGAGGCGGTCGAGGTGCCCCCCAACCGGATTCCGGACGGTGCCGGTCACCTCACTCCCGACATGCTCCCCCTGGTCGAGCTGTCGGCTGTGGAGGTCGAACGGGTTGTCGCGACCGTCGAGGGTGGCGCGGCGAACATCGCGGATGTCTATCCGTTGGCGCCTTTGCAGGAGGGCATTTTCTTCCATCACCTGCTGGAGGCGGATGGTGGGGTGGATGCGTATGTGATGCCGCGGGTGATGGCGTTTGATTCGCGGGAGCGGCTGGACGCGTTCCTGGGGGCGTTGCAGCAGGTTGTGGACCGGCATGACATCTATCGCACGGCTTTCGTGTGGGAAGGATTGAGCGAGCCGGTCCAGGTCGTGGTCCGCCAGGCCGTCCTGCCGGTTGTTCCGGTGGAGCTGAGCTGTGTCGGCTCGGCTGCTGTCCAGGAGCTGATCGCTACGGCGGGGCCGGTGATGGATATCGGTCGTGCCCCGCTGGTCGACGTGCACACGGCGGCGCATCCGGCGGGTGAGGGCCGGTGGCTGGCCTTGCTGCGGATGCATCACCTCGTCCAGGACCACACCACGCACGATGTGCTGCTGGAGGAGATGGGCGCGTTCCTGTCGGGTCGAGAGGGATCGCTGCCGGAGCCGCTGCCGTTCCGGAACTTCGTCGCGCAGGCGCGGCTGGGTGTGTCTCGTGCCGAGCACGAGGAGTATTTCGCGGGGCTGCTGGGTGATGTGGAGGAGACCACGGCTCCGTATGGGCTGATGGATGCGCATGGTGATGGCAGTGGTGTGGTGCGCTCGCACCTGCCCGTGGATGAGGAGGTTGGCGTCCGGGTGCGGGAGGTCGCCCGTGGGCTGGGGGTGAGTGCGGCGTCGGTGTTCCATCTGGCGTGGGCGCGGGTTCTGGCCACGGTCAGTGGTCGTGATGATGTGGTGTTCGGCACGGTGTTGTTCGGGCGGATGAATGCGGGTGTGGGCGCGGACCGGGTGCCGGGGCTGTTCATCAACACGCTGCCGGTGCGGGTGCGGGTCGGCGCTGTGGGTGTGGGTGAGGCGTTGGAGGGAGTGCGTAACCAGCTGGCGGAGCTGCTGGTGCACGAGCACGCACCGCTGACGCTCGCACAGCAGGCGAGCGGCATACCCGGCGGCAGCCCCCTGTTCACCTCCCTCTTCAACTACCGCCACAGCAGGCGTCGCGCTGCCAGGCGTAACCCGGAGGCCGGTACCGCGCCCGGGGGCATCAGCACGGTCTCGATGCGTGAAGCGACGAACTATCCGGTCACGATGGCCGTGGAAGACCTTGGGACCGAGTTTGCTCTGACTGTGGATGCCGTCGGCTCGGTCGACGGGCAGGCGGTGTGCCGACTGCTGCACACGTGCCTGGACAACCTCGTCACCGCGATGGAGGACGACCCGGGCAGCTCGCTGGCGGCGGTCGACATCCTCGACGAGGCCCAGCACGACCAGCTCTTGGTGGAGTGGAACAAGACGGCGGTGGACGCCGACGTGTCGACGCTGCCGGGGTTGTTCGCGATGCAGGCGGCGCGGACTCCGGATGCGGTGGCGGTGGTGTTTGAGGCGCGGTCACTGACGTATCGCGAGTTGGATGCGCGGGCGAACCAGCTCGCACGCCTGCTCATAGCGCGCGGCGTCGGAGCGGAGGTCCGGACGGCGATCGCGCTGGAGCGCGGTGTCGATCTCGTGGTGGCGATGCTCGCCGTGGTGAAGGCGGGAGGCGTGTATGTGCCGGTGGATCCCGCATACCCGGCCGACCGGATCGGGTTCACCCTGACGGACGCCGGTGCCCGGTTGCTGCTGACCTCTGAGACTCTGCGCCCGGTGATGGGCGGTTTCGGGGTGCCGGTGATGGCGGTGGACGACCCGTCGGTGGCAGCCGAGCTGGCGGAGCTGCATGCTGCGCCTCTGGTGGAGCGTGTGCTGCCGGACCACCCGGCCTATGTGATCTATACGTCGGGGTCGACCGGTCGTCCGAAGGGCGTCGTGGTGACGCACCGCAACGTGACCGGGCTGTTCGCGCAGACACAAGGACTGTTCGGGTTCGGGCCGCAGGACGTGTGGAGCTGGTTCCACTCGTTCGCGTTCGACTTCTCGGTATGGGAGCTGTGGGGTGCCCTGCTGCACGGCGGCCGTGTGGTTGTCGTGCCGTTCGAGGTGTCGCGCTCGACGCAGGAGTTCTTCGCGCTGCTGGAGCGCGAGGGGGTGACCATGCTCAGCCAGACGCCATCCGCCTTCTACCAGTTGATGGCGGCGGCGGAGGAGCGGCCGGCAGCGGTGGCACGCCTGCGTGCGGTGGTGTTCGGTGGCGAGGAACTGGATCCGGGGCGGCTGGAGCCATGGTGGGCGCGCCATGGTGCGGGCGGACCGCGGATGGTGAACATGTACGGGATCACGGAGACCACGGTGCATGTGAGCTTCCAGGAACTGGCTGCTTCGGAGGCCAGATCCGGGAGCACCATCGGGCAGGGCATTCCCGGCCTCGGGGTGTTCGTGCTGGATGAGCGGTTGCGTCCGGTCCCGGTGGGTGTGGCAGGCGAGTTGTACGTCGCCGGGGGCCAGCTGGCGCGAGGCTATCTGGGTCGTGCGGCGCTGACGGGTGAGCGGTTCGTGGCGTGTCCGTTCGGCGGCGCGGGTGAGCGGATGTACCGGACCGGGGACCGCGCACGCTGGACGGCGGAAGGTCGTCTGATCTTCGCGGGGCGGGCCGATGCGCAGGTGAAGATCCGTGGTTTCCGGATCGAGCCGGGTGAGGTTGAGGCGGTGGTGGGCGCTCATGCGCTGGTCGAGCAGGTGGCGGTGGTGGTGCGGGAGGACACCCCGGGCGACAAGCGCCTCGTGGCGTATGTGGTGGGCAATGCGGCGGAGTCTGAGCTGAGGGACTCCGTGGCCGACCGGCTGCCCGCCTACATGGTGCCGTCGGCTTTCGTGGTCATGGGTGAGTTGCCGTTGACGGTGAACGGGAAGCTGGACCGTAAGGCGTTACCCGCTCCCTCCTATACGGCGGGTGGGGGCCGGGCGCCGGCATCGGTGCAGGAGGAGATTCTGTGCCAGGCCTTCGCGCAGGTTCTGGGCCTGGAGCAGGTCGGCGTGGACGATGACTTCTTTGCGCTGGGTGGGCATTCGCTGTTGGCGACGCGTCTGGTGAGTCGGGTGCGTGCGGTTTTGGGTGTGGAGGTGGGGCTGCGGACCCTGTTCGAGGTGCCGACGCCGGCGGGGCTTGCGGGCCGGTTGGGTCAGGGGGGTGTGGCGCGTCCGGCTCTGGTGGCGGGGGTGCGTCCGGAGCGGGTGCCGTTGTCGTACGCGCAGCGGCGGCTGTGGTTCATCGGCCAGTTGGAGGGCCCGAGCGCGACCTACAACATTCCGATGTCGTTGCGGTTGACCGGCCGGCTGGACCGGCAGGCGCTGGAGGCGGCGCTGCTGGATGTGCTGGAGCGGCATGAGGTGCTGCGGACAGTGTTCGCGGTGGCGGACGGAGAGCCGTATCAGCAGATCCTGCCGGTCGAGGAGTGCGGCTTCGAGCTGGCCGTCGCCGAGGTGAGTGAGGACGAGCTCGGCGGTGCGGTGGCGCAGGCGCAGGCGTATGCCTTCGATCTGGGTGCTGAGATTCCGCTGCGGGCGAGCCTGTTCGGGGTGGGTCCGGATGAGCATGTGCTGGTCGTCGTGGTGCATCACATTGCGGGTGATGGCTGGTCGATGGGGCCGTTGGCGCGGGACGTCTCGCTGGCGTATGCGGCGCGGTGTGAGGGTCGGGTGCCGGTGTGGGATGCGTTGCCGGTGCAGTATGCGGATTATGCGTTGTGGCAGCGGGAGTTGCTGGG
>NZ_JBVIPA010000100.1:0-5156 GCF_055578365.1 Streptomyces sp. NPDC033131
GGCAGGTCGGTGAGCTGCATCGCGGTGCGGTGCCCGAAGATCGAGATCTCGTTGCCGGCCGGGCCGAAGGGGATCACCGCGATCGCCATGAAGGCCGGGATGGCCGCGACGATCGGCGCGAGGACGTAGACCACCTTGTCCGCGCGCTTGACGATGACGTCTTCCTTCAGCATCAGCTTCATGCCGTCGGCGAGCGACTGGAGCATGCCCCAGGGGCCGTGCCGGTTGGGGCCGATGCGCAGCTGCATCCAGGCGACGACCTTGCGCTCCCACACGATGGAGAACAGCACGGTCAGCATCAGGAAGGCGAAACAGAACACCGCCTTGACGACCACCAGCCACCACGGATCGTGGCCGAAGAAGTCGAGTTGGTCACCGGGTTCGGCCAGAACTGTGAGGTGACGGTTCATCGGGACTCCTCCACGGTGGTGCCCGCGCCGACGCCGGCCGACGCGATGTCGACAACGCGGCCGGGGCCCACCCCGAGCGTGCGTGCGGCTCCGCCGTCGGTGGAGTTGAGCGGGACCCAGACCACACGGTCGGGCATGTCGGGAGTGGCGGCCAGCGGCAGGGTGAGCGACCCGGCAGGACCGGTCACGGTGACCGCGCCGCCGTCCACCGCACCGATCTCGGCGGCCGTGACGGGCGACATCCTGACCGACGCGGGAGAACGGGTGCCTGCGAGGTGGTCGTCGCCGTCCTGCAGCACGCCGTTGTCCAGCAGCTGCCGCCAGCCGGCCAACATCGCCTGCCCTGCACCTGGCCGGGGCAGCGCCTCGGGGGGATCGTCAAGGACGTCCGGCCGTTCCCCCGCCCATGGACCGAGGGCAACCAGCTCGCGACGGGCAGATGCGACGTCGGGCAGGCCGAGGGACGCGTCCATGGCATCGGACAACATGCTGAGCACCCTGAGATCGGACGGCAGAGGTCGCCGCGTCAGCTGATCGGGCGTGACCGCCGCCTCGAAAGCCCGTATGCGGCCTTCCCAGTTGAGGAAGCTGCCGACCTTCTCCGCAACGGCCGCGACCGGCAGCACCACATCGGCGCGGGTGGTGACTGCGGAGGACCTCAGCTCCAGGCTGACCAGGAACGGCACCCGTTCGATGGCCTTCTCGGCAGCGGCCGGGTCCGGCAGGTCCGCCGTCTCCACACCCCCGACCAGCAATGCCCCGAGGTTGCCGCCCGCCGCAGCCGCCAGTATCTGGCTGGTGTCGCGGCCATATCCGCCGGGGATGGAGCCCTCACCCCAGACAGCCTCGGTCTCGGCGCGGGCGTCAGGATCGCTGTCGGGTCGCCCGCCCGGCAGCAGCCCCGGCAAGGCTCCGGCCTCCACCGCGCCCCGCTCGCCGGCGCGCCGGGGGATCCAGGAGAGCCGCGCCCCGGTGGCCACGGCGAGTCGCACAGCGGCGGTGAGCGCCCCAGGCACGGTAGCAAGGCGCTCTCCGACCACAATCGCCGCGCCGGGGCATCGCAGCAGCTCGCCGGCCCGGGCGCCCTCCCCCGGCGGCGGCTCGTTGCCGGCCAGTTGGTCCAGCCGGTCGGCCTCGGTGCCTGGCACGGTCGGCAGCAGCGTGCCACCGAGTTTGGCCAGTCCCCGGGAGGTGTGGGTGGTGAGGGAGAAGACCTGCAGGCCCTTCCGCGCCGCCTTGCGCAGCCGCAGGAAGACGATCGGTGACTCCTCCTCCGGTTCGAAACCCGCGAGCAGCACAGCCGGTGCGGCCTCCAGATCGCGGTAGGTCAGCCCGGTGCCGTCCACGTCGATGCCGCGCCCGGCGACAGCGGCGGCCAGGAAGTCGGCCTCCTCACCGCTGTGCGGGCGGACCCGGAAGTCGACGTCATTGGTGCCGAGCGCCACCCGGGCGAACTTCGCGTAGGCGTAGGCGTCCTCGACGGTGGCTCGGCCGCCGACCAGGACTCCCACACCAGCGGGTTGGCTGCCGCCAGCCCGGTCACGCGCGGCGACGAGTCCGGCAGCCGCGGTGTGCAGCGCCTCGGGCCAGCTAGCTGTCTCCAGCTCACCGGTCTGCGCGTTCCGTACCAAAGGGGTGGTGAGCCGGTCGGGCAGTTGGGCGTAGCGGAACGCGAAGCGCCCCTTGTCGCAGTTCCACTCCTCGTTGACTTCCGGGTCGTCGCCCGCGAGCCGTCGCAGCACCTTGCCGCGCCGGTGGTCGGTGCGCATCGCACAGCCCGCAGCGCAGTGCTCGCAGACGCTCGGCGAGGATGTGAGGTCGAACGGACGTGCCCGGAAGCGGTACGCAGCGGACGTCAGCGCGCCAACCGGGCAGATCTGAATGGTGTTGCCGGAGAAGTACGACTGGAACTGTCCGCCCTCGCCGGTGCCCACTCGCTGCAGCGCGCCACGCTCCATGAGATCAATGAAGGGGTCGCCGGCGATCTGGTTGGAGAAGCGGGTGCAGCGGGCGCACAGCACGCACCGCTCGCTGTCCAGAAGTACCTGGGTCGAGATATTGATCGGTTTGGGGAAGGTCCGCTTGACTCCGTCGAAGCGGGACTCGGAGTGGCCGTGTGACATGGCCTGGTTCTGCAGGGGGCACTCGCCGCCCTTGTCGCAGACCGGGCAGTCCAGCGGGTGGTTGATGAGCAGCAGCTCCATCACCCCGCGCTGGGCCTTGTCAGTGACGGGCGAGGTCAGTTGGGTCCTCACGACCATCCCCTCGCTCACCGTGGTCGCGCACGAGGCCAACGGCTTACGCTGGCCCTCTACCTCGACGACGCATTGGCGGCAGGCGCCGGCCGGGTCGAGCAGCGGGTGGTCACAGAACCTGGGGATCTGAATGCCGATCATCTCGGCAGCTCGGATGACCAGGGTTCCCCTGGGCACCTGGAGTTCGATCCCGTCGATGGTGACCTTGACGAGGTCGTGCGGCGGCGGGGCGGGAACCGCCCCGGAGGGATTGCCGGTCGCGACAGTCATGGAGCCAGCCCTGCCTTCTGCTGGGCGGGAAGACGGACGGACGACCGCCTGGCCCGGTGCCGGTCGGCCCAGGCGGTCGACTTGGCCGGGTCGAAGGGGCAGCCCCGGCCAGCGATGTGGTCTTCGTACTCCGCGCGGAAGTACTTGAGGGAGGAGAAGATCGGCGAGGCGGCGCCGTCGCCGAGGGCGCAGAAGGACTTGCCGTTGATGTTGTCGGCGATGTCGTTCAGCTTGTCGAGGTCGCTCATGACGCCCTTGCCGGCCTCGATGTCACGCAGCAACTGCACGAGCCAGTACGTCCCTTCGCGGCACGGGGTGCACTTGCCGCAGGACTCGTGGGCGTAGAACTCGGTCCAGCGGGTCACGGCTCGCACGACGCAGGTCGTCTCGTCGAAGCACTGCAGAGCTTTTGTGCCGAGCATGGAACCCGCGGCGCCCACTCCTTCGTAGTCAAGAGGGACGTCGAGGTGCTCTTCGGTGAACATCGGCGTCGAGGACCCGCCGGGGGTCCAGAACTTGAGCCGGTGCCCGGCGCGCATGCCGCCGCTCATCTCGAGGAGCTGACGGAGTGTGATGCCGAGCGGTGCCTCGTACTGACCGGGACTGGTGACATGGCCGCTGAGCGAGTAAAGCGTGAAGCCCGGAGACTTCTCGCTGCCCATCGACCGGAACCATTCCTTGCCCTTGTTCAGAATCGCGGGAACCGACGCGATCGACTCGACGTTGTTCACGACAGTGGGGCACGCGTAGAGGCCCGCGACAGCGGGGAAGGGAGGACGCAGTCGCGGCTGACCACGGCGGCCCTCGAGCGAGTCGAGCAGTGCGGTCTCCTCACCGCAGATGTACGCGCCCGCGCCCGCGTGCACGGTGATGTCGAGGTCGAGTCCGCTGCCCAGGATGTTCTCGCCGAGGAAGCCGGCCTCGTAGGCCTCACGGACGGCCTCGTGCAACCGCCGCAGGACGGGGACGACTTCACCCCGCAGGTAGATGAAGGCGTGCGAGGAGCGGATGGCGTAGCACGCGATGATCATGCCTTCGACGAGGCTGTGCGGGTTCGCGAAGAGGAGCGGAATGTCCTTGCACGTTCCGGGTTCCGATTCGTCGGCGTTGACCACCAGATAGTGCGGCTTGCCGTCCCCCTGGGGGATGAACTGCCACTTCATTCCGGTCGGGAATCCCGCGCCGCCCCGGCCGCGCAGCCCGGACTCCTTGACGTACGCGATGACCTCGTCCGGAGACATGGCCAGCGCCTTGCGCAGTCCCTCGTAGCCCTCGTGTCTCCGGTAGACGTCGAGCGACCAGGCCCTGTCCTCGTCCCAGAAGGCCGACAGCACGGGTGCGAGCAGCTTCTGCGGGCTGGTCTCATTGATCTCCGGTGCCAAGGTCATCACTCCCCCTCCTCGAAGACCGGGCCCGCCGGGTGGGACGGGTCGGAAGCCGATGTGTCCTGCGGCGCGTCGTGCGAGCTGAGGTGTTGGGTGGGTGACGGCTCGTGCGGCGGCGTGCCCTTGGGGGCGCCACCGCCCCTGGGGTGCACCACGCGCGCGGGCCTGTCGCCCTTGGCCAGCCGGAGCCCGGTCAGTGAGGCGGGGCCCGCGCTTCCAGTCGCCTCGACGGCCCCGGGCCGCTCGTCGGGGAAGCCGGCCAGGATCCGCGCGGTCTCCTTGAAGGTGCACAGCGGCGCCCCGCGCGTGGGCTCGACCTCGGCTCCCTCGCGCAGGTCGTCGACGAGGCGTTTGGCGCTGTCGACGGTCTGGTTGTCGAAGAACTCCCAGTTGACCATCACGACGGGCGCGAAGTCGCAGGCCGCGTTGCACTCGATGTGCTCCAGGGTGACCTTGCCGTCCTCGGTGGTCCCGCCGTTTCCGACGCCCAGGTGCTCCTGGAGGGACTCGAAGATCGCGTCGCCGCCCATCACCGCGCACAGCGTGTTCGTGCAGACGCCGACCTGGTAGTCACCGCTCGGCCGGCGCCGGTACATGCTGTAGAAGGTGGCGACCGCGGTCACCTCGGCCGTGGTCAGGTTCAGCACGTCCGCGCAGAACTTCATCCCGGTGCGCGTGACATGGCCTTCCTCCGACTGCACGAGATGCAGCAGCGGCAGCAGGGCCGAGCGGGAGTCCGGGTAGCGGGCGATGATCTCGCGCGCGTCCGTCTCCAGCCTTGCTCGGACGTCGTCCGGGTACGCGGGCGCGGGCAGTTGGGGCATGCCCAGGCTGAC
>NZ_JBVIPA010000101.1:0-5106 GCF_055578365.1 Streptomyces sp. NPDC033131
CCTCTCGCGCTCTCCCGATCCATGGCTGATCTTTCCTTGCGTCCTTCCCTTGTCTCCGCTTGCTCTCCTCTCTTGCTTGCCCTTGTCGATCTCCTCTCCCATCTGCCTACTTGCCCTCTCCACCCCCTTCTCTTCCCTGATCTTGATTCCTGAGCCACCTACTAACTTCAACACACCCTTGCATTACCATCCGATGGCCCGTACCGTGATCACATGACCGCTACTGTGAGCCCGGGATCAGACCCGGGATACCTCATGAACGCGGTCGGTCGCGGCGGTGAGCACTACTACCTGAAGTCCATCGAGCAGGCCGGAGAACCGGCCGGGATCTGGCTCGGGAGCGCTGCAAACGATCTTGGTCTGACTGGAGAAGTCGACCATGAGCTGATGAGCGACATGTACTCGAAGTTCACGCACCCGGGCCTCCACGCGGAGGTCCGGGCGTCACTCTCTGCGATCACGGCCGAGCCCGGATCGGACGAGTACAACGCCCAGGTGGCAGCCATCTACGACGAGGCGCGGGTGGGCCGGAAGCCGTACGACTACACCAAGTCGACGGAGGAGAAGGTGGCCGCCGCGCTGGAGAAGCTGGGGCCGGATTCGACGCCCGAGCAGCGCCGCGCGGCGGAGCTGAAGGTGCGCCAGAACGCCCCCTCCAGCCGCTCGTACTACGACGTCACGTTCTCCGCGCCGAAGTCGTACAGCCTGCTGCACGCCGGGTTCCAGATCGAGGCCGCGCGGCTCCGCGAGGCCGGGGACCTGGAGGGTGCGGCGGCCGCCGCCGAGAAGGCCAATCAGGTCTGGGAGTGCCTGATGGAAGGCGTCCAGGCGGGGCTGGAGTTCCTGGAGGAAGAGGCCGGATACGCCCGCGACGGACGCCACGGTGCGAAGGACCCGGACGGGGCGCCGATGGGCCGCCAGGTCGACGCGCACGCGTGGACGATCGCCAGCTTCCGGCAGCACACCAGCCGTGACTCGGACCCTCAGCTGCACATCCACAACGCGATCTGGAATCGCGTGGAATCGTCGTCCGTCGACCCTGTGACCGGCGAAGTCACGTCGAAGTGGCTCGCGATCGACGGACAGGAGATCTACCGGCACACCAAGGCGGCCGGGCACATCTTCGAGAAGGTGTCGGACGAGGCCCTGTACCGCAAGATGGGCTTTCGCGTGGCCACCCGCCCGGACGGGATGGCCCGCGAGATCGTCGGCATCTCCGAGGAGAAGCGCGACAAGTACAGCTCCCGCCGGCGGACCATCACCAAGGGCACTGCCGAGCTGGCCAAGGCGTACGAGGAGCGGACCGGCCGGGCACCGGGCGCCCACGAGCTGGCCCGCATGGCGCAGTGGGTCAACCTGACCGAGCGGAAGAACAAGGTGGAAGCCGTCCCGCGCGAGCAGCTGCTGGAGCGCTGGGAGGCCGACATGGTGGCCGACACCCGCGAGTCGCTGGCCGACATTCCAGCGCAGGTGGAACGCGCGTCCGCCGACCTGGAACGCGACGGACGTACGCTGGAATCGGGCCTGGAATTCGACCCGACGAAGGTCGTGCGGCAGGCGATCGAGAACGCCCAGGACCAGAAGTCGACGTGGCGTCGAGGTGACCTGATCGTGGAGATCACCAAGGAGCTTCCGGACTGTCTCGGAGGGCTGGAACGCCACCAGGTGACCGCCCTCGTCAACGAGCTGGCCGACGCCGCGCTGCAGCCCGGGGCGGACACGGCCGTGGTCCGGCTGACCGCCCGCAACCTCGTCCCGCTCCCCCCGGAGCTGTGCCGCGAGGACGGGCTGTCGGTCTACGCCCGCCACGGCGCCCGCCGGTACGCCACGGAGGCCCACCTGGAGCGGGAGGGCCGCATCATCGCCAAGGCCACCGAGCTGGGAGCCCCCGCCGTGGGCCGCGAGGCGATCGAGGAGGCCGTGGCTGGCGCCGGGCTGAACGAGGGACAGGAGAAGGCGTTCCGCTCCATCCTGGCCAGCGGCCGCCGCATGGAGGTCGTGGCCGCCCCCGCTGGAACTGGAAAGAGCCGCCTGGCGGGCGCGATCCACGACGTCTGGACGCAGGAAGTCGGCCCCGTGATCGGCCTCACCGTCAGCCAGCGCGCCGCCCGCGTGCTGTCCGACGAGGGCGTGGCGAACGCCGCGAACATCGCGAAGTTTTTGGACACCAACCGCCGGTTGGAATCGGGCACCGCGGTGTCGGACGAGGACCGGAACGCGTGCCAGCTCCGGCCCGGCCAGCTGATCCTGGTGGACGAGGCGTCCATGGCCGAGACGGGCCAGCTGGACGAGATCCGCCGGTACGCCGACCTGGCCGGGGCGAAGGTGCTGTACGTGGGCGACAACGCCCAGCTCAGCAGCGTGGGCAGCGGTGGGGTGTTCTCTCAGCTGACCGAGGATCTGCCGAACGTCCACCGCCTGGACGAGGTGATGCGCTTCAACTCCGACTGGGAGAAGGAGGCGTCCCTGAAGCTCCGCAAGGGCGAGGTGGACGTGCTCGCGGAGTACGAGACCCGCGGCCGTCTGCGCGCTGGAACGCGCGAGGAGATGGTGGAAGCCTCGTACCAGTCGTGGCTGGTGGACCACACGGGCGGGAAGGACGCGGTACTCATCGCGCCGACCACGGCCCAGGCCGACGAGCTGGCCGCCCGCGCCCGCGCCGACCTCGTCCGGCTCGGAGAGGTCGAGGCGGACGGCATCGAGCTGGAGGGGCGCGGCCTCACGGTCGGCAAGGGCGACATGATCCAGCTCCGGGACAACAACCGCCGTCTGACCAGCGCATCCGGTGACCGGTTCGCCACCAACCGCGATGTGGTCAAGGTGCTGGGCATCGCGGAGGACGGCTCCGTGACCGCCGCCTACGACGACGGGGACACCGTGTCCCTGCCGTCCTCGTACGTGCAGAAGCACGTGGACCTGGCGTACGCGGGCACGATCCATTCCACCCAGGGGCGGACCGTTGGAACGGCCCACTCCTACTGGGACGGCTCCGGTTCGCTGGAGGCGTTCTACGTCGCGATGACACGCGGGCGTGAGCGGAACACCGCCTACATGTCCACGGACATGCCGGGCGTGCCCGAGGACCAGCGGCCCGACCCGATGACCCTCTACAAGCAGACTCTGGAGAATTCCAGCGTCGAGAAGTCTGCGACGCAGGTGCAGCGCGAGGAGCTGGAATGGTCCAGCTCCCTGGCGAAGCACTCGTACGAGCTGGAAGACCTGGCGACCAAGGACGCGGAGAAGAAGTTCGGCCGGGTCCTGTTCGAGAAGCTGGGCGACAAGTTCTCGAAGGTCCGCGACAGCGAGGCGTACGGCTCCCTCATCCGTCTGGGCCGCAGCGCCGAAGCCGCCGGCCACGACGCCATGGAGATGATGCGCAGCATCACCGGGGGCGACCTGGCCGACGCCAAGGACGTGGCGAAGGTGCTGCACTGGCGGGCGGAGCGGGAGCTGGAGGCCGCCGACCGGCGCCAGGTCCAGGCAGACGAGGCCCGGGTGCGCGAGGCCGTCGAGACCCAGGAACGCACTGTCAACGACCTCATGGCCGAGCTGTCCGTGGCGCCCGTCGCCCACGCGGACCGGTCGATCAGCGAGGAGGCGCAGGCCGAGGCGATGCGGCAGGCCGAGGCCATGTCGCAGGCTCCGGTCCTGGCCTGGAACGGCAGCCAGGAGGACGCCCTGGCCGCGCAGCAGGCAGTCATCGGGGCGCAGGTCATCGACCCGATGGAGACCCAGCGGGCAGCGGAGGCCGCAGCAGTCGAGCAGGCGCGGCAGCAGGAAGCGATGGACCAGGCCATGGCCATGTCGCTGGGCGCCGAGGTGCTGCACGGCGGGCAGGAGACGCAGGAACGGGCCCGGATCGTGGAGGAGCGCCAGGCCGCCGCCGAGGAGCGCGCCGACTGGCGGAACCGGGCCGCCGAGATCGAGGGCCCGGAAGGCGAGTACGCCCGGGGCGTCGCGGAGCTGGCCGAGCAGAAGCGCCTGGAACTGGGACAGCAGCTGTTGGAACAGGCCGAGGCCGGCGAGTTGCCGCAGTGGGCGCAGAAGCTGGGACCGGTCCCCGAGGACCCGACCTGGCGGGAGCGCTGGATCGAGCGGGCCGGGTCGGTCGCCGCATTCCGCGAGGCGCACCAGCACGAGAACGAGCGCGACGCGATCGGCCAGCGGCCGGGCCGCGGTGCGGTCGACGTCCGCATGGACTGGGACCGTGCGTACCGCGCGCTGGGCGAGCCCGAGGACCGGATGGAGCTGGTCGGAGCGTCGGACGCCACGCTGCGGCGCATGGTCGAGCGGTACGACCGCGAAACCGAGTGGGCCCCGCCGCACGTCGCCGGGCAGCTCCGCGAGGTCAGCGAGTCCCTGTCGGACGCCGAGCGCGCATCGGTCCAGACGTACATCAAGGCGATGGAGGCCGAGACCCCCGAGCAGGCGCAGGAGCTGCAGGAGGCCGTCGAGGGGTACGAGGCCCTGACCGCTTCGCTTGCCGAGGACCGCGAGAAGCTGGAAAAGGTCCACGAGGCGCGGCAGGCGTGGCACGAGCACACCGAGCCGACGCGCGAGCAGGCACAGGAGGCGCAGCGTCAGCTGGAACTCCGCGCACCGGAGCCGGAGCCCGTGGAACTGCCGGAGGACGTGCAGCCGTCCGCCGTGGAACCAGAGCTGGAACAGGAGCGCCAGGCCGAGCCCGCCCGCCTGCAGCCGGAGCAGGAAGCCGAGACACTGCGGCAGTCGCGCGAGCGGGCCCACGAGACCGCGCCCAAGCTCACGGGCGAGGAGCTGCAGGAGGCCGTCCGGACCGCCGGGCGGGCAACGGAGATCCTGTCCGACCGCGAGCAGACGCGGCAGATGGAGGAGGCCGAGCGGACCCGGCGCGACGAACCCCAGGTCGTCCAGGCGCCGGAACCCCCCGCGGTCGAGGTCAAGGGCCGCGAGGTCGAGATGTAGTCGGGGCTCACCCCCGACGAGGGGCGGACTGCCACCAGGCGGTCCGCCCCTTCTCTGTTACTCGAGCGCGGGTTACTGAGCGGGGCTCCGCCCCACACCCCGGCCACCCTGCGGAGGGGGTGGGGGGCACCGATCGTGTGTGCGGGTTGTGGGTGGTGGAGA
>NZ_JBVIPA010000102.1:0-1240 GCF_055578365.1 Streptomyces sp. NPDC033131
GGGGCTGTTCGTGGTTTCAGAACCAACACAGTGGACGCGAGCAACTGAGGACAAGCCCTCGGCCTATTAGTACCGGTCAACTCCACACGTTACCGTGCTTCCATATCCGGCCTATCAACCCAGTCGTCTACTGGGAGCCTTAACCCCTCAAGGGGGTGGGAATACTCATCTCGAAGCAGGCTTCCCGCTTAGATGCTTTCAGCGGTTATCCCTCCCGAACGTAGCCAACCAGCCATGCCCTTGGCAGGACAACTGGCACACCAGAGGTTCGTCCGTCCCGGTCCTCTCGTACTAGGGACAGCCCTTCTCAATATTCCTGCGCGCGCAGCGGATAGGGACCGAACTGTCTCACGACGTTCTAAACCCAGCTCGCGTACCGCTTTAATGGGCGAACAGCCCAACCCTTGGGACCGACTCCAGCCCCAGGATGCGACGAGCCGACATCGAGGTGCCAAACCATCCCGTCGATATGGACTCTTGGGGAAGATCAGCCTGTTATCCCCGGGGTACCTTTTATCCGTTGAGCGACGGCGCTTCCACAAGCCACCGCCGGATCACTAGTCCCGACTTTCGTCCCTGCTCGACCCGTCGGTCTCACAGTCAAGCTCCCTTGTGCACTTACACTCAACACCTGATTGCCAACCAGGCTGAGGGAACCTTTGGGCGCCTCCGTTACTCTTTAGGAGGCAACCGCCCCAGTTAAACTACCCATCAGACACTGTCCCTGATCCGGATCACGGACCCAGGTTAGACATCCAGCACGACCAGACTGGTATTTCAACGACGACTCCACCTGAACTGGCGTCCAAGCTTCACAGTCTCCCAGCTATCCTACACAAGCCGAACCGAACACCAATATCAAACTGTAGTAAAGGTCCCGGGGTCTTTCCGTCCTGCTGCGCGAAACGAGCATCTTTACTCGTAGTGCAATTTCACCGGGCCTATGGTTGAGACAGTCGAGAAGTCGTTACGCCATTCGTGCAGGTCGGAACTTACCCGACAAGGAATTTCGCTACCTTAGGATGGTTATAGTTACCACCGCCGTTTACTGGCGCTTAAGTTCTCAGCTTCGCCCGACCGAAGTCGGACTAACCGGTCCCCTTAACGTTCCAGCACCGGGCAGGCGTCAGTCCGTATACATCGCCTTACGGCTTCGCACGGACCTGTGTTTTTAGTAAACAGTCGCTTCTCGCTGGTCTCTGCGGCCACCCCCAGCTCACCGTGTAAAACGGATCACCGG
>NZ_JBVIPA010000102.1:1335-2660 GCF_055578365.1 Streptomyces sp. NPDC033131
TGCAATGACACGACTTCGGCGGTACGCTTGAGCCCCGCTACATTGTCGGCGCGGAATCACTAGACCAGTGAGCTATTACGCACTCTTTCAAGGGTGGCTGCTTCTAAGCCAACCTCCTGGTTGTCTGTGCGACTCCACATCCTTTCCCACTTAGCGTACGCTTAGGGGCCTTAGTCGATGCTCTGGGCTGTTTCCCTCTCGACCATGGAGCTTATCCCCCACAGTCTCACTGCCGCGCTCTCACTTACCGGCATTCGGAGTTTGGCTAAGGTCAGTAACCCGGTAGGGCCCATCGCCTATCCAGTGCTCTACCTCCGGCAAGAAACACACGACGCTGCACCTAAATGCATTTCGGGGAGAACCAGCTATCACGGAGTTTGATTGGCCTTTCACCCCTAACCACAGGTCATCCCCCAGGTTTTCAACCCTGGTGGGTTCGGTCCTCCACGAAGTCTTACCTCCGCTTCAACCTGCCCATGGCTAGATCACTCCGCTTCGGGTCTTGAGCGTGCTACTGAAACGCCCTATTCGGACTCGCTTTCGCTACGGCTTCCCCACTCGGGTTAACCTCGCAACACACCGCAAACTCGCAGGCTCATTCTTCAAAAGGCACGCAGTCACGACGCACCAAGCAAGCTTGATGCGCGACGCTCCCACGGCTTGTAGGCACACGGTTTCAGGTACTATTTCACTCCGCTCCCGCGGTACTTTTCACCATTCCCTCACGGTACTATCCGCTATCGGTCACCAGGGAATATTTAGGCTTAGCGGGTGGTCCCGCCAGATTCACACGGGATTTCTCGGGCCCCGTGCTACTTGGGTGTCTCTCAAACGAGCCGTTGACGTTTCGACTACGGGGGTCTTACCCTCTACGCCGGACCTTTCGCATGTCCTTCGCCTACATCAACGGTTTCTGACTCGTCTCACGGCCGGCAGACCGTAAAAGAGAGATCCCACAACCCCGCCTACGCAACCCCTGCCGGGTCTCACACGTAAACGGTTTGGCCTCATCCGGTTTCGCTCGCCACTACTCCCGGAATCACGGTTGTTTTCTCTTCCTGCGGGTACTGAGATGTTTCACTTCCCCGCGTTCCCTCCACATACCCTATGTGTTCAGGTATGGGTGACAGCCCATGACGACTGCCGGGTTTCCCCATTCGGAAACCCCCGGATCAAAGCCTGGTTGACGGCTCCCCGGGGACTATCGTGGCCTCCCACGTCCTTCATCGGTTCCTGGTGCCAAGGCATCCACCGTGCGCCCTTAAAAACTTGGCCACAGATGCTCGCGTCCACTGTGCAGTTCTCAAACAACGACCAGCCACCCA
>NZ_JBVIPA010000103.1:0-4475 GCF_055578365.1 Streptomyces sp. NPDC033131
ACGGCAAGGTCACCCTGGAGCACATCGAGTGCAACGCGGCCTGCGACTTCGCGCCCGTCGTGATGGTCAACTGGGAGTTCTTCGACAACCAGACCCCGGCGAGCGCCAAGCGCCTCGTCGACGACCTGATCGAGGGGCGACCGGTCGAGCCCACGCGCGGGGCGCCGCTGTGCACCTTCAAGGAGACCGCCCGGATCCTGGCCGGCTTCCCCGACGAGCGGCCCGGGGCCGTCGAGGCGAGCGGCGGAGCGGGACCCGCTTCGCTGGTGGGCCTTCGCCTGGCAAGGGGAGAGGCCGCACCCGCGCGCGTGGTCCATCCGCGCGACGGCGGACCGCACGACGAGCCGCAGGACAAGGCGGTGCACCACCCGTCACCGACAGAACACCTGAGCTCGCACGACGCGCCGCAGGACACGTCGGCCTCCGACCCGGCCCACCCGGCAGGGCCTACCGCCGAGGAGGGGGAGTGATGACCTTGGCACCCGAGATCAAAGACACCAGCCCCGAGAAGCTGCTCGCACCCGTGCTGTCGGCCTTCTGGGACGAGGACGAGTCCTGGACGCTGGACGTCTACCGAAGGCACGAAGGATACGAGGGACTCCGCAAGGCGCTCGCCATGACGCCGGACGACCTGATCGCGTACGTCAAGGACTCCGGTCTGCGCGGCCGTGGCGGTGCGGGATTCCCCACGGGAATGAAATGGCAGTTCATTCCCCAGGGGGATGGAAAGCCGCACTATCTAGTTGTCAACGCCGACGAGTCGGAGCCGGGAACCTGTAAGGACATCCCGCTCCTCTTCGCGAACCCGCACAGCCTCATCGAGGGCATTGTCATCGCGTGTTACGCCATCAGGTCTTCGCATGCCTTCATCTATCTGCGGGGTGAAGTCGTCCCTGTGCTGCGGCGGTTGCACGAGGCCGTGCGCGAGGCCTACGCGGCGGGCTACCTGGGCGAGAACATCCTGGGCAGCGGACTCGACCTCCAACTCACCGTGCACGCGGGCGCCGGCGCGTACATCTGCGGTGAGGAGACCGCACTGCTCGACTCGCTCGAAGGCCGCCGGGGTCAACCGCGGCTCCGTCCTCCTTTCCCTGCTGTCGCGGGCCTCTACGCGTGCCCGACTGTGGTGAATAACGTCGAGTCGATCGCGTCGGTTCCCGCGATTCTGAACAAGGGCAAGGAATGGTTCAGGTCGATGGGCAGCGAGAAGTCTCCGGGCTTCACGCTTTACTCGCTCAGCGGCCATGTCACCAGTCCCGGTCAGTACGAGGCACCGCTCGGCATCACACTCCGTCAGCTCCTCGAGATGAGCGGCGGCATGCGCGCCGGGCACCGGCTCAAGTTCTGGACCCCCGGCGGGTCCTCGACGCCGATGTTCACCGAAGAGCACCTCGACGTCCCTCTTGACTACGAAGGAGTGGGCGCCGCGGGTTCCATGCTCGGCACAAAAGCTCTGCAGTGCTTCGACGAGACGACCTGCGTCGTGCGAGCCGTGACCCGCTGGACCGAGTTCTACGCCCACGAGTCCTGCGGCAAGTGCACCCCCTGCCGCGAAGGGACGTACTGGCTCGTGCAGTTGCTGCGCGACATCGAGGCCGGCAAGGGCGTCATGACCGACCTCGACAAGCTGAACGACATCGCCGACAACATCAACGGCAAGTCCTTCTGCGCCCTCGGCGACGGCGCCGCCTCGCCGATCTTCTCCTCGCTCAAGTACTTCCGTGAGGAGTACGAGCAGCACATCACGGGCCGCGGCTGCCCCTTCGACCCGGCCAAGTCGACGGCCTGGGCCGACCGCACGGAGGTGAACGCATGACTGTGACCACCAATGCTCCCGCAGGTGGGGGAGGGGCGGCGGTCCCGCCGGAAGACCTCGTGTCGCTGACGATCGACGGCGTGGAGATCAGCGTGCCCAAGGGCACCCTGGTCATCCGGGCCGCCGAGCAACTCGGCATCGAGATCCCCCGGTTCTGCGACCACCCCCTCCTCGACCCGGCCGGCGCCTGCCGCCAGTGCATCGTCGAGGTCGAGGGCCAGCGCAAGCCCATGGCGTCCTGCACCATCACCTGCACCGACGGGATGGTGGTGAAGACGCACCTCACCTCGCCGGTGGCCGAGAAGGCACAGCACGGTGTGATGGAGCTGCTCCTCATCAACCACCCGCTGGACTGCCCGGTCTGCGACAAGGGCGGCGAGTGCCCCCTGCAGAACCAGGCCATGTCACACGGCCAGTCCGAGTCCCGCTTCGAGGGAAAGAAGCGGACGTACGAGAAGCCCGTGCCGATCTCCACGCAGGTGCTGCTCGACCGCGAGCGGTGCGTGCTGTGCGCCCGCTGCACCCGGTTCTCCAACCAGGTCGCGGGCGACCCGATGATCGAGCTGATCGAGCGCGGCGCGCTCCAGCAGGTCGGCACCGGTGAGGGCGACCCCTTCGAGTCCTATTTCTCCGGCAACACCATCCAGATCTGCCCGGTCGGCGCGCTCACCTCTGCGGCGTACCGATTCCGCTCCCGCCCCTTCGACCTCGTCTCCTCGCCGTCGGTCTGCGAGCACTGCTCCGGCGGCTGCGCGACCCGCACCGACCACCGGCGCGGCAAGGTCATGCGGCGGCTCGCGGCCGAGGACCCCGAGGTCAACGAGGAGTGGATCTGCGACAAGGGGCGGTTCGCGTTCCGGTACGCGCAGCAGCGGGACCGGCTCCAGCACCCGCTGGTGCGCAACGCCGAGGGTGACCTCGTGCCGGCCTCCTGGCCGGAGGCGCTGCAGATCGCCGCTCAGGGGCTGCTCGCCTCACGGGGCCGGACCGGTGTCCTGACCGGCGGCCGGCTCACCATCGAGGACGCCTACGCGTACAGCAAGTTCGCGCGCGTGGCGCTCGGCACCAACGACATCGACTTCCGTGCGCGCGTGCACAGCGGTGAGGAGGCCGACTTCCTGGCCGCCCAGGTCGCCGGACGCGGCCGGGACCTCGACGGTACGGGCGTCACGTACACCGCTCTGGAGAAGGCGCCCGCCGTTCTGCTGGTCGGGTTCGAGGCCGAGGAGGAGGCGCCCGGCGTCTTCCTCCGGCTGCGCAAGGCCTGGCGCAAGCACGGGCAGAAGGTGTTCTCCCTCGCCACGCACGCGACGCGCGGCCTGGAGAAGGCGGGCGGCACGCTGCTGCCCGCCGCTCCCGGCACCGAGACCGAGTGGCTGGACGCGCTCGCGAGCGGGGCCGGCCTGGGGGACGACGGTGCCAGGGCCTCGGAGGCGTTGCGCACCGAGGGCGCGGTGATCGCCGTGGGCGAGCGGCTGGCCGCAGTGGCGGGCGGGCTGACCGCCGCCGTACGGGCCGCCTCCGCGACCGGTGCCCACCTGGTGTGGATCCCGCGCCGGTCCGGGGAGCGCGGTGCCGTCGAGGCGGGCGCCCTGCCCACGCTGCTGCCGGGCGGCCGCCCGGCCACCGACCCGCGCGCCCGGGACGAGGTCGCCGCGGTCTGGGGTCTGGCCGAACTCCCGCACCGCTACGGGCGTGACACCGGCCAGATCGTCGAGGCCGCCGCGGGCGGTGAGCTTCAGGCGCTGGTGGTCGCGGGTGTCGAGGTCGCCGATCTGCCCGATCCGGCACGCGCGCGTGAGGCGCTGCGCGAGGTCGGCTTCCTGGTGTCGCTGGAACTGCGGCCCGGCGAGGTCACCGAACTGGCGGACGTGGTCCTGCCGGTGGCGGCGGTCGCCGAGAAGGCCGGCACGTTCCTCAACTGGGAGGGCAGGGTGCGCTTCTTCGAGGCCGCGCTCAAGCCCGACCACATGACCCGGCGCCTCGCGCCCACCGACGCGCGCGTGCTGCAGATGCTGGCCGACGCCATGGACGTACACCTGGGTCTGCCGGACCTGCGGACCGTACGCGCGGAGCTGGACCGGCTGGGGGCCTGGGAGGGACCCCGGGCCACCGAACCTCTGGAATCCGCCGCGCAGTTGCCGCGGCCGGCGGCCGGGGAGGCCGTACTGGCCGGGCACCGGTTGCTGCTCGACCAGGGCGTCCTCCAGGAGGGCGACGAGGCGCTCGCCGGGACGCGGCACGCGGTCCACGCGCGCGTGTCGCCCGCCACGGCCGCCGAGGCGGGCGTGAAGGACGGCGACCTGCTCGCCGTGACCGGGACCGCCGGGACGGCCGAGTTCACGCTCCGGGTCACCGAGATGCCCGACCGGGTGGTCTGGCTCCCGCTGAACTCCTCGGGCGGCGGCGTCGCCTCCGACACCGGGGCGCTGCCCGGCTCACTCGTCCGCATCGGACCGGCGAAGCCCGCCGCCGAAGCCCCCCAGGAGGTGGAGGCATGAGCCCGTACCTCGCCGCTGAAGACCTCTCGATGTTCGGCACCGACCCCTGGTGGCTGGTCCTCATCAAGGCGGTGTTCTGTTTCGCCTTCCTGATGCTGACCGTGCTGTTCTCCATCGTGTGGGAGCGCAAGGTCGTCGCCTGGATGCAGCTGCGCATC
>NZ_JBVIPA010000104.1:0-3744 GCF_055578365.1 Streptomyces sp. NPDC033131
AACTGCGCCCGAGCACGGTTCACTTCATGTGCGTCCACACCCCCAACATGCCCCCAAACGGCACCGCGAGACAGACGTAACGGAGTCCTACTAGTCCGTCGTCGTACCCCGCGGTGAGGATCAGCGGTGGGCCCTGCGCAGGCCGGACCTGGCGGCGCGTACCCAGCCGTGGCCGCTGAAAAGCCGGCGAGGTCCATGCCCCGGTTGTCGGCGCGCTCGCCCGTGAACGGGTCGGGTCCCAGACAGCGCTGCCCGGACCGTCCCGCCGGCGCCGTTCCGCCCACCCGTCCCACCCGGTAGAGGGTTGCCCGTCCCGCGCTGATCGACGCCCACCCACTCGGGCCGGCGGCTCGCCGTCGACGCTTAGCCGTCGACGCGGTGTGAGATCGAGGACACGAAGCCACAGGGTGTCAGTGGCGTACGACAGGATGGGCGGGGGAATCAACTGTCGTGGGGGCGTGAGGGTATGACGACGGAACGGACACCGCTGGTCGGCAGAGAGGCGGAACTCGCGCGGCTCGACCGGCTGCTGGCGGATCTGGTGGGGGACGTGCCCGGCCGCCCGGCGGTGCTGGACGTCGGCGGCGAGGCGGGCATCGGCAAGAGCCGACTGGTCCACGAGCTGTGCCTGGCCGCGGCGCGGCGCGGGGCGGCGGTGCTGCGCGGCCGGGCGACGGAGTACGAACGCCACATCCCGTTCCAGCCGTTCACCGACGCCTTCTCCGACCTCGCCCCGGATGCCGTCGAATCCTTCCCGGAGGCTGCCGAGGTCGCCCCGGTGCTGAGCGGCGCTCCCCGCAGCACGGACCGCTTCCACCTCCACCGGGCCACCGCCGCCCTGCTGACCCACGCCGCGGCGTCTGGGCTGGTCGTGGTCCTGGACGACATGCACTGGGCGGACGCCGCGTCGCTGGAACTCCTCGACCATCTCGTACGGCACCCCGTGCGCGCCCGCGTCCTGCTGGTCCTCGCCCGCCGCGACCGGCAGAGCCCCGCGTCGCTCGCCGCGACCCTCACCCGCGGCACGGAGACCGGCACGGTACGGCGGACGGTCCTCGGCCCGCTCGGCGAGCGGGACTGCGTCGAACTGCTCACCCCTGACCTGGCCCGCGACCAGGCCGTACGGCTCTTCACAGCGAGCGAGGGCAACCCGCTGTACCTGCTGACCCTGCTCCAGGCGCACCGCGAGGGCGCGTCGGTGAGCCGACTGTCCACGACCGGCCTCGGGGCGCTGCTGCTCGACGAGCTGACCCCGCTGACGCCGTCGCAGGGCCGGCTCGTCCAAGTGGTGGCAGCTCTGGGCGACCACGCCACGCCCGCGCTGCTCGGCCCGGTGACCGGCCACGAGCCGGGGCAACTGGCCGACGATCTCGCCGTACTGACCGGGCGCGACCTGCTGCGCACCGGCACGCACGGGCGGATCGCGCTGCGTCACCCCGTGCTGCGCAGCCTCGTCCGCGACGGCACCGACCCCTGGCAACGCACGGAGATCCACCGGCTCGTCGGCGCCGAACTCGCCCGTACCGGCGCCCCGTTGGCCGGGCGGGCGCACCACGCCGAGCAGTCGCTGTCCGGCTGGGACCCGCGGGCGGCGGCGGTGCTGGACGAGGCCGCCGAGCAGGCCGCGCAGACGGCGCCCGAAAGCAGCGCGCACTGGCTTGAGGTGGTGCTGCGGCATCTTCCGCACACGCCGGAACACGCGCCCAGACGGCGCGAGTTGATGCTGCGGCGGGCCCGGGCGCTGGGCGTCGGCGGCCGGCTCCGGGAGAGCCGGGACCTGTTGCACCAGGTGATCGCCCTGCCCGACCCGGGCGACGGGACGGGGTCGCGGGCGTCTGCTGTCGTGCTGTGCGCCGTCATGGAGCGCCATCTGGGGCGTTACTCGGAGGCGGTCGCCCTGCTCCGCCGCGAGTTGCACCGCACTGATCCCGCGCCGTCGCTCGCCGACCAGGTGGCGCTGGGCCTGGAGCTGGGCTCCTCGGCCCCGCACGACACCTCGTATCAGGCGGTGCGCTCCGAGATGGCACACACCCTGGAGGTGGCCCGCTCCCTCGGGGACGAGACGGGGGTGGCGGGTGCGCTGAGCGTCGCGGCGCTGGGGGAGGCGTACGAGGGGGAGACGGCCGCGGCGGACGACTTCACCCGCCGGGCCGCGGCCCTCGTGGACTCGCTGCCGGACGGCGATCTGACCGGCCTGTGCGAGCCGCTGGTGCGGCTGGCCTGGGCGGAGGCGTTCCTGGAGCGCTTCGCCGACGCGGAGCGGCACGCCGATCGCGGCCTGGCCATTGCCCGCCGCACCGGCCAGATCTACCTCCTGCCCCACCTTCTCCTGTGCAAGACACACGTGCGCACCCAGACCTGCCGGCTCGCGTCGGCGGTGGAACTGTCCGAGGAGGCCGAGGACATCGCCCGCGGCATCGGCAGTGACGAGCTGCTCGCCTTCGTCCTCGCCACCAGGGCCCACGCCCTGGTCGACGCCTGCCCACCCGGCGATCCGCGGCCACTGGCCACCGCCGAGGAGGCGGTGGCCGCGGCGGGTCTGGGCGTCAACTGGTGGGCGTCCATCGCTTGGTGTGTACTCGGCTACGCGGCGCTCACTGCCGGCGACCCGGCTCGTGCCCGGGAGGCGGTCCTGCGTGCCGGCGGCCCCGGCCTGCGGCGGATGCAGCCCTCCATGCGTCCGCTGTTCCTGGAGGTCCTGGTGACCGCCGCCGTCACCATGGGCGACCTGGACGCGGCGAAGGACTGGGCCGAGCGGGCCCGCGAGGAGGCCGAGCGGCTCGATCTGCCCGTGCAGCGCGCCTCTGCCATGCGCAGTGCCGCGCAGATACGCCTCGGTCTCGGTGACGACAAGGCGGCGGCGGACCTGTTCGTGGCGGCGGCCGACGAGAGCGCCCGCAGCGGAGGGGTGTTCTGGGAGGCGTTCTCCCTGCTCTTCGGCGCCTCACTGTCGGCGGCGGACCCGGGCGGCTCGCGGCGCGGGCAGGCGGCCTGGCACCGCGGGCGGCGACTCGCCGTGGCCGGGGGCTGCGGGATGCTGATCGGTCTCGCCGAGGTGGTTGGCCCGGCGGTGGCCGCCGCCGCTGACGGGCCCGAGCGCCGCCTCGCCGAACTGACCGCACGGGAACGGGAGATCGCCGACCTCGTCGCCGACGGCCTCACCAGCCCGGCGATCGCCGAACGACTCTGCCTGAGCCGCCGCACGGTCGAGACCCACATCTCCCGGGTCTACCGCAAGACGGGAGTGTCATCGCGGGCAGCTCTGGCGGGCCTGATTGCGGGCCGCACGCCGAGGCCTTCCTTGAGAGGATGAGCCACGCACGGTTCGAGCCGCGGATACCGGGGGTCCTGTGCATCAGCCGCAAGTCACAAGTCAGCAGGCCACGAGGCGCGAAACTGTGTGAGCGAGCGGCGGTGTTCGTGTGCCGGACCGGTCAGCTGCTTGTGGACGGTGTCCGCGGTCACCCGTAAATCCCGGGCAACCGCGACAATCGGCGGTACTTCCGGCCCCGCACATGGTCGTCATCTGCCGCCACTGATCGCCCTCGGACGGCCCAGAGACGGCCCGGAGAGGCGGCATCGGGCATCTCATGTCAGTGCAGGCGGGTATGGTCCGGCTGCGATCAAGCATTGGTTTGGGGAGGGGCTTTGAGTGGGCGGTTCGTGAGTTGATGTCCGTTCCGGACTTGGTTACTGCTTCTTGCTAAAGGTGCCGGGCTCGGCCTCGGTGAGGATTCCTAGTGT
>NZ_JBVIPA010000105.1:0-3321 GCF_055578365.1 Streptomyces sp. NPDC033131
TTCTCAAGGAACGGACGCTTCCTTTGTACTCACCCTCTCGGGCTTTCCTCCGGGCTTCCCTTCGGTCTTGCGTTTCCGACTCTATCAGACCCTTTCGGTCCCGATTCCCTGTCGGAGAGGGTTGTCGTAATGCCTTGGCTTTCGCCTGTCGGCCTTTCGACATTCACTACGTTAGCCGATCCCTCCCGCCAACTCATAATCGAGTCCGCGAGTTCCGAATTCGGGCATGGGTGCACGCCGAATTGGCCCCCGCTGAGGGGAGAATCGAAGGTAGTGGTTTGTCCGCTTCCGGCTGCAGGCGATCGCCGTACCCGGTTCAAGCGGCTCGTGCCACGTTACGCATCTTCGGAGGGCGAGTCAACTTCGGCGGCGCCTGGGCACATGGGCCCGATAAGGGCTCACCGTCGGGTCGTTGGCGATCCAGAAGCGCCAGGGGTGTACACCTCCGTCGCCGGCCACTCCGGTGCGCGGGCCGTTGCTCACCTGGTCGCGGGGCACGGGCGTACCTGCCAGGACACACAGGGGGGTGTCCCCGGCGGCGCACGCGTCCGTGCCGTTCAGTGCGCGGTCCACGTCCAGGGCCGTGGCCAGGCGGGCCGGGCCTTTGGCCAGTTCCTTGTCGTTTCGGGCCGAGAGTCGACGTTTGCGGGCCAGCTCGGCGCCTTCGACGATCTCGCCGGCTCGGAGGAGGACGGCGCTCGACTCCCCCTCCGGACCACACACCAGGTTCATGCAGAACCACATGCCGTAGGTGAAGTAGACGTACACATGGCCGGGCGGACCGAACATCACGCCGTTGCGGGCCGTGCGGCCGCGATAGGCGTGGGAGCCGGGGTCGTTCGGGCCGTCGTAGGCCTCGACCTCCGTGAGGCGCAGCACGATCGGACCGTCCGGGGTGGTGCGTACGAGGGTGCGGCCGAGGAGGTCGGGGGCGACCTCCAGTACGGGTCGGTCGAAGAACTCTCGGGGCAGGGGCGTACGGTCGGGGGTCGCGATCATGCCGTCCGAGGGTAGTGCAGACGGGTGGGTGCGCCGAGGTGGTCAGGGGGCCTGCGTCTTGCCAGGGTGAGAGTGCGGAACCGGCCGCGGCCGGATCGCGTTTGTATGGATCAAGGACCCGCGCGCGTGGAGCGCCGGAAGCGCATGAAGCAGGACGACGGAACCGACGCAACAGGCGGTGCCCGAGGGGCCGCCTGAAGAGGGAGAAACATGGCGTTCAAGAAGCTGCTTGCGAGCCTGGGTGCCGGCGGGGCTTCGGTGGAAACGGTGCTGACCGAGGTCAACGTCGTTCCGGGCGGTGTCGTCCAGGGCGAGGTGCGGATCCAGGGCGGGTCCGTCGATCAGCAGATCGAGGCGCTCTCGGTCGGGCTGCAGGCCAAGGTCGAGGTCGAGAGCGGCGACCAGGAGTACAAGCAGGACATCGAGTTCACGAAGCAGCGGCTCGGCGGTGCCTTCGAGCTCAAGGCGAGCGCCGTGCACGTGGTGCCGTTCGGGCTGGAGATCCCGTGGGAGACGCCCATCACGATGATCGACGGTCGCGCGCTGCCCGCGATGCACATCGGGGTGACGACGGAGCTGGAGATCGCCCGCGCGGTGGACTCCGGTGACCTGGACCCGGTCAACGTGCACCCGCTGCCGGCCCAGAAGGCGATCCTGGACGCCTTCATCCAGCTGGGCTTCCGGTTCAAGAACGCCGACATGGAGCGCGGTCTCATCCGGGGTACGCGGCAGAAGTTGCCGTTCTACCAGGAGATCGAGTTTCTGCCGCCGCAGCAGTACCGCGGTCTGAACCAGGTCGAGCTGAGCTTCGTCGCGGACCAGAGCGCGATGGACGTCGTTCTGGAGATGGACAAGAAGCCGGGTCTGTTCAGCGAGAGCAGCGACACCTTCCGCTCGTTCCAGGTGGGTCTGCACGACTACCAGGGCACGGACTGGGTGGCATACCTCAACCAGTGGCTGTCCGAGGTCGGCAGCAAGCGCAACTGGTTCTAGGCTCGGAACCACTGACTCCAGAACCGATCAGGAGGTACCGAGGTGACCGAGCTCAAGCGGCGGCCGCTCCCCCATGACTTCCACCCGCCCGTCCCGCCGTTCACGGTGACGAGCGAGGACGTCACGGAGGGTGGGACGCTCAAGGACGCTCAGGTCCACGCGGCCGGCAACACCTCGCCGCAGCTGCGGTGGGAGGGTTTCCCGGCCGAGACCAAGAGTTTCGCCGTGACCTGCTACGACCCCGATGCTCCGACGGGCAGCGGGTTCTGGCACTGGGTGGTGTTCGACATCCCGGCGTCGGTGACCGAGTTGCCGGTGGGTGCGGGCAGCGGCAAGTTCGAGGGGCTGCCGGAGGGTGCCGTACACGCGCGGAACGACTACGGAACGAAGGAGTTCGGTGGTGCGGCGCCGCCACCCGGGGACGGGCCGCACCGGTACGTCTTCACGGTGTACGCGGTGGATCAGGACAAGCTCGGCCCGGACTCGGACGCCAGCCCGGCCGTAGTGGGCTTCAACCTGCGCTTCCACACGCTGGCGCGGGCGCAGTTGATCGGTGAGTACGAAGTGCCCGCCGAAGACTGACGTTCGAGAACGTTTGCCCGCCTCTGGTCTTGGAAGTGATCAGAGGCGGGCATTTTTTATTGCGTTGTCCATCTCGGCATGCCCGGCCAGAGTTGATCCAGCCCGCCACAGGGGTGGGCCGGTGCGCAGGGAGGTGGGCTGACATGCGGGACACGCTGGTACTGAACGCGAGCTTCGAGCCGCTGTCGACGGTGACGTTGAACCGAGCCGTCGTTCTGGTGCTTCAGGACAAGGCCGTCGTCGAGCAGTCCCACCCCGAACTGCGCATGCGCGGAGCCGCGGTCGACATACCGGCGCCCCGGGTGATCAGGCTGTGCAGGTACGTACGGGTGCCCTTCCGAAGACAAGCCCCGTGGTCGAGGCGGGGTGTCCTGATCCGGGATCGGCACCGGTGCGCGTACTGCGGCAGGCGGGGGACGACCGTGGACCACGTCGTGCCGCGGTCTCAGGGTGGCCAGGACACCTGGCTGAACACGGTGGCCTCGTGCGCACAGGACAACCACCGCAAGGCGAACCGGACGCCGGAGGAGGCAGGCATGCCGCTGTTGCGGCTGCCGTTCGAGCCGACCCCGGCGGACGCGATGCTGCTGTCGCTGGGCCACGAGGACTTCGGGGCGCTGCCAAAGTGGCTGGCGCGGGACGCGGCTTAGGGGCAATGCCGGTGACTTAGATGCCCTGCGCTCGTTGGTTGTGGTGTGGCGAGGGTGGGGCAGGTCAAGTCGCCTGCGGGCGAGCGTTTGTCGGACC
>NZ_JBVIPA010000106.1:0-3169 GCF_055578365.1 Streptomyces sp. NPDC033131
CATCGAGCATCAGCCCCCGCAGATAGCACTGACCCTTGGCCCGCTGATCCTTGCGCGGCACCGAGGCGAACACATCCTCCACGAATAGCCCCAACACAGCCCGTAATCGGTTCACTTCATGCTTGTCCACACTCCCAACATGCTCTTGATCAGTGAGAACGCAAAGACCTAACGAAGCACTACTAGACGATCTCCCGCCAGACGCAGTCAGCTACCACCCCTCCTCGGGGGGACCGACGACTCGGGCGCCGGCCTGCGCGGCCAGCCATGCAGCTCGTGCATCGTGGCCGGGTCGTGCATGAATGAAGACGGTGTGCTCAGTTGCCCACTCGTCACAGTGGATGGTGTGGCTGTTGCACGCGACCTGCAACTCGGCGTACTTGTACTCCTCGTTCAGCCCAAGCTCCGGAACGGCTGGCCACTTCAGGTCGTGCCACAGGACGTAGCACCTGGTGATGTCTGCCCAGGCCCTTAGAGCGTCGCTCGCCTGCGCAAGATCCGATACACCTAGGCTCACATTTGCGGGCAAGGCGGTATGCCCCTCCCCGTAAAGCTCAACCCTCGCATCAGGCAGAGCCTCGGTAAGGCGCCGGAGCACGTCTTCATCGCGTGCCCAGGCCTCCAGATAGCAGCCGTCAGGCCTGTACCAGAACGCAATCGCGAGCAACTTCTCCGCGAGCGTCAACGCCTCGGCCAGATCTGCGGTCCGCAGCACGGGCCACGCACAGGTGTTCCCCATGGCAGGATCCTGCCAGAACGATCACGTTGCCTGTCGAGAGATACGCCCAAGCCGAGGCAAGCGGCGTCAACATCAGCTGGGATCCAACTTCAAGGATCTACCGGGACCGGACAGTTAATGATCGCCGCATGTCTAGTCCCAGGTGATGTTTGACGTTCTGGTCCCAGCTGATGCTTGACGGTGGGCCTAGACAACATCGGAAACCTTGTAGGGCTTGTTCGCCTTCACGTTGCGGACGGGGATGTCGGTGGTGCGCCGGATGACGCGGACCTGATCGTCCAGCTCGACGCTGATCGTCGTGTCCGACACATGCACGGTCACCGTCTGACCTGCGTAGGGTCGGCCGAGGGAGACAGTCTGTCGGCAGACCATGACCGTGCCCACAGCGCTTACCCGCCGCTGGACACGGACCGGCTCCACCCGGGGCCGGGGCGGCGGGCCCGCGGGCCGCAGGCCGTGCAACCGCTGCACTTCCTCGCTGGTGAGCGGGTTGGGCCGCACTCGCAGCAACTCCCGCGAGGACGGGTCGAAGAACGACAGCGTGGCCTCGTCGATGCGGACGCTCACCCGGCGCCCGCCCAGAATCTCCGCCGCCAGCACCTGGCGCCCGCCCAGACCCACCAGCCCGTGGTTGTTCACCGTCCGGTCCACCTCGAACGCAGCACCGTCACCCGCCGGCAGCGGCGACGGCCCCGCCGCACGCCCACCCCGGGCTGCCAGCTGGGCCAGGTCCGCCACCGACAGGTGCGACCGCACCGACTTGATCCGCGACCCGGCGATCAGCAGGTGGATCACCTGTGTGTCGGCCCAGAACGTCACTGTCAGGCCCGAGCGGGCCGGGCCCAGCCAGAACTGCTTGCCCGCGACCTGCAGATTCCCACTCGCAGGCACCACCCGCTCGAACTCCACCGGCCCGCCATGCTCCACCGGCAGGTGGCCAACCGGCTCCTGATCCGGCAGCTCGGGCACGGCCGCGACCGGCTCAGCCGACTCCGCGGCCGGGGCCACCTCCGCTGGGGCCGTCCGCTGCTGCGGGACGAGCGCGAGGGCCCCTGGCACCTTCAGGCCGAGCACCTCCCGCTCCTGCTCCGGAACAGGCGTGAACCGGTCCGAGGGGCTCTGCATCTGAAGCGCCTGATGCGGCCGGACGGAGTTGTACTCCTCCACCCACACATCCAAGGCCGCCTGAGCCGCCTGAGCCGCCTCAATGCTCTCGAACGCCCCGCAGTCGTCGAGGAGTTCACGCCGCAGCGTCTGATGGAACCGCTCGACCTTGCCCGTCGTCGTCGGCGACGCCGGCTGGGTCAGCCGGTGCGCGATCCCGTTCTCCCGGCAGATCCGGTCGAACAACACCTCACCGCCCTGCCCGAACCGGTCGGTGAACTGCTTCCCGTTGTCCGTCAGCACCTCCTCCGGCACCCCGAACCTCTGCATCGCCCGGGCGAACGCCGCACAGACCGCCCGCCCTGTCGCCCGCTCCACCACCGCCGCGACCACGCAATACCGGGAATGATCATCCACACCCGTCACGACCTTGACCTCGGACAACTCCCCGGTCACCGGGTCGACCAGCATCACCCCGCCGACGATGTCCATCTGCCACAACTGCATCGGCCGGTCCCGCTGCCAGCGCTTGTAATCCGACCGTTTCCGGCGCCGAACCCCCGACTCCACCAGCCCATGACGGACCAGGATCCGATACACCGTCATCCGCGACGGCACCGGCGTGACCGCCCCGGACCGCTCCAGCACATGAGCGATCCGCCGCGGACCCCACCGAGGATGCTTGCGCCGCAGCTCACACACAGCCGCCTCCACCTCGGCAGAAGCCTGATGCGGGCACGAGGCCGGCCTACGCGACCGGTCCACCAGCCCTGCCAGGCCCGAAGCCTCATACCTCGACTTCCACCCACTGACCGTCTGCCGCGAGACGCCCAACTGAGCGGCGACCTCCGTCACCGTCGCACCGGCCAGCACCGCCAGGACAGCCCGGTATCTCTGCTCGACAACCGACAACTCCACCAGCGCCAATCCCGGCCTCCCCACACGCACCGCAACGACGCGCACAGCAAAGCCGATCACGGCCACCGTCAACCATCAGCTGGGATCGAAGTGTCAAGCATCTCCCGGGACTGGACACAAGCGATCACGAGGGCGCGGTAGAACTTTCCCTACTTCATCAAGGCCCGCGCACGGCGCGGGCGCGCGCCGCCTCAGCGGCGCGGCCTGCCTCCTGTCTGCGCCCCGGCTGGCCGCGCCCGGCGGCGCGCTACGTGCATGCGGGCATGAAGTGGGAGACACCCTCTGTGGCTGGGGCGGTCGGCTCCACGGCTTTAGACACCTCACGATGCCAACGCGTCAAGCGGCGGCAGCGAGTTCGGTGGGGAACGCGGTGTGTTCGTCGAACAGCTGGCGGCGCTGGAGGCAGTG
>NZ_JBVIPA010000107.1:0-2686 GCF_055578365.1 Streptomyces sp. NPDC033131
CGGCGGAGCAGCTTGTCGGCGCTGACCGGGCGGTACTGCACGCCGCGCAGGGCGAGCGGCACCAGCGCGATGATGATCAGCGCGTTGAAGATGACCGCGGAGAGGATCGCGGAGTCGGGCGAGGACAGGTTCATGATGTTGAGCTTGTCCAGGCCCGGGTAGACCGCGGCGAACAGCGCCGGGATGATCGCGAAGTACTTGGCGACGTCGTTGGCGATCGAGAAGGTCGTCAATGCACCCCGGGTGATGAGGAGTTGCTTGCCGATCTCGACGATCTCGATGAGTTTGGTCGGGTTGGAGTCGAGGTCGACCATGTTGCCGGCCTCCTTGGCGGCCGACGTCCCCGTGTTCATGGCCACGCCGACGTCGGCCTGGGCGAGGGCGGGCGCGTCGTTCGTGCCGTCGCCGGTCATCGCGACGAGCTTGCCGTCCGCCTGCTCGCGTTTGATGAGCGCCATCTTGTCCTCGGGAGTGGCCTCCGCGAGGAAGTCATCGACGCCCGCCTCCTGTGCGATCGCCTTGGCCGTCAGCGGGTTGTCACCCGTGATCATGACGGTCTTGATACCCATGCGGCGCAGCTCGTCGAACCGCTCCCGCATGCCCTCCTTGACGACGTCCTTGAGGTGGATCACCCCGAGGACGCGGGCACCCTTGTCGTCCTCGACTGCAACCAGCAGCGGGGTGCCGCCCGCTTCCGAGATCCGGTTGGCGAGGACATCGGCGTCCTCGGCGACCGTGCCGCCCTGCTCCTTGACCCATGTGATGACCGAACCGGCCGCGCCCTTGCGGATCTTGCGTCCGTCGACGTCCACGCCCGACATACGGGTCTGGGCGGTGAAGGCTATCCACTCGGCCTGCGCCAGCTCGCCCTGGTGACGTTCGCGCAGCCCGTACTTCTCCTTCGCCAGTACGACGATGGAGCGGCCCTCGGGCGTCTCGTCGGCCAGCGACGACAACTGGGCGGCATCCGCCAGCTCGGCCTCCGTCGTGCCGGCTACCGGCACGAACTCGGCGGCCTGCCGGTTGCCGAGCGTGATCGTGCCCGTCTTGTCCAGCAGCAGCGTCGACACGTCGCCGGCGGCTTCGACCGCCCTGCCGGACATGGCCAGTACGTTGCGCTGCACCAGCCGGTCCATGCCCGCGATGCCGATCGCGGAGAGCAGCGCACCGATCGTGGTCGGGATCAGGCAGACCAGGAGGGCCACCAGCACGACCATGGTCAGATGCGTGCCCGCGTAGTTGGCGAACGGCGGCAGGGTGGCCACCGCGAGCAGGAAGACGATGGTCAGCGAGGCGAGCAGGATGTTCAGCGCGATCTCGTTGGGCGTCTTCTGGCGTGCGGCGCCCTCGACCAGGCTGATCATCCGGTCGATGAAGGTCTCCCCCGGCTTCGTCGTGATCTTGATGACGATGCGGTCGGACAGCACCTTCGTACCGCCGGTGACGGCCGAGCGGTCGCCGCCGGACTCACGGATGACCGGGGCCGACTCGCCGGTGATCGCCGACTCGTCCACGGACGCCACGCCCTCGACGACGTCACCGTCGCCGGGGATGATGTCACCCGCCTCGCAGACGACCAGGTCACCGATGCGCAGCTCGGTGCCGGGCACCTGCTCCTCGGCCCCGCTGTCCTGGGACAGCCGACGCGCCACCGTGTCCGTCTTGGCCTTGCGCAGGGTGTCCGCCTGGGCCTTGCCACGGCCCTCGGCGACCGCCTCCGCCAGGTTGGCGAAGATCACGGTGAGCCAGAGCCAGGCGCTGATCGCCCAGCCGAACCAGTCACCTGGGTCCTTGAAGGAGAACACCGTCGTCAGTACGGACCCCACCAGCACGACGAACATGACGGGTGACTTGACCATCACCCGCGGGTCGGTCTTGCGGAGAGCGTCCGGCAGCGACCTGAGCAGCTGCTTGGGGTCGAAAAGACCCGCGCCGACACGGCCCTCGCCGGTCTTGTGGCCGGTGGGTGCGTCCTGGTGGGGAGCAAGTGTCGGAGTCGAGGTGGACATCGAGTCCTCTTGATTCGTTACGTCGGTGGTCATGACGCCAGCCCCTCGGCCAGCGGTCCCAGCGCAAGGGCGGGGAAGTAGGTCAGACCGGTGATGATCAGGATCGCGCCCACCAACAGCCCGGTGAACAGCGGCTTTTCGGTGCGCAGCGTGCCCGCGGTGGCCGGTATCGGCTTCTGCTCGGCGAGCGAGCCGGCCAGCGCCAGCACGAACACCATCGGCAGGAACCGCCCCAGGAGCATCGCGATGCCGATGGTGGTGTTGAACCACTGTGTGTCCGCGTTCAGGCCGGCGAAGGCCGAGCCGTTGTTGTTGGCGCCCGAGGTGTACGCGTACAGGATCTCGGAGAAACCGTGCGCGCCGGAGTTCGTCATCGAGTTGCCGGGCGTCGGCAGCGCCATCGCCGCGGCGGTGAAGATGAGCACCAGCGCCGGGGTGACGAGGATGTAGCAGGCCGCGAACTTGATCTCGCGGGTGCCGATCTTCTTGCCCAGGTACTCGGGCGTACGGCCGACCATCAGGCCGGCGATGAACACCGCGATGACCGCCATGATCAGCATGCCGTACAGGCCCGAGCCGACTCCGCCGGGGGCGATCTCACCGAGCTGCATGCCCAGCAGGTTCAGCCCGCCGCCGAGCCCCGTGTTGGACGAGTGGAAGGAGTCCACCGCACCGGT
>NZ_JBVIPA010000108.1:0-2601 GCF_055578365.1 Streptomyces sp. NPDC033131
TGGCTTCGGGGTGGTGGATGACGATGGCGTCGGTGGACTGTTCGGGGTGGAGCTGGAATTCCTCGGAGAGGTGGACGCCGATGCGTTCGGGTTGCAGGAGGTCGGCGATCTTGGCGCGGTCTTCGAGGTCGGGGCAGGCGCCGTAGCCCAGGGAGAAGCGGGCGCCGCGGTATTTGAGGGCGAACATGTCTTCCATGGCGTCGGGGTCCTGGCCGGCGAAGCCGAGTTCGGAACGGACCCGGGCGTGCCAGTACTCGGCGAGGGCCTCGGCGAGCTGGACGGACAGGCCGTGCAGTTCGAGGTAGTCGCGGTAGGCGTTGGCTTCGAAGAGTTTCGCGCTCTGTTCGCCGATGCGGGAGCCGACGGTGACGACCTGCAGGCCGACGACGTCCGTCTGGCCGGATTCCTCGGGGCGGAAGAAGTCGGCCAGGCACAGGCGCCGTCCGCGGCGCTGGCGGGGGAAGGTGAAGCGGGTGGTCTCGTTGCCCTGGTCGTCCAGGAGGATCAGGTCGTCGTCCTTGGACACGCAGCGGAAGTAGCCGTAGACGACGGCGGCCTCCAGCAGGTTGTCCCTCTGCAGGGTGTCCAGCAGGCCGCGCAGGCGGGGGCGGCCCTCGGACTCGACGAGTTCCTCGTAGGAGGGTCCCTCCCCGGTGCGGGCCTGCTTGAGGCCCCACTGGCCCTTGAACAGGGCGCCCTCGTCCAGCCAGGCGGCGTATTCCTTGAGCTGGATGCCCTTGATGACACGGGTGCCCCAGAACGGCGGGGTGGGCACGGGGTTGTCCACGGCCACGTCCGAGCGGGCCGCACCCTCCTGGGGGCGTTCCTCCACCGGGACGGCGGTGGCGGTGGCGGGCACGCGGCGTTGTTTCAGCTCGGGCAGGGCCGCGCCGGGGGTGCCGCGTTTGACGCCGATCAGGGCGTCCATCAGGCGCAGGCCCTCGAAAGCGTCGCGGGCGTAGCGGACCTCGCCCTGGTAGATGTCGTGCAGGTCCTGCTCGACGTAGGCGCGGGTCAGGGCGGCGCCGCCCAGGATGACGGGGAAGTCGGCGGCCATCCCGCGCTGGTTGAGCTCCTCCAGGTTCTCCTTCATGATCACCGTGGATTTGACCAGCAGGCCGGACATGCCGATCACGTCCGCCCGGTGCTGCTCGGCGGCCTCCAGGATCGCCGAGACGGGCTGCTTGATCCCCAGGTTGACCACGTTGTAGCCGTTGTTCGACAGGATGATGTCGACGAGGTTCTTGCCGATGTCGTGGACGTCGCCGCGCACCGTGGCCAGCACGATGGTGCCCTTGCCCTCCTCGCCCTCCACCTTCTCCATGTGCGGTTCGAGGTAGGCGACCGCGCTCTTCATCACCTCCGCGGACTGCAGCACGAACGGCAGCTGCATCTGCCCGGAGCCGAACAGCTCACCGACCACCTTCATGCCGTCCAGCAGCGTCTCGTTGACGATGTCCAGCGCGGAGCGCTCGCCCAGCGCGTCAGCCAGGTCCTGCTCCAGGCCGTTCTTCTCACCGTCGATGATGCGCCGCTTGAGCCGCTCCTCCAGCCCCAGCGCCGCCAGCTCCTCCGCCCGCCCCGCCTTGCGCGAGGTGGTGGTGGCCCCCTCGAACAACGCCATCAGCCGCTGCAGCGGGTCATAGCCCTCACGCCGGCGGTCGTAGATCAGATCGAGAGCGGTCTGCACTTCTTCCTCGGTGAAACGGGCGATCGGCAGGATCTTGCTGGCGTGCACGATCGCCGAGTCCAGACCCGCCTTCACACACTCGTCCAGGAACACCGAGTTCAGCAGCACCCGGGCGGCCGGGTTCAGACCGAACGAAATGTTCGACAGACCGAGTGTGGTCTGCACGGCCGGGTGGCGGCGCTTGAGCTCACGGATCGCCTCGATGGTGGCCACCCCGTCCCCACGGGACTCCTCCTGGCCGGTACAGATGGTGAACGTCAGACAGTCGATGAGGATGTCCGCCTCATGGATGCCCCAGGTGCCGCTCAGGTCGTCGATCAGCCGCTCGGCGATCGCCACCTTCGACTCGACGGTACGGGCCTGGCCCTCCTCGTCGATGGTCAGCGCGATCAGCGCCGCCCCGTGCTCCCGCGCCAGCGCGGTCACCTTCGCGAACCGGGACTCGGGCCCGTCCCCGTCCTCGTAGTTCACCGAGTTGATCACCGCCCGGCCGCCCAGCTTCTCCAGCCCGGCCCGCAACACCTCCACCTCCGTGGAGTCCAGCACGACCGGCAGCGTCGAAGCGGTCGCGAAGCGGCCCGCCAGCTCCGCCATGTCCGCCACCCCGTCCCGGCCGACATAGTCCACACACAGATCCAGCATGTGAGCACCCTCACGGATCTGCTCCCGCGCCATCTCCACACAGTCGTCCCAGCGGCCCTCCAGCATCGCCTCCCGGAACTTCTTCGACCCGTTCGCGTTCGTCCGCTCACCGATCGCCATGTAGGCGGTGTCCTGACGGAACGCCACCGACTGGTACAACGACGCCGCCCCCGGCTCCGGACGCGGCTCCCGCACCCCCGGAGCCACCCCCCGCACCCGCTCCACCACCTGCCGCAAATGCTCCGGCGTCGTCCCGCAACAACCACCGA
>NZ_JBVIPA010000109.1:0-2328 GCF_055578365.1 Streptomyces sp. NPDC033131
CCTGCGCATACGACTTCAAGCCTCACACCGGCCGCTCGAACCAGCCGCCGAGGTGCGGTTGAGATGTCGGATCGGCGTCGGGTGATTTCTCGGCGCCTGCTCTAGACCCGGATTTCGCACATGGGCTTTGAGGTCTCCAGCCAGCGGGGGCGTGTTTCGTCGATGCCGAGTAGGTCGAGTAGGTGGGCTTGAACGGAGCGGGTGATCAGGATGGTTGGCGGGTCGGTGGCTGTTCCGACCCGGATCCGGAGGTCGGCGAGGTGGTAGAGGATCATGCGTCCGGTGGGTCGGAGGGCCCGGTTGTCGGGGTAGAGCCCGCGCATGGTCTGGTTGCCGCCCAGGGCCTGGCGAACTTGTCGTTCGATGAGGCAGAACACCAGCAGGGCCAGGCAGATGACGGTGATCAGAGCGGCGATGCGCCGGTTGTGGTGCAAGAACACCGGGGCCACGGCGAGCGGACCCTTGAAGTCGCTGTAGCGGCGCTCGATCACCGGCTGGCCCTTGTAGCGGATGAGGACCTCGGCGGCGTCGGCCTCTGTGGGATCGAGGGTGGTCAGCAGTGCGTACCAGCCGTCCGTGGCGGCTTGGGCGGCCAGGACTTCCTGGTCGTAGTGCCAGGTCAGGGCGGGTCGTCCGGCCTCATCGGTGCTGATGGAGGTGACCAGGCAGGAGCCGATACGGCGTTTGCTGGTGATCACACCGATCCGGGCGGTGACCTTCTGGGCGGTGGCGTAGTGCCGACCGCCGCAGGCGGAGTGGAGTTTGTCCAGTTCCTCACGGGCCTTCTCCAGGCGCCGGGTGCGGGCGGCCTGCTGGGCAGCGGCGTTGGCGCTGGAGTGGACCAGGATCCGGCGCACGGTGACCCGCGGGTCGCGCTTGCGTGGACCGGTCAGGGTCTGGGTGTCTTCCAGCACGCGGTACTGGCCACGCTGGGCAGGTGGCTTTCCCGCGTCCCGCCCGGCGGTGTAGTCGACCAGGCGGGCCTGGCCCGCGTCGAGGCCGGCGAACAGGCCATCGGGAATCTTGGCCGCAGGCGCCGGGGCGATGAACTTCACTCCGGCTTCCTGAAGGGCCAGCAGGTTGCCGTAGGAGATCAGTTTCGAGTCGCCGACCATCAGGAAGTCGCGGGGCGCGGCCAGTTCACGCAGGGCCATCATCGCCCCGACAACCTGGGAGACCTCGCCGGCCCCGCCGTCGTAGGCGCGGTGGAAGACGGGGATGCCGCCGTCCGCCGAGATCGCGATCCCGGCCTGGATCTGCTTCAAATCCGCCCGGCGGTCCTTGGGGTGACCGTACTTGACCTGCGGGAACCCCTCTTCCGGCCTCTCGTAGGCGCCATGCAGGGAGATGCTGGTCATGTCCCAGTGCAGGCGCGAGACATCGATGCCGAATTCGGCGATCGCGCTCGCACCGACCGTGCCGACGATGTGCTCCAGCTCGGGCGCGATGGCGTCCAGTGCTCGGCCGATGCGGTCGTCGTTGAGCAGGTCCGCCTCGATCCCGAAGACCTCCTCGACAGCCCATTCACGGGCCCAGTCACCGACCCGCACCAGCGGTGCGGGCGCGGACAGCCGGTTGGCGACCAGCACCTCGATGACCTGCCCGTGGGTCAGATGCGCAACCTCACGGACCGGGCACAGCTCGTCGATGATCGCGGCCACGTCCAGCCGGCGCAGAAACTCGGCAGAGGCAGGCAGAGCGCCCAGACGCCTCTCCACCACCGGCGCGATCTCCACGTTCATCCGTGGACGGTGCACCCGTGGCCGCTTGGCACGCGAAATCATCGACACATCACATCAACGAACAGACCACCCATCCGGCACCGCACATGCCCCGTTCCAACCGAACGAGGCACGTGCGAAATCCGGGTCTAGACGATCTCCTGCCAGACGATCGCCGAGATTGTTTGGCGAGCTACCACCCGAACTCAGAGGGCCCGACGACTCGGGCGTTGACCTGTGCTGCCAGCCAAGCGGCACGATCGTCATGGCCGGGTCGTGTATGGACGAAGACTGTGTGCTCGGCCGCCCACTCCTCGCAGTGGATGTCGTAGCTGTTGCACGCGACCTGCAACTCGGCGTACTTGTACTCCTCGTCCAGCCCGAGTTCAGGCACGGCCGGCCACTTCAGGTCATGCCATAGGACGTAACACCTGGTGATGGCAGCCCAAGTCTCCATGGCCTCACGCGCCTGCTCGAAGCTCTCCACGTCCAGGCACACACTCGCGGGCCAGCCGGTACGGCCCTCCCCGTACCACTCAACCCTCGCTCCAGGCGAAGCCTCGGTCAGACGCCGCAACACATCCTCATCGCGTGCCCAGGCGTCGAG
>NZ_JBVIPA010000110.1:0-2284 GCF_055578365.1 Streptomyces sp. NPDC033131
TCATCCACCGCCACCAGCCGATGCCGGCCCGCCGGAAGACCATCCACAATCTCTTCCGTCGTCAGCGTCAGCACCGCACGACTGTCCCGCAGCTGAAACGCGATCCGCTCCGCCGGCTGACCCGGATCCAGCGGCAGATAACCCGCCCCCGCCTTCCACACACCCAGAATCCCCACCAGCGTCTCCACACCACGCGGCAGACACAAACCCACCACCGACTCGGCACCCACCCCCTGCGCCCGCAGGAAATGCGCCAACCGATTCGCCCGCACCTCCAACTCGGAGTAGGACAACCGCACACCCGCCTGCACCACCGCCACCGCATCCGGAGTCCGCGCCACCTGCACCGCGAACAACTCCGGCACCAACACCCCAGCCACCGGCCCAGCAGTGTCATTCCACTCCACCAACACCCGCCCACGCTCAACCGGGTCCAGGACATCCACCGCACTCGCACGCGCCGACGGATCCTCCGCCAATGCGGCCAGCACTCGGATGAACCGCTCTGCCAGCCGCCCCGCCATGGCCTCGTCGAACAGGTCGGCGGCCACCGTCACCGCACCCCGCACGCCGACCGGCTCGCCCTGCGCATTGAAGTCCTCCTCGACCATGACATCCAGGTCGAACTTGGCGGAGGGCCTCCCGAGGAAGAGCGGGGTGGAGCGGATTCCGGGCAGGGACAGGGTGGCCGCATCCGTCTCCGAGCCGGAGGAAGCGTTCAGCTTGGTGAGGACGACCTGGAACAGCGGATGCCGGGCCAGCGACCGGGCCGGCGCCAGTTCCTCCACCAGCCGCTCGAACGGCACATCCTGATGCGCGTACGCCTGCAGACCGGTCTCCCGCACCTGCTGCAACAGTTCGGCGAACGACGGATCACCGGACAGGTCCGTACGCACCACCAGCGTGTTGACGAAGCAGCCGACCAACTCGTCCAGCGCCTCATCCGTCCGCCCGGCAATCGCCGACCCGATCGGAATGTCCGTCCCCGCACCCAGCCGGTGCAACGTCACCGCAAGCGCCGCCTGCAACACCATGAACACCGTCACGCCCTCAGCACGCGCCAGCCCCTGCAACCGCTGATGCACTTCGGTCGGCACGGTGAACCCCGCCGAGAACCCCCGATGCGACGCCACCGCCGGCCGTGCCCGATCGAATGGCAGCCCCAGCTCCTCCGGCGACCCCGCCAAGGCGTCACGCCAGTACTCCATCTGACGTGCCATCAGGCTTGTCGCGTCGTCACCATCCCCGAGCAGCTCGCGTTGCCAGAGCGCGTAGTCCGCATACTGCACCGGCAACGCATCCCACACCGGTTCCCGACCCGCACACCGTGCCGCGTACGCCGTCGACACGTCCCGAGCCAACGGCCCCATCGACCAGCCGTCGGCCGCGATGTGATGCACGACCAGCACCAGCACGTGCTCGTCCGGACGCACACCGAACAGCCAGGCCTGCACCGGCACCTCAGCCGACAGGTCGAACGCATAGCCCGCGGCTCGGGCCATCGCTGCGGCCATGTCGTCCACGTGGATCTCACCGGACGGCAGCTCCGGAGAGGGCTCGATCGTCGGCATACTGATCACCGATGTGTGCGACGACAGACCGTCGAGGTCCAGCAGGCGGGGGTCTTCGTGCGGTTGATCTCCCCCGCTCACCTCGATCACGTTGAGATCCCAGGCGAGCTCGTCCGTGGGGACGACCTGCTGGTAGGGCTCGCCCTCGGCCATGGGGAAGACCGTACGCAGCACCTCGTGCCGCCCGATGACATCGGTCAGCGCCTGACCGAGCGCCTGCCGGTCCAGCTGTCCCGCCAGGCGCACCACGACCGGGCTGTTGTAGGTCTGGCTCGGGCCCTCCAGTTGGCCGATGAACCACAGACGGCGCTGCCCGTACGACAGCGGCACCCGCTCCGGCCGCTCCCTCGTCACGAGTGCGGTACGGGCCGAGTCCGCTCCGGCCAACATGCGGGCCACACCGGCCGGAGTCGGCGCGTCGAACAGCGTCCTGATTTCCATTTCAACGCCGAGTGCCGTACGGATCCGGCTCACCAGCCGGGTCGCCAGCAGCGAGTGCCCGCCGAGCTCAAAGAAGTCGTCGTCGACGCCGACACTCTGCAGCCCCAGGATCTCTTCGAACGCACCGCACAGGATTTCCTCCCGGAGGCTGACCGGTCCCCGGCTCGAGCGGGCGGCCGCCGTGGCGTAGTCGGGGGCGGGAAGCGCCCCGCGGTCGAGTTTGCCGTTGCCCGTCAGGGGCAGCGCGTCCAGCACCACCACCGCCGAGGGCA
>NZ_JBVIPA010000111.1:0-2154 GCF_055578365.1 Streptomyces sp. NPDC033131
CTGCGCCCGAGCACGGTTCACTTCATGTGCGTCCACACCCCCAACATGCCCCCAAACGGCACCGCGAGACAGACGTAACGGAGTCCTACTAGTGCTCTGACCGGGAAGGTTCGCCGGGTCTGGACAGGAGAAACTCCGTACGGATGCCTCTGCTGGGGGTAGCGTCATGTTCACAATTAAGGGCGACACCGTTGCGTTAGCGCTGTGACCTGCGAGACAAGAGAGGCTGGACGAGACAACCACGTATTTCTCGATCAAGGCCACGATGCTCGACAGCGGCGGCCTGCGCTCCCGCAGCATCGACGGCCTCGACCAGGAAGTCGACGCCATGCTCACCGCCTGCCAGGCTCTGAGCCGCTCTGGCGGCGACACCCTGACCGGACGGCCGGACATACCCATGGAACGGATTAGCTTCACCGTCCTGCTGGCCGCCGCAGCCGACACCGTCACCGCGGGCCATGGAATCTTCCCCGGCACCCTCATCGACCTGGTCGGCACGATCGGCCACGTCGCCCTGAGCGACCTCCTACCCGCCCCGCCCACCGACGGCAACGAGTGAAGGCCCGCACCCGCATGAACGCCCACCAGCAAGTACGGCCCGAACGCCGGACAATACCCACAAAAGGCCCATAACTATACCATCCACACCACCGTGGCATTCTTCGAACACGGCCTCAACGGCCGCTCACAACGCTAACGCAACGGCGTTGATGACTACGTTCAGTGGCGATCTCAGTCGGGCCTCTTCCGATCTTCTCTGGATGCGTGCTGCCCGTCCACGCGAGTGTTGCGTATAGGGGGGATGATCGTCTGGGTGTCGTTGTCGCAGACGGCACCGCCGAGGCTTATGACCCACATCCTGGCGTCGGAGACCCGCCAACCTTGGCCGTCGGCCTATAGGCGGGCGCCGCCGGGTCATCGGGACGGGCGGCGTTCTTGTTGCGTGGCGGTCTGCCGGGGTACGTCGAGTCCTGGTCGGCGTCGAGGATTTCGTGGATCCAGGCGCACTCGGTACGGGTAACGGCTCGGGCGGTGAGCAACATGCCACGGCGGTAGGGGTCGTTCACCTCCTCGGCGCGCAGCGAACGGTCGTTCTCGTCGTAGAAGAAGCTCGCGGGCGTCTCCAGGAACTCCAGGCGGCGGCGCAGCACGGCGTGCTGTTCCTTCGTCTCGGGGAGCAGGGAGAGGAACGCCAGGATGGTGAAGAACCGGTTGAAGTCGGTGATCTCCACCTGGGCGGGATCGCGCAGGCGTTCCAGCAGGTGTTCGTGCCCAGCGTCGGTCAGGGTCAGCACATACCGCTGGGCCGCCGCGGCGCCCGGTTCGGTGTGCCGGGTCAGCATGCCGCGCTTCACCAGGCGGTTGATCGCCGGGTAGAGGCTGCCCAGGCTCACCGGCCGAGCATAGCCGGAGAGCCGCTCGACCCGACGGCGCAGTTCATAGCCGTGCAGTGGTCCCTCGACGAGATTTCCCAGGATGGCAAGTTCCAGCACCTCCCTATGGTCGCACGCGGCCAGAGATAGTGCGATGCGTAGTACTGCGATTCGATGTATGGTGGTGCGAGTCGCGCGCCGTCCGCCCCGAATGGACGGATCTGCACACAGCCCGTCGCAGACCTCTGGTCCGGGTGTGCCGTAACAAACCCCTCACTAGAAGGACAATCACCATGAGCAGCCCTGCACTTGATGTCGCACTCGCCTACTACAAGGCGTGGTCGAACAAGAACGTCGACGAGGCCCTGTCGTACTTCGCCGACGGTTTCGTCAGTCAGACCCCCGTCGGGCGCCTGGACGCCGAGGCGTACCGCCCGTTCCTCGAGGGATTCCTGGGGATCCTGACCAAGGCCGAGCTGGTGTCGGCGTTCGGAGACGAGAACACCGCGCTGATGTACTACGACGCCACCACGGCCCCGGTGCCCTACTCCCCGGTGGGCGAGTGGTTTCGAGTCGAGAACGGCAAGATCGTCGAGAGTCGTATCGTGTTCGACAACTTCACCCTTCAGGGCGCGGGAGCCATCGCCGCGGTCTCGTAACCATCTGTGCCCCGCCCAGTGGGGCCCCGGGGGGGGGGGGGGGGGGGGGGGGGGGGGGGGGGGGGGGGGGGGGGGGGGGGGGGGGGGGGGGGGGGGGGGGGGGGGGGGGGGGGGGGGGGGGG
>NZ_JBVIPA010000112.1:0-2138 GCF_055578365.1 Streptomyces sp. NPDC033131
ATCATCGTGCCGCCGGGCCAGGTCGCGATCCTCGGTATCGGTGCCACGGTCAAGCGTCCGGCCGTCATCGAGACGGAGGAGGGCACGGTCATCGGCGTCCGCGACATGACGTACCTGACCCTCTCCTACGACCACCGTCTGGTGGACGGCGCCGACGCGGCCCGTTACCTGACCGCGGTCAAGGCGATCCTGGAGGCGGGCGAGTTCGAGGTCGAGCTCGGCCTGTAACCACCTCGCTTGTACGGTGCCCCCGTCCGGAGCTTCTCCGGACGCTGTTGGCTAATTCCGCCCCGCTGGATCTCATCCGGCGGGGCGGAGTGCTGCGAAGGGTGAGGTCCGGGTGCGGGCGAGGGGTCTGCCGGTGAGCCAGGCATCGATGCGGGCGAGGTTGATGGCGGCGCCGGTGAGGTGGTGTTGCAGCCGGGTTTTGGCGAGGCCGCGGTAGCGGGATCTGCGCAGGCCGAAAGCCTGGACGGCCTGGGAGATGGTGCCCTCGACGCCGGCGCGGTGTCCGTAGCGCTTGCGCCACTGATCGCTGTCCTGTTCAGGCCGGGTCTGTTGCAGGATCTCGTGTTCGGGCCGGGGCCGCAGGGTGATGTAGCGGCCTTTTGGTGAGGTCGTGCACTCCTGGCGGGCCGGACAGGGCGTGCAGTCGCGTGTCGGGAACTTCGCCCGAACCACAGGTGTTCCCCGGTGGCTGGCCGTCTCCCGCCAGCTCGTGGTGGTGCGTCCCTTGGGGCATACGACCTGTCTGTTCTCCCAGTCGACGGTGAAGCGGGTGTTGTCGAAGCCTGTTGCCTGGGCCTTCTGCCGGTTGGTGTCCCGCGCGAGCGGGCCTATGAGACTGACGCGGTGATCACGCTGCGCGTGGTGGATCTGTTCAGCGTCGACGTAGCCGGCGTCCACCAGGTGCTCGTCGGGCAGGAGGCCACGCTCGGCAAGAGCGGTGTGGATGTCTTCCAGGACGGCCATGTCGGTGACGGGTGCCGCGGTGGTGTGGACGTGCGTGATCAGATGCGGGGCGTCAGGCTCGCAGGTCTCGCTGAGGTGGACCTTGTAGCCGGACCAGCCCAGGTCCCGCTTCGCTCCGGTCCGCGCCTCCATCTCGTGCGGGGTGCGTAAGCGGATCAGACCGGGCGGGGTGTTCTTCGGCTCCCGCCAGCGCAGCACACCCTCGACGTGCTGGAACTGCTGCACCCACGTCCGGCGCAGGAACTCCACTGCGGGCAGATACCGAAGGCCGGGCGGTGCCGACGCCGACCAGAGGGCCTGAAGCAGCTCCATGCCGTCGGCCCCGCACTGATCGCCGTGCTCGACCCGCGCAGCCCACCGGGACGGGAAACGGGTGTCCTCCGGCCGGGCGGAGTAGCGGTCGAACCACTCCGGTGGCGCCACCCCCGCGAGCCAGTCGCCAGTTGCTTCGGCGACCTGGTTCAGTGCCGTGCGCAGTGTCTCAACCACGAACTCCAGCCGGTTCAGGTCCCTCGTCGCGGCCAGTACGTGGGTGGCGTCCGTGCGTTGCCGCTTGCCCGCCCTGACCAGCCCGGCTTCCCCGGCGGCGGTCAGCACCGCGTCGAACACGCCCTTGCCCGCATCGTCCCCGGCCAGCCGGGCACGGAACTCGCTGAGCACGGAGAAGTCGAAGCCGGTATCGGTCAGCTCAAGCGACAGGGCGTACTTCCAGTCCAGACGCGAACGGACCGCGTGCGCGGCCTGCCGGTCGGTCAGCCCCTCCGCGAACTGCAACACCGACACCAGCGCCAGCCGGGCCGGCGACACCACCGGCCGTCCCCTCACCGCAAACAGCCCCGCAAAATCGGCATCGGCGAAAACCGGACCCAGCGTGTCCCGCACCCGCATCGCCAGACAGCCCTTCGGGAACACCGCACGAGCAACCCGCACGGTCTCCTCCGGAATCTCCGCCAACTCCACCCCACGCAACGACACGAACCCACCCCAGAAACACGACGACGGCCTGCACAACCCCAACGGGGTCGCACAGGCCGTCGTCACGCAGGCCCCCGGTTTTACCAACAGCGTCCGAACACCGGACGGGGCCCTTCGCCGTCCCTGCGGCTGGATAGGGTGGGACCCCTCGAAACTCGTGTCCCGCCGTACGGGACTGACCCAGGAGCGGC
>NZ_JBVIPA010000113.1:0-2072 GCF_055578365.1 Streptomyces sp. NPDC033131
ACCGGCACCTGCACCACCTGCCACCGCCCCCTGCCCAGAACATCCACCACCAGCCCAGACCCAAGAGACAGAACAACCTAACGGAGTCCTACTAGAGCCAGGTCCGGTACGCAACCATCCGCGATCTCTCCGAACTGAGCTGAACTGCAACGGAAGGGCATTGACCAGCCGCTCGACGAGGGCAACTGGGAGGTCGTCGGCCCGTCCCCGCTGCCCTAAGTGCCGCGGGAGATGACCCGTCAGGACATGGACGCGGTCGTGGCCGACTTCGCGGCGTCCGCGCGCAGGGCCGCGGAAGCCGGCTTCGACCTGCTCGAAGTGCATGCCGCTCACGGCTATCTGCTGTCCTCTTTCCTTTCCCCCGTCGCGAATCACCGCATGAACGAGTACGGCGGTGCGCTGACGAACCGTCTGCGCTTCCCCCTGGAGGTCTTCGACGCGGTCCGCGCCGCCTTCCCGGCCGACCGCCCGGTGACGGTCCGTATCTCGGCGACCGACTGGTCCCCGGACGGCAACACCGAGCACGACGTGGCCGTGATCGCGGTGGGCGCGATCTCGTCGTACGACGACGTCAACTCGATCCTGCTGGCCGGCCGCGCCGACCTGTGCGCGCTCGGCCGTACCCACCTCTACAACCCGCAGTGGACCCTGCAGGCGGCCGCAGAACAGGAGTACCGCGGCCCGGGCGCCGAGTGGCCGGCTCAGTTCGTGGCCGGCCACCGCAAGCCGCCGACGTCACGCACGGACACGGTCCGCCCGCGCCTGGCGCTGCTGCGCGAGACCCCCCGGGACGCCGTCCACCTGCGGTGGACGCCCAGCCGGACGACCGGATGAGCGGCACGGTCCACCCGTACGGTGTCCACCGCGCCCGCGTGGAGTGGGTGGACACCGACGCCGCGGGGATCTACCACAACACCACCGTCGTGCGCTACGCCGAGGCGGCGGAGGCCGCACTGATGCGGTTCCGCCACCCCCCGTAACCGCTCCGTCTCCATCGAGGTCACCGCCGGACAGCGGCTCTCCACGACCGCTGAACGACGACATGGTGACAAGCCCTTCTGCCTGCCGTCACCGACTGACAAAGCGCCACGAGGTGCCTTTTGGGTGGGGCGAGCAATAATGGAGACACGGGGGCGGACGGACGCGCAGCGCAGCGTCGGCAAGCGGAAGTCCCCGAGCCTTCAGCGGAAACGAGACGGCGATGGAACAGCGACGGACCTCCATCGCCGAACGCCCGGGGCTGCCCGGCCACGTTGTCGACGACGGTGGCTCGGCATGGGCTGTCGTCGATCAGCACGGCATCGTGACGGAATGGAGTGAGGGTGCCCGGCAGCTACTGGGCTACCTGCCGGACGAGATCGTCGGCGCGCCCGCCGCCCACTTGCTCGCTGAAACACTGACCTCGGAGACGCTGCGCGAGATCCAGGCACTGTCGAGGTGGAGTGGCCGGCGGCGGCTGCGGCACCGGGACGGGCACCTGGTGGAGGCTGGTCTGCTCGCCCACCGTCAGACGATGACGGGTACAGGCCCGGACTGGTTTCTGGTCTGTTCCCTGGCCGAGGCCGCCACCCCCCAGGACAAGCCGCTCATGGAGTGGATGCTCAGGCAGTCGCCCAGCTGCGCGATGCTCGTGTTCGACACGCACGGGCGCCTGCGCCATGCCAACAGCTGCGCGGAGAACGCACTGGGCCTCACCGAGACCGAGATGCGCGGTCTGCGGTTCATGGAGGGCGACCCCCACCCGGCTGTCGCACGGTTGGAGCGAGCCGTGCGCCTAGCGCTGGAAAGCGAGGAGCCGCAGCAGGTGGAGACCTACGTGAAGACCCCCGGGGAGAGCCGGGAGCATGCTTGGTCCAGCGCCGTGTACCCGGTGCGGGACGAGAGCGGTGCCATGTGCGGCGTGGGGATGGCGGCCCACGACATAACCGAGCAGTACTGGGCGCGCAAGCGGCTGCAGCTGCTCAACGACGCCACCGTCCGGATCAGCAGCAGCCTCGATGTGGCGCGCACAGCGCAAGCACTGGCCGAGGTGGCGGTGCCGGAGTTCGCCGACTTCGCCACCGTTGATCTGC
>NZ_JBVIPA010000114.1:0-2002 GCF_055578365.1 Streptomyces sp. NPDC033131
TGTTCATCGCCGGCCTGATGGTCGGCCGTACGCCCGAGTACCTGGGCAAGAAGATCGGCACCCGCGAGATCAAGTTCGCGGCCTGCTACATCCTCATCACCCCGGCGCTGGTGCTCATCTTCACCGCCGCGGCCATGGCACTGCCGACTCCGCCGCACTCCATGCTGAACAGCGGCGCGCACGGCTTCTCCGAGATCCTTTACGCCTATACATCAGGCGCCAACAACAACGGCTCGGCCTTCGCCGGCCTGAACGCGGACACGCCATGGTTCAACACCACCATCGGCATCGTGATGCTCCTCGGGCGGTTCCTGCCGATGGTGTTCGTACTGGCGCTGGCGGGTTCGCTGGCCGAACAGAAGCCGGTGCCGGCCACCGCGGGCACGCTGCGCACCGAAAAGCCGCTGTTCACCGGGCTGTTGGTGGGCGCGATTCTCATCATCACCGGTCTGACCTACTTCCCGGCCCTGGCACTGGGACCGCTGGCCGAAGGGCTGGCGTCATGACCACTCGCACAGAAAAGCAAGAGGACAGCGTGTCCACGACTACTCCCACTCGGGCGCCGCACAGCGACGTGCCCACAGGGCACAGGCAGGAAGGGCGCGTCGGTGCGGGTCTGTTCGATCCGAAGCAGCTGCTGAAGTCGCTGCCGGACGCGTGCCGCAAGCTCGACCCGCGGGTGATGGTCAAGTCGCCCGTGATGTTCGTGGTGCTCGTCGGCTCGGTGCTGACGACGGTGTTCTCCTTCAAGGACCCGGGCGACTGGTTCGGCTGGGCGATCAGTGCCTGGCTGTGGCTCACCGTGATCTTCGCCAACCTGGCGGAGGCGGTCGCCGAAGGCCGCGGCAAGGCGCAGGCCGACACGTTGCGCAGGGCCAAGACCGAGACCGTCGCCCGCCGTCTCGTGAGCGACCGGGAAGAGCAGGTCGTCGGCACCGAACTGCGCGTGGGCGACCTGGTCGTCTGTGAGGCGGGCGACATCATCCCCGGCGACGGTGACGTCGTCGAGGGCGTGGCGTCCGTGGACGAGTCGGCGATCACCGGCGAGTCGGCCCCGGTCATCCGTGAGTCCGGCGGCGACCGCAGTGCCGTCACCGGCGGTACGAAGGTCCTCTCCGACCGGATCGTCATCAAGATCACGACGAAGCCGGGGGAGACCTTCATCGACCGCATGATCGCCTTGGTCGAGGGCGCCGCACGGCAGAAGACACCGAACGAGACGGCGCTGAACATCCTGCTCGCTTCGCTGACCATCATCTTCCTGCTCGCGGTGGCCACCCTGCCGCCGCTCGCGGACTACGCGGGCACCCACCTGACCATGGTCGTGCTGGTGGCCCTTCTGGTCTGCCTGATCCCGACCACGATCGGTGCGCTGCTCTCCGCGATCGGCATCGCGGGCATGGACCGGCTGGTGCAGCGCAACGTACTGGCCATGTCGGGCAGAGCAGTGGAGGCTGCCGGCGACGTGTCGACACTCCTGCTCGACAAGACCGGCACCATCACGCACGGCAACCGGCAGGCCGCAGAGTTCGTCCCCGTACGGGGCGCCACCGAGGCCGAGGTGGCGGATGCCGCCCAGTTGGCATCGCTGGCCGACGAGACGCCCGAGGGCCGCTCGATCGTCGTCCTGGCGAAGGAGAAGTACCAGCAGCCCGAGCGGCACCAGGGGGAACTGTCCGGCGCGGAATGGACAGCCTTCACCGCCCAGACCCGGATGTCGGGCGTGGACGTCGGCGGGCGCACGATCCGCAAGGGCGCGGCCGCTTCGGTCATCACCTGGGTCAAGGAGCGGGGCGGCACGGTGGCCGAGGACGCCGACACCCTCGCCCACCACATCTCCGCAGCGGGCGGGACCCCGCTGCTCGTGGCTGTGGAAGACACGGAAGGCGCCCGAGTGCTGGGCGTCGTCCACCTCAAGGACGTCGTCAAGGAGGGCATGCGGGAGCGGTTCGACGAGCTGCGCCGCATGGGTATCAAGACCGTCATGATCACGGGTGACAAC
>NZ_JBVIPA010000115.1:0-1999 GCF_055578365.1 Streptomyces sp. NPDC033131
TGATCTTCTTGATGTGGTCGAGGGAGTTGCCGAGCCCGTCCGGCCCCAGGGCGAGCTGGGCGGGCCAGGCGATCTTCTTGTCGGCGACCATGACCGGGCCGGGCTGCAGCCGGTCCAGGCACTGCTCGACGATCCGCAGGGACTGGCGCATCTCCTCCAGCCGGATCAGGAAGCGGCCGTAGGAGTCGCAGGTGTCGGCGGTGGGGATGTCGAAGTCGAACGTCTCGTAGCCGCAGTACGGCTGCGCCTTGCGCAGGTCGTGCGGCAGGCCGGTGGAGCGCAGGATCGGGCCGGTGGCGCCCAGGGCCATGCAGCCGGCCAGGTCGAGATAGCCGACATCCTGCATACGGGCCTTGAAGATGGGGTTCCCGGTGGCGAGCTTGTCGTACTCCGGGAGGTTCTTCTTCATCTTCTTCACGAACTCGCGGATCTGGTCCACCGCGCCGGGCGGCAGGTCCTGGGCGAGTCCGCCGGGGCGGATGTACGCGTGGTTCATCCTCAGGCCCGTGATGAGCTCGTAGATGTCGAGAATCATTTCACGATCACGGAATCCGTAGATCATGATCGTGGTGGCGCCGAGTTCCATGCCACCGGTGGCGATGCACACCAGGTGAGAGGACAGCCGGTTCAGCTCCATCAGGAGCACCCGGATGAGGGTGGCGCGGTCGGTGATCTGCTCCTCGATGCCGAGGAGCTTCTCTACGGCGAGACAGTAGGCGGTCTCGTTGAAGAAGCTCGTCAGGTAGTCCATGCGCGTCACGAACGTGGTGCCCTGCGTCCACGTGCGGTATTCGGTGTTCTTCTCGATGCCGGTGTGGAGGTAGCCGATGCCGCAGCGGGCCTCGGTGACCGTCTCGCCGTCGATCTCCAGGATGAGGCGGAGCACACCGTGCGTGGAGGGGTGCTGGGGGCCCATGTTGACGATGATGCGCTCGTCGTCGGCGCGGGCCGCGGACTGGACGACCTCGTCCCAGTCGCCGCCGGTGACCGTGTAGACGGTGCCCTCGGTGGTCTCCCGAGGGGAGGCATGCGAAGTGCTCACGAGTACGACCTCCGCTGGTCCGGAGCCGGGATCTGGGCGCCCTTGTACTCGACGGGGATACCGCCGAGGGGATAGTCCTTGCGCTGCGGGTGGCCCTGCCAGTCGTCCGGCATCATGATCCGCGTCAACGCGGGGTGACCGTCGAAGACGATGCCGAAGAAGTCGTAGGTCTCACGCTCGTGCCAGTCGTTGGTCGGATAGACGGCGACCAGTGACGGGATGTGCCGGTCGGTGTCCGGAGCGCTGACTTCGAGGCGGATCAGCCGGTTGTGGGTGATCGAGCGCAGGTGGTAGACCGCGTGCAGCTCGCGGCCCTTGTCGTGCGGGTAGTGGACCCCGCTCACGCCGGTGCACAGTTCGAAGCGCAGGGCCGGGTCGTCGCGCAGGGTGCGGGCGACGCGCAGCAGGTGCTCGCGTTCGATGTGGAAGGTGAGTTCGCCGCGGTCGACGACCGTCTTCTCGATCGCGTTGCCGGGCAGCAGCCCCTGTTCCTCCAGGGCGCCCTCCAGTTCGTCGGCGATCTCGTCGAACCAGCCGCCGTAGGGGCGGGCGGCCGGGCCCGGAAGCCGGATCGAGCGGACCAGGCCGCCGTAGCCGGAGGTGTCGCCGCCGTTGTTGGCGCCGAACATGCCGCGCTGGACGCGGATCTCCTCGCCGCCCTCGCCACGCATGCCGGGGAGGTTGGAGGCGCCGAGGTCCTTTTCGGGGTTCACCCCGTTCGACGCCCCGTTGGTGCCGTTCGCGTCGCTCACCGCAGCAGCCCCTTCATCTCGATCGTCGGCAGGGCCTTGAGCGCCGCTTCCTCCGCCTCACGGGCCGCCTCCTCGGCGTTCACGCCGAGCTTGGAGGACTGGATCTTCTGGTGGAGCTTGAGGATGGCGTCCATCAGCATCTCGGGCCGTGGCGGGCAGCCGGGCAGATAGATGTCGACCGGGACGATGTGGTCGACCCCCTGGA
>NZ_JBVIPA010000116.1:0-1824 GCF_055578365.1 Streptomyces sp. NPDC033131
CCGGGCGCGCTGCGCGGGCCATGGAAGCGCATGACGGAGAAAGAGATCCCGGTGATCGTCGAGAGCCTGCCCAAGGAACTGCCTTACCGGGACCACCGGTTGTTCTCCGGTGTCGTCGGACGGGATCAGCTGCCGGTCACCGGACGCGTCCTCTTCCGTCTGATGGGCGGCCGCTTCGGCGACTACCGCGACTGGGACGCCATCGACGACTGGGCGTCCGGCATCGCAAGGCAGCTGGCTCGCGGATGACGGACAGCGCGACAGGACACAGCAGGGCTCACCCCAAGAGACAGCGGACGCGCCGTCGACAAGGTCATGGTCGAAGGTAAAGACGGTCAGGTTCAGCGCCTCTCGGACCTCGATACGCCGGTCCACACCCTGGAGCGGTGGCAAGCGGGCAACCACGGCCCTCCGAGACGCAGGGCCGCCAGGTCACTCCGCAAGGCGCCCACTCTCAAGGCTTCAGAGCGAGCCGGGCGATGCCGAACACGGCCCGGGGGCAGACGTGCCCACCGCCGTGACTGCCACGGTCCCCGTCCGAGTCGCCTTGAGTGCGGCCGTCCGAGCAACGACCAGGGCCGTTCGGACCCAGTGTCGGACCGCCCCGGCCCTTACCGGTGCGGGTGCCGGGTCGAGGATCCTGGTAGTGGAGGGTTCCGCCAAGTCGTGCGGACGCAGAGCCGGGGAGGTGGTGACCGTGCTGCGCCCTGTCGTCGTGGGACTGGACGGTTCGCGTGAGAGCCTCGCCGCCGCCGACTGGGCGGCCCGGGAGGCGCTCAGGCGTGGCCTGCCGCTGCGCATGGTGCACGCGTGGGAGGGCGGCATGCCGCCCGACGAGTCGGAGTTGCCCGAGCTGGAAGCGCCGCGCTTTTGGGCGCGGCTGATCCTGCGCGGCGCCGTGGACCGGCTCAACGAGCGGTATCCGCAGGTCTCTCTGAGCGCCGAGCAGGTCTCGCGGCCCGCGGCCGACGCTCTGGTCGAGGCGGGCGACGAGGCGGAGCTGCTGGTCCTGGGCAGCCGGGCGTTCAGCGGCTTCGGCGGCTTCATGGCCGGTTCCGTGGCGCTGGTGACGGTGGCCCGTGTAGCGCGTCCCGTCGTCCTGGTACGGGCCGACCAGCCGGTCGATGACGAGCACGGGCCGGAAGCACGGGGCCGACCGTCGGCACACACCCCGTACCGCGACCTCGTGGTCGGCGTGGACCCGACACATCCGTGCCAAGAACTGCTCTCGTTCGCGTTCGAGAGCGCGACCCTGCGTGCCGCTCCGCTACGAGTGGTGCACGCGTGGCGTCTGCCGTACGTACCCAGTGCTCTGGAGGCCAAGGCTCGCAAGGACGTCGGAGGGGCCGCCGAACGGGCCTTGGCCGCCGTTCTGGCGCCGTGGCGGGAGAAATATCCCGCGGTGGAGATCCTCGAGCTGGTCGACGAGGGGCGTCCCGCGCAGCGACTGCTGGACGCCACGAGAGATGCCGGCCTGCTGGCCGTGGGCCGCAGGACCCGCCCGTCCAGGCTCGGCACGCACTCCGGGCCTGTCACGCACGCCGTGATGCACCACGTCCGTTGCCCGGTCGCGGTCGTGCCGCACGAGTGAGTCCCGGTGGTGGAGCCCGGGGGCGAACCGTCCTCCACGCTCCCTAGAAAGAACTTGGACGGGAAAGGCTGCGGCGATTCCCGGCCTGTGCCTCTGTCACCAGGCCCGACAGGCGGTGTCGGGACATGACGCTGCTGCACTAGTAGGACTCCGTTACGTCTGTCTCGCGGTGCCGTTTGGGGGCATGTTGGGGGTGTGGACGCACATGAAGTGAACCGTGCTCGGGCGCAGTT
>NZ_JBVIPA010000117.1:0-1753 GCF_055578365.1 Streptomyces sp. NPDC033131
AGGGCTTGCCGGGAAACAAGTCGTGGCTTCCAGCTGCGGGACTCGTTGTTCTGGTATGGGGAGACCGGAGGGGATCGAGGCCGTCCTGGCTGCGAAGTTCCAGGTGTTGTTGCCGCATCTGGACGAGCGGCAGCGTCGGTTGGCCATAGGGGCGGAAGCACTGTCGCTGGGGCATGGTGGGATCAGGCTCGTCGCTGCCGCGGCCGGGGTTCGGGAGGGCACGGTCTCGCGCGGAGCGTCTGAACTGGAGTCCGGTCAGGCTCTGTTGGGACGGGTCCGTCGTCCTGGTGGGGGCCGGAAGAAGGCTGTGGACCTTTATCCGGAGCTGCGGCCGGCGCTACTTGCGCTGGTCGAGCCCGACGAGCGAGGCGATCCGATGTCGCCGCTGCGGTGGACGACGAAGTCGACGCGGAAGCTGGCAGCGGAGCTGACCAGGCAGGGCCATCGCGTCTCCGCCGACACGGTCGCCGGCCTGCTGCGGGAGGAAGGCTTCAGTCTGCAGGCCAACGCCAAGACCATCGAGGGTGCTCAGCACCCCGACAGAGACGCCCAGTTCCGCTACCTCAATGAGCAGGCACGAGACCACAGGGACGCCGGTGACCCGGTGATCAGCGTGGACAGCAAGAAGAAGGAGCTGATCGGCGACTACAAGAACGCCGGGCACGAATGGCGGCCCGCAGGGCACCCCGTGAGGGTCAAGACGCACGACTTCCCCGGCCAGGCCGAGAAGGCGATTCCGTACGGAATCTATGACATGGCGGCCAACACCGGCTGGGTCAGTATCGGCACCGATCACGACACAGCGGCGTTCGCCGTCGCCTCGATCCGGCGCTGGTGGCAGGCCCGCGGCCGGCACGACTACCCCCGCGCCCGCCGGCTGCTGATCACCGCCGACGGCGGGGGCTCCAACGGCTACCGCACCCGCGGCTGGAAGACTCAGCTCGCCGACTTCGCTGCCGAGACCGGCCTTGAGATCACGGTGTGTCACCTGCCGCCCGGCACCTCGAAGTGGAACAAGATCGAGCACCGGCTGTTCTCCCACATCACCATGAACTGGCGCGGCAGACCCCTGACCAGCCATGAAGTCATGCTTCAAACCATCGCAGCGACCACCAGCCGCACTGGCCTCACCGTCCATGCCGAACTCGACAAGGGCCAGTACCCCACCGGCATCCGCGTTAGTGACGACGAGATCGCCGCCCTGCCCATCACCCGCCATCGCTTCCACGGCGACTGGAACTACACCCTCCACCCCCAGCGTCCGATGGACCCGGCGACCACCGGCAGCACACCGGACGAGGCCCTGGCGGGCAGACCGACTCGCCTCACGCGGAGTTCGCTTCAGGACCCGGAACTGACCGGGATGACCCGCCGGCAGCTCAGCGAGCTCATCGACTCGTTGACTCCAGCGATGGAGGCCCAACGCGAGCAAGTGCTGCGCACACGTCGAGGCCATGAGCGCCTGGTGGCCTCTGGCGCAGGTGCCAAAGCCAAGCTCACCTCAGCCGACCGGGTCCTGGTCACCGTGCTCCACCTGCGAAAACTCGCGACCATGGCCCTGCTGGGCCAGCTCTTCAACACCACCGCCATGACCATCAGCCGCGCAGTGAAAGACGTTCGCCCGCTCCTGGAAACCCACGGAGTTCATATCCCCGCCTCAACAGCCCGTTTCCGCACACGGGAAGACGTCGCCAGGTTCCTCGGCCCCGACAAGACCGAGATCAAACCGACGTGTTGATTCCCGGCAAGCCCT
>NZ_JBVIPA010000118.1:0-1743 GCF_055578365.1 Streptomyces sp. NPDC033131
GGCAAACTCGACCGCGGGGCGCTTCCCGCCCCCGACTACGCCACGGCGTCGGCGGCTGGTGGCCGGGCGCCGGGGTCGGTGCAGGAGGAGATCCTCTGCCAGGCGTTCGCGCAGGTTCTGGGCGTGGACCAGGTCGGTGTGGATGACGACTTCTTCGTGCTGGGCGGCCACTCACTGCTGGCGACCCGGCTGGTGAGCCGGATACGGGCGCTGCTCGGCGTGGAAGTGGAGATCAGGACGCTCTTCGAGATACCGACTGTGGCGGGGCTGGCCGCGCGGCTGGCAGAAGCGGCCGATGCGCGCGACGCCTTGGTGCCGATGGAGCGGCCGGAGCGGGTGCCGCTGTCGTACGGGCAGCGCCGGCTGTGGTTCATCGGCCAACTGGAGGGCCCGAGCCAGACCTACAACAGCCCGGTGGCACTGCGCTTGGCCGGGCGGCTGGATCGGCAGGCGCTGGCCGACGCCCTGCGGGACGTGATGGTGCGCCATGAGTCCCTGCGCACGGTCTTCCGGGTAGCGGACGGTGAACCGTACCAGCACGTCCTCGGCATGGACGAGATCGCCTGGGAGCTGCCCACAGACCGGCTCACCTCGGCCGAACTGCCCGACGAGCTCGCTCGGATCGCCGCGTACGCCTTCGACCTCGAGGCCGAGGTGCCGCTGAAGGCCTGGCTCTTCGAGACCGGTCCCGAGGAGCACGTGCTCGCGCTGGTGATGCACCACATCGCGGGTGACGGCTGGTCGACCGCGCCCCTGGCGCGCGATGTGTCGCTGGCGTACGCGGCGAGGTGCGAGGGGCGGGCGCCCGAGTGGGAGCCGTTGCCGGTGCAATACGCGGACTACGCCCTGTGGCAGCGCGAGTTGCTTGGGTCCGAGGCGGACGCGGCGAGCAGGATGTCGCGGCAGGTCGCGTACTGGCGCGATGCGCTGGCGGGCGTACCGGAGGAGCTGGGGCTCCCGTTCGACCGGCCTCGTCCCGTGGTCGCCTCGCACCAGGGGTTCTCCGCCGCGTTCGAGATGCCCGCGGAGTTGCACACGCGGATGCTGGAAGTAGCCCGTGCTGAGGGCGTGACGGTGTTCATGGTGTTGCAGGCGGCGCTTGCGGTGACGTTGCACCGGTTGGGTGCGGGGACGGATATTCCGATCGGGTCGGCGATTGCCGGGCGGACGGATGAGGCGCTGGACGAGCTGGTCGGCTGCTTCGTGAACACGCTGGTGGTGCGTACGGACCTGTCCGGGGATCCGTCGTTCGCCCACTTGCTGCAACGGGTGCGGGAGACCGGTCTGCAGGCGTATGCGCATCAGGATGTGCCGTTCGAACAGCTGGTGGAGGAACTGGCGCCGACCCGGTCGCTGGCCCGGCATCCGCTCTTCCAGGTCGTTCTCACGATGCACAACACCGCGGAAGCCACCGTGGTGCTGCCCGGCCTCGACGTCGAACTACTCCCGACCGATCGTCCGGCGGCGAAGTTCGACCTGGACGTGATGGTCGGCGAGACGTACGACACCGACGGAGCACCCGCGGGCGTGCGGGGTGCCGTGACGGTCGCGACCGACCTCTTTGACACGGAGACCGCTCAGGCGATCGCTGACCGCTGGGTCAGGGTGCTGGACCGGCTGCTGGCGGAGCCCGAGGAGCGGCTGTCGACGGTGGATGTCCTGGACCCGGTTGAGCGTGGGCGGGTGTTGGTGGAGTGGAATGACACTGCTGGGCCGGTGGCTGGGGTGTTGGTGCCGGAGTTG
>NZ_JBVIPA010000119.1:0-1683 GCF_055578365.1 Streptomyces sp. NPDC033131
GCGGCACTCGGCGTTCTCGCACCGGAAGCGGAGCAGATGAACCGGCTGGCACCCGCGGTACGCCGAGCCGCGGACGCCATCTCACGGCGCCTTCCGACCAGCACCCGCGCGCGCTACGAAGCGTGCTGTCAGCGACGCGTAAGTCCTCCGTCGACGGCGAGGATCTGGCCGGTGATGAACGCGGCCTCGTCTGAGGCCAGGAACGCCACGGTGTTGGCGACGTCCGTCGGACTCTGTCGTCGCTTCAGATCCTGCATCTGTACGGTCATGTCGAAGAACGCCTCGTCCGCGCTCCGGAGCGCCGCGGCTGTGGGGACCAGACTGGGAGCTACCGCGTTGACCGTGACATCGTGTTCCGCCAGGTTGGCCGCCAGCACGTTGGTGAACCCGTTGAGGGCACCCTTGGAGGAGACGTACGCGACAAACGGTGGCGGACTCACCCAGTAGCTACCGGACGTTATGTTGATCACCCGACCGGCGGTGGACTGCTTGAGGTCCTCGAGGAACGCCTTGGCCGTCAAGAAGGCTCCGGTCACGTTGACCGCGAAGGTCCGGTTCCACTGCTCCAGCGTCACGTCGTCGATGCCGGCGAAGGGCACGATGCCCGCGTTGTTCACGAGGATGTCGACGGGGCCGAGCGCGTCCCGGACCTCCGCGGCGAAGGCGTTCACCTGAGCCTCGTCGGAGACGTCGACCTTCGTGCTGATGAACCGCCGGCCGTTCCCTTCGACGAACTCCTGCGTATCGTGCGCCGCGTCGACATCGGCAACCGCGATGTCGGCTCCTTCGGACGACAGCTTCCGGGCGATCTCCTGACCGATCCCGGCACTACCGCCGGTCACCACGGCAATTCTTCCCGCCAGACGTCCCGCCATGACTCAACTCCCTTTCCGTGGGGCCGGAGATGTCCCTGAGCGTTGCCCGCCCAGCCATCCGCTCGGCCCCTCAAGACCAGTGGCCCGGCACGCGTTCCCCGGCTCGATCGGCGGGAGAGGCCGAACGCCGTGTCCTCGACGAACGACGCACCTCACCCCGCAGCCAGGCATGCGACGCAGCCCCTTGCCCCTCATGGTGCGTGGCTTCCGCTCACGGCGACACAGCTGTTTCCGTTCAACGGAATCCGTTTCGGCACGCCCTGTGCAGCTGACGCCCCCGCCAGTCTTCGTCCTTTCAAAGGACGCATCAGAGGGAACACCGGATGCGCGAATGAAAGCGCAGGTGAGGAACCCATACGGCGGGAAACCACCGGCCGAACCGTGTGCTCGTCCACGGCGAGGCGCCCCCCTGCGGACCAGTGCGGTGGACCGTGTCGACGAGCTGGTCGAACGAACACCGGGTCGATGCCCTCAAGCGCTCAGGACACCCACGGAGTTGGGGCGCCGTCAGTTGCCGGGGTGATCCTCGTCCGTCGTCTCGCGGGCACCCTGCGGGGGGACCGCCCGGCTCCCCGGTCCGTCCTGGGGAGCCTCGGCGAGTGTGTGGACCAGGCGCGCCAGCTGTTCGGCGTAGCGGTCGATGAACTCCGGGGAGGCCGGATCCGCGCCGGTGACGGTCGCGGCGAGCTGCGGCAGGATCTCCGGCGCCATTCCCGCGGTGAAGAACGCCAGCGTCAACGCACCGATATCCAGATCGGCCCGGATCTCGCCCCGCGCCTGCCTTCTGCGGGTTTCGTCGACGACGTCG
>NZ_JBVIPA010000120.1:0-1511 GCF_055578365.1 Streptomyces sp. NPDC033131
GGGGGGTGCCTCTATGTCCTTCGTCAAGGCACCCCTGTCGGGTTTGGGGTGATTCGGTCTTGGTGGGGTTATGCGGCGAGTTCGACGTCCGCGGGCGTGCGGGATTCGTAGAAGGTGCCGTCTCGGAGCATGGCGAACAGGACGCTGATGCGTTGGCGGGCGAGGCGGAGGAGGGCCTGGGTGTGGGTTTTGCCGCGGGCGCGTTGCTTGTCGTAGTAGGCGCGGGAGGCGGGATCGGCGTTCATGCACGCGAAGGCGGAAAGGAACATGGCACGTTTGAGCTGCCGGTTGCCGCCTCGGGGCGCGTGTTCGCCGTGGATCGAGGTCCCCGACGACTTCGTGGTCGGGGCGAGTCCGGCGTAGGAGGCGAGGTGAGCGGCGGTGGGGAAGCTGGTGCCGTCGCCGACGGTGACCAGCAGGACGGCGGCGGTCCTGACGCCAACGCCGGGCATCGACGTCAGGACCGGGGAAAGAGGGTGGGCCTCCAGCAGGGCGTTGATCTGCGTCTCCAGGGCCCGGCGCTGTGCGTGGACAGCGGCGAGCGATGCGGCCAGGGAGGGAATCACGATGTCGAGGGTGCCGGTGCCGGGCACGATCACAGTCTGTTCATCGAGCGCGGCGAAGACGTCGTCGATCAGCCGGGCGGCCATGCGCGGGGCCTTGGGCCGGATCAGCTCGACGAGCCTGCGGCGGCCGGCTTTGCGCAGCGCGGCCGGAGAGCCGTAGCGCTCCAGCAGCCAGGTGACGGCCTGGTGGTCGAGGCGGGGGCCCAGCACGCGTTCCAGGCTGGGGTGGAACTGAGTGAGCAGGCCGCGTATCCGGTTGGACGTGCGGGTGGCCTCGGCCGCGAGGTCCTGGTCGAAGCCGACGAGGACCGTGAGTTCTGCGGTGATCTCGTCGGTGAGTTCCAGTGAGCGCAGGGTGTGCGGCATGGTGCGGGCTGCATCCGCGATGACCGCAGCGTCCTTCGCATCGGTCTTGGCCTCGCCCGGATACAGGTCGGCGATCCGCCGCATCGCGAGTCCGGGCAGGTAGGCGACCTTGCAGCCCGCGTCCCGGGCGACTGTGAGCGGGAGGGCCCCGATGGAGGCGGGCTGGTCCACGATCACCAGGACGGTGCCGAACTTCGCGGCCAGCTTGTCGAACACGGCCCGCAGTTTCGGCTCGCTGTTGGGCAGCTGCTTGTCGAAGACCTTCTTCCCGGCCGGAGTCAGCCCGTGCCCGTGATGAGAGCTCTTTCCGACGTCCAGGCCGAGGAACACGCCCACGTCTTCGGTGTCGAACATCGCGCCCTTCCAGGAGAGTTGAACGTGCCGGCCTCGGCGATGGTGTCGTACGCGCGCATCCACGTTATGCAGACCTGCCGCCCGCGAGCTGTCCGGCATTGCGCCGGACCGGGTGGTAGCCGGACCTCTGATCAGCGTCTCCGACGGCACCTCCCAGGCCCGGTGACACCACCCCCCAGGTCATCCCATCGACAGGGGGACACAGTCATGCCGGGCCCGGAGGCC
>NZ_JBVIPA010000121.1:0-1436 GCF_055578365.1 Streptomyces sp. NPDC033131
CAATGCCGGTGACTTAGATGCCCTGCGCTCGTTGGTTGTGGTGTGGCGAGGGTGGGGCAGGTCAAGTCGCCTGCGGGCGAGCGTTTGTCGGACCGGATCGCGATCGGGGTGCTGACGCGGGCGTTTCCGCCGGAATTGGTCGACGAGGTGATCGCGGAGACCGGGCGCGGTGAGCAGCGCAGTCGGCTGCTGCCGGCACGCGTGGTGGTGTACTTCGTGCTGGCGATGTGTCTGTTCTTCGGGCAGCCGTATGAGGAGGTCGCGCGGCTGCTGGGCGAGGGGCTGGGGAACCGGGGGCGGTCCTGGCGGGTGCCGACGACTGCCGCGATCGGGCGGGCGCGTCGGCGTCTGGGCGTTGAGCCGTTGAAGATGTTGTTCGCGCGGGTGTGCCGTCCGGTGGCGGTGCCGGAGACGGCGGGTGCCTGGTATCGGCGGTGGCGTCTGGTGGCGGTGGACGGCACGACGTTGGACCTGGCGGACACGGCGGAGAACGACAGCTTCTTCGGCCGCCCGGGCTCGGGGCGGGGGACGGGCGCATTCCCGCAGGCCAGGGTCGTGGCGCTGGCCGAGTGCGGGACGCACGCGGTGTTCGGTGCGGCGGTCGGGCCGCTGTCGGTGAGTGAGCCGGTGCTGTCCCGGCAGCTGTTCACCCGCCTGCGGGCGGGGATGCTGCTGCTGGCCGACCGGGGCTTTTACGGGTTCGAGTTGTGGCAGGCCGCCCGGGCAACCGGCGCGGACCTGCTGTGGCGGATGCGCAAGAGCGCGGCTCTGCCCGTGGTACAGGTCCTGGCCGATGGCTCCTACCTCAGCACAGTCCATGCCGAACCGGACCGCAAGAGCCGCCGCAACCCGGCGGTGGTCCGGGTGATCGAGTACACCCTTGCTGGCAGCGGCGACGCCACCGTCTACCGCCTGCTGACCACCCTGCTCGACCCGGAGCAGGCACCGGCGAAGGAACTGGCCGCGCTCTACGTCCAGCGGTGGGAGATCGAGACCACGCTGGACGAGATCAAGACCCACCAGCGCGGCCCCAAGCTCGTCCTGCGCTCGAGATACCCGTGGGGCGTGGAGCAGGAGATCTACGGCTTCCTCCTGGTGCACCACGCCATCCGGCAGCTGATGCACCAGGCCGCCACCGACCAGGGCCTTGATCCCGACCGCCTGTCCTTCACGCGGTCCCTGCGGATCGTGCGCCGCCAGGTCCCGGCCCAGGCGGCGTTTTCCCCCCGGCAGACTCGCCCGGGCACTGACCCGCACCCTGGCTGAAATCGCCGAACGCCTGCTGCCCCCACGCCGCCACCGAACCTGCCCCCGCGTCATCAAACGCAAGATGTCCAACTGGCCCCTCAAACGGGCCCAGCACCGCAACTGGACACCACCCGCACCGGACACCCTCACCATCACTCGGCGAGACAGAACTTAAGTCACCGGCATTG
>NZ_JBVIPA010000122.1:0-1432 GCF_055578365.1 Streptomyces sp. NPDC033131
ACTAGTAGGACTCCGTTACGTCTGTCTCGCGGTGCCGTTTGGGGGCATGTTGGGGGTGTGGACGCACATGAAGTGAACCGTGCTCGGGCGCAGTTGGCGTTATTCGTCGCTGATGTGTTCGCGTCGGTGCCGCGCAAGGACCAGCGGGCGAAGGGGGACTGCTATCTGCGGGGACTGATGCTGGACGGCCGCCGCAAGTCCATCCAGGCCATGGCGGAGCGGCTGCCGGACGGCAACGAGCAGAACCTGCAGCAGTTCGTGAACCAGTCGACGTGGGATCCGGTGCCGGTGCGGCGGCGGATCGCCGAGCGGATGCTGCCGCAGATCGGCCCGGATGCCTGGGCGGTGGACGATGTGTCGTTCCCCAAGGACGGGAAGATGTCGGTGGCGGTCGCGCCTCAGTACTGCGGAGCTTTGGGCAAGCAGGCCAACTGCCAGGTCGCGGTGAGCGTGCACGCGGTCTCCGACACCGCGTCCTGTCCGCTGCAGTGGCGGCTGTTCGTGCCCCAGGAGTGGGCGCACGATCCGGTCCGCCGACGCAAGACGGGGGTCCCTGAGGAGATCGGGCACCGGGAGAAGTGGCGCCTGGCCCTGGACGTCCTGGACGAACTGGCCGGTTGGGGCCTCGTCCCGCCGGTGGTGGTGGCCGACGCCGGCTACGGGCAGAACGCCGACTTCCGCGACGGGCTGGAACGCCGGAGCATCGGCTACGTAGTGGCGATCCGCTCGGACGTGACCGCCCACCCGCACGATGCGGTGCCCACTGCCCCGCCCTGGTCCGGCCAAGGCCGCAAGCCTCAGCCCCGCTACCGCGACAAGCCGTCCCCGGTGGCCGCACTCGCGGCCGACCAGGGGCGGCAGGCCTTCACCGAGGTGACCTGGCGGGAAGGCTCCCGCGGGCCGATGCGTTCGCATTTCCTGTCCCTGCGGGTGCGGCCGGCCGGGGTCAAGTCCCGACGCCTCGCCCAGGCCGCCACAGACGAAAACTGCTGGGACGGCGTCCTGCCCGACGTCACACTGCTGGTCGAATGGCCCGCCGGCGCCCAGGCGCCCACCGGCTACTGGCTGTCCAACCTGCCCGAGACGCTCTCCCTCGCCGAACTGGTCCGACTGGCGAAGATCCGCTGGCGCATCGAGCACGACTACCGCGAACTCAAGCACGGCCTCGGCCTGGACCACTTCGAAGGACGTTCCTGGGCGGGGTGGCATCACCACGTCACCCTGGTCACTGCCGCCCACGCCTTCCTCACCGAACAGCGCCTGGCCCCAAAAGCCGATACAGCGGACTCACCCTCTACCAGATCCTCGACGCCATCCAAGACCTGCTGAACTGCTGGACCGGCACCTGCACCACCTGCCACCGCCCCCTGCCCAGAACATCCACCACCAGCCCAGACCCAAGAGACAGAACAACCTAACGGAGTCCTACTAG
>NZ_JBVIPA010000123.1:0-1413 GCF_055578365.1 Streptomyces sp. NPDC033131
GCCTTCATGGCGATCGCGGTGATCCCCTTCGGCCCGGCCGGCAACGAGATCTCGATCTTCGGGCACCGCACCGCGATGCAGCTCACCGACCTGCCGATCGCGATGCTCTACATCCTCGCGGTCGCCTCGGTCGGCATCTACGGCATCGTCCTGGCGGGCTGGAGCTCCGGCTCCACCTATCCGCTCCTCGGCGGCCTGCGCTCCTGCGCGCAGATGATCTCGTACGAGATCGCCATGGGCGCCGCGTTCGCCTCGGTGTTCCTCTACTCCGGTTCGATGTCGACCTCGACGATCGTCGAGCAGCAGCAGGACCGCTGGTACATCGTCCTGCTGCCGGTCTCCTTCCTGATCTACATCGTGACCATGGTCGGTGAGACCAACCGTGCCCCCTTCGACATGCCGGAGTCCGAGGGCGACCTGGTGGGCGGCTTCAACACCGAGTACTCGTCGATCAAGTTCGCGATGTTCATGCTCGCCGAGTACGTGAACATGGTGACGGTCTCGGCCGTGTCGGTGACGCTCTTCCTGGGCGGCTGGCGGGCCCCCTGGCCCATCAGCACCTTCTGGGAGGGCGCGAACCACGGCTGGTGGCCGATGCTCTGGTTCGTGATCAAGGTGCAGTTGCTGCTGTTCTTCTTCATCTGGCTGCGCGGCACGCTTCCCCGCGTCCGCTACGACCAGCTGATGAAGCTCGGCTGGAAGGTCCTCATCCCGGTCTCGCTGGTCTGGCTGATGCTCGTGGCCACCGTGCGGACCCTCAGGAACGAGAACTACGACTTCGCCGACATCGCCCTCTACATCGGCGGCGGCGTCCTCGTCCTGCTGCTGCTCTCCTTCGTCGTCGACATGTTCCGCGAGAAGGCGAAGGCGGCCGAGCCGCCCGTCGAGGAACCGGTCGGCTTCGACCCGATGGCGGGCGGGTTCCCCGTACCTCCGCTGCCGGGGCAGGAGCTTTCGCCGGTGCCGCGGCGCCGCTCGCACCGCGAGCGGGAGTTGATTGTCAGTGGTGGACCGGATACTGCGAGTGACGGATCTTCGGATGGAAAGGAGGCGTCCGATGGCTGAGGAGCCGAAGGAGACCAAACCCGGTTTCCAGAACCCCGTGGCCGGCTTCGGCGTGACCTTCAAGGCCATGTTCAAGAAGCGGCTGACCGAGCAGTACCCGGAGCAGCAGAAGACCACTGCCCCCCGGTTCCACGGACGGCACCAGCTCAACCGCCATCCGGACGGCCTGGAGAAGTGCGTCGGCTGCGAACTGTGCGCCTGGGCCTGTCCCGCCGACGCCATCTATGTCGAGGGCGCCGACAACACGGACGAGGAGCGTTACTCGCCGGGCGAGCGGTACGGCCGCGTCTACCAGATCAACTACGCCCGCTGCATCCTGTGCGGCCTGTGCATCGAGGCGTGCCCCAC
>NZ_JBVIPA010000124.1:0-1407 GCF_055578365.1 Streptomyces sp. NPDC033131
AGTGGGCGGTTCGTGAGTCTATGAGCGGTTCTGGTGTCGCCTGATGGTGTGGGCGAAGCCGGAACGTTCCGGTCCGGTGCCGGTGGCCTGCTGGGATCGGTTGGATGAGTGAACGCAAGCCGTACCAGAGCGACTTGTCCGACGAGCAGTGGGCGTTGATCGAGCCGGTGCTCACGGCCTGGAAGAACCGCCACCGTTCCGTGAGCGGCCACCAGGGCCGCTATCCGATGCGGGAGATCGTGAACTCGATCCTTTACCAGTCCCGGACCGGCTGTCAGTGGGCCCTGTTGCCGAACGACCTGCCGCCGAAGAGCGCGACGTACTACTACTTCGCCGCCTGGCGGGACGACGGCACCGACCAGCAGATCCATGAACTCCTGCGCTGCCAGGTGCGGGAGAGGAACCGGCGATTAGAGGACCCGACCCTGGTGATCCTGGACACCCAGAGTGTCCGGGCGGCCACCGGGGTCCCCGCAGTCACGACGGGCAAAGACGCCGCGAAACGGATGCCTGGCCGCAAGCGGGGACTGGCCGTGGACGTCCTCGGCCTGGTCATCGCCGTCACCGTGGTGGCCGCGAGTGTCCACGACAACGCCGCTGGCATCGCTCTCCTCGACCAAGTCGCCGTCGCGGCCGGCGGCTCGGTCAGCAAGGCCCTGGTCGACCAGGGCTTCAAGAACCAGGTCGTCACGCACGGGGCCGCCCTCGGCATCGACGTCGAGATCGTCCGGCGCAACCCTGAGGAGAAGGGATTCGTTCCGCAGCCGAAACGGTGGCGGGTGGAGCAGACGTTCGGGACCCTGATACTGCACCGGCGCCTGGTCCGCGACTACGAACACCGCCCGGCCTCCTCCACCTCACGCGTCTACTGGGCCATGACCCACGTCATGGCCCGTCGGCTCACCGACGCGAGCACGCTCACCTGGCGCGATCCGCAGGTGGTCGGCGCGTGAACCTCAACCCCCTCTTTCAGGCGCTCGACCTTCAGGAAGACGCAGCCCGGGCCCTGGCCGGCGATCTCCGCACCCAGATCGACACCCTTCAGACCCAGCTCCGCGAGGCCGAACTGCGTCTGGAACACCTCGCCATCACCCGCACGACCATCACCGGCCTCGCCGACCGAATCCCGGTCCAGAGCCCCGACCCATCAGGGAGTCTGGAGCTGCCCGAGCACCCGGACTACCCGCGCATCCTCGCCGTCTTCAACGACACCACCGGCCCACTGAGGGCCCGCGACATCTGCCAGACCCTCGACTTCGAGCTCCTGCCGAAACACATCGAACGCACCCGAGCCAAGATGAAACGCCTGGTCACACTAGGAATCCTCACCGAGGCCGAGCCCGGCACCTTTAGCAAGAAGCAGTAACCAAGTCCGGAACGGACATCAACTCACGAACCGCCCACTCA
>NZ_JBVIPA010000125.1:0-1320 GCF_055578365.1 Streptomyces sp. NPDC033131
AGACACCATCCGCTTTCCGAACATGTTGCGTTGGTCCGGGATGGGTGGGCATGAACTCCGGTTGGTAGCGGGAGAGATGAGCGTGGTTCGTCCGCTTGTCTGGCTCGTGGAGGTGGTGGCTGGTGCCGTCAGTGCTCGGTCTGCTGGAAGCCCGGGAGAAGAGAGTTCGGGAAGAGATCGCGCGGTTGCGGGAGGAGGCCGAGCGGGTGCAGGCCGCGCTCGGTGAGGCGGAAGGAGCCCTTCAGCGGCTGGTGGATGCCCGGGCGACGGTGGCCGAGGTGCTGGCCGAGCCGTCTTCGGCAGTCGCGGAGCCGGTGCGGGGCGCCATGGCGGGTTCACCGGTGCCGCACCGGATCGACGGCATGGCGGCGTCGGTACTCGCGCCGGATTATCAGCGGATCGTGTCGGTGCTGGAGTCGGAGGCGGGCCGAGAGGGGATGCGCTGCCAGCAGCTGGCCGTGGCCCTCGGCCTTCAGGCGGTCCCGGCGAAGGTCGAGGGACTGCGGTCGAAGGCGAAACGCCTGGTGGAGCGAGGGTGGGCCCTCCAGGTGCGGCCGGGGGTGTTCACCGCGGTCGAAGGACCGGCCGGCTGAAAGCACCGGGGCGGCGTCCGGCCAGGCGGCCGCTCATGAGCATGGTCATCGACCACAGCACCATGGCCTCGTGCATGGCGGGCAGCGTCTCGTAGTCACGCGCCAGACGACGTGAGCGCATCAGCCAGCTCAACGTTCTTTCCACCACCCACCTGCGGGGCAGCACCACGAACCCGGTGGTGTCGTCGGTGCGTTTGACGATGTCGAGGGTGAGCTGGAGTTTCTCGGCTGCCCAGTCGACCAGGCGCCCGGCATAGCCGCCGTCCGCCCACACCAGGCGGATGGAGAAGTACATCTTCCGAAGCCGCTCGAGCAGGGGGACGGCGGCGTCGCGGTCCTGCACGCTCGCCGCGGTCACGGCCAGGACCATGCCGAGGCAGTCCACCACCAGGTGCCGCTTGCGGCCGCCCACCTTCTTCCCGCCGTCCCAGCCGGAGGTGGAGCGCGGGATGTTCGCCGCTGCCCTCACCGACTGTGAGTCCACGATGGCAGCAGTCGGATCCACCGTGCGGCCTTCCTTCTGGCGGACCTTGTCGCGCAGCCGGTCGTGGAGCTCGGCGAGCAGACCCGTGATCTGCCAGCGGCGGGCGAAAGCATGCACCCGCCGATACGGCGGGAAGTCCGCAGGCAGGTTGGCCCACTTGACGCCGTTGTCGGCCACATAGCGGACCGCGTCGATCATCTGCCGGTGGCAGAAGCCCTCCGGCCGCCCGCCCCGGCCCTCCAG
>NZ_JBVIPA010000126.1:0-1074 GCF_055578365.1 Streptomyces sp. NPDC033131
AGCCCGTTTCCGCACACGGGAAGACGTCGCCAGGTTCCTCGGCCCCGACAAGACCGAGATCAAACCGACGTGTTGATTCCCGGCAAGCCCTTAGGGGTCCTTGCAGAATGATCCTTTTGTGGCACGGTGGAGGTGCATGTGATTCCGTGTTTTGTGGGGTGTGACCATGGCGCGGCGGAAGCCGTGGGAGGTCAGTGACGGGTTGTGGGCGGTGATCGAGCCGCTGTTGCCTAAGCATGAGCGGCGGTTCCGGCACCCGGGGCGCAAGCGGATCGATGACCGCAGGACGCTGCAGGGTGTGCTGTTCGTCCTCTACACCGGTATCCAGTGGGAGTACCTGCCGCAGGAGTTAGGGTTCGGTTCCGGTCCTACCTGTTGGCGGCGGCTGGCCGAGTGGCAGGATGCGGGGGTGTGGGAGGAACTTCAGCGGGTGCTGCTGGACCGGCTTCGGGCGGCGGACCGCCTGGACTTCGACCGTGTCACCGTCGACGCTTCGCACGTGCAGGCCAAGCGGGGGCGAAGCAGCCCAAAAGTCGGTCCGAGTCCGGTTGACCGTGCAAGGCCGGGCTCGAAGCATCACGTGCTGACCGAGGCGCACGGCATCCCGCTGCGGGTGTCGCTGACCGGCGGTCATCGCAATGACGTCACCCAACTCCTGCCCCTGGTCGACAGCCTTGGGCCAGTGAGGGGCAAGCGGGGCCGGCCCCGGCGCAAGCCCCGCACGTTATACGCCGACCGAGGCTACGACCACGACGTCTACCGTCGCCGTCTGCGTGAGCGCGGCATCACGCCGAAGATCGCCAGGCGCGGCGAGCCGCACGGCTCGGGCCTGGGTCGCGTCCGGTGGGTCGCCGAGTCCGCTATCGCCTGGCTCCACGGACCCCGCCGCCTACAGACCCGCTGGGAAACCCGAGACGACATGCACGACGCCTTCCTCCAGCTCGCACACTGCATGACCCTCGCGCGCAAGCATCCGGCTTTCTGAGTGGGCGGTTCGTGAGTTGATGTCCGTTCCGGACTTGGTTACTGCTTCTTGCTAAAGGTGCCGGGCTCGGCCTCGGTGAGGATTCCTAG
>NZ_JBVIPA010000127.1:0-1068 GCF_055578365.1 Streptomyces sp. NPDC033131
TGTTCTGTCTCGGGAGGTTGTGGACAGGTGAGTCAGATCTCGGCTGGGGGATCTTGAACGGGTGAGGGCCTTTCGGGTTCGGTGTGGATTGCGACGTCTGCACCGACCGAAAGGCCCTCGTGTCCCACCGTAATGCACCCCTGACCGAGACCGGACGCCTGCGCCTGGCCCGCTGCGTCGTCGTGGACGGCTGGACCCTGCGCCGGGCCGCCGAACGCTTCCAGGTCTCACCCACGACGGCTCAGCGCTGGGCCGGCCGCTACCGTGAGCTCGGCGAGGCAGGTATGGCCGACCGCTCCAGCCGCCCGCACCACAGCCCGCGCCGGACCCCGACCCGCACCGAACGCCGGATCATCAAGGTCCGCGTCCTGCGCCGGTGGGGACCGGCCCGCATCGCCTACCTCCTGGGTCTGAACCCGGCCACGGTCCACCGCGTCCTGGCCCGCTACCGCCTGGCCCGGCTCACGCACCTGGACCGGGCCACCGGCCGGGTGATCCGCCGCTACGAGCGCGACCGCCCGGGCGAACTGCTGCACATCGACATCAAGAAGCTCGGCAACATCCCCGACGGCGGCGGACACAAGGCCCTCGGACGCCAGGCGGGCCGCAAGACCCGCTCCGCAGCCGGCTACAGCTACCTCCACAACGCCGTCGACGACCACTCCCGCCTCGCCTACAGCGAGATCCTCGCCGACGAGAAGAAGGAGACCGCCGTCGGATTCTGGACCCGCGCCCACGCCTTCTTCACCCAGGCCGGGATCACCGTCGAACGCGTCCTGACCGACAACGGCTCCTGCTACACATCACATCTCTGGCGCAACTCCCTTGCAGAGCAAGGCATTTCACACAAGCGCACGCGGCCCTACCGCCCGCAGACCAACGGCAAGGTCGAGCGCTTCAACCGCACCCTCCTCGACGAATGGGCCTACGCGCGGCCCTACAGGTCCGAGGCCGAACGACGCGACGCCTACCCACAGTGGCTCCACACCTACAATCACCACCGCGGACACACCGCGCTCAAAGGCCAACCACCCGCCAGCCGCGTCCACAACCTCACGGGTCAGTACA
>NZ_JBVIPA010000128.1:0-1065 GCF_055578365.1 Streptomyces sp. NPDC033131
CTAGTGTCCTGCGCCAGAGATCCGTCGGCAGAAGCGGGCGAGGGAATCGAGGATCTCTTCGGCGGTCTTGGTCCAGATGAACGGCTTGGGGTCTGCGTTCCAGTCCTTGACCCATGCGCGGATGTCGGCTTCGAGGGTCTGCACGTTTTTGTGGGCGCCGCGGCGGATCTTCTGGTCGGCCAGGAAGCCGAACCACCGCTCGACCTGGTTGATCCAGGAGGAGCCGGTCGGGGTGAAGTGCATGTGGAAGCGTGGGTGCTTCGCCAGCCACGCTTTGATCGCGGGCGTCTTGTGGGTGCCGTAGTTGTCACAGATCAGGTGGACCGCCAGGTGCGCGGGCACTTCCTTGTCGATCCTGATCAGGAACTTCTTGAACTCCGCCGCCCGGTGCCTGCGGTGCAGGGCACTGATGACCTCGCCGGTGGCGACGTCGAACGCGGCGAACAAGGTGGTCAGCCCGTTGCGTACGTAGTCATGGGTGCGCCGCTCCGGCATGCCCGGCATTATCGGCAGCACCGGCTGGGACCGGTCCAGGGCCTGGATCTGCGACTTCTCGTCCACCGACAGCACCACCGCACCCTCGGGCGGGTTGAAGTACAGCCCGACGACGTCGTAGACCTTCTCCACGAAGAACGGGTCCGTCGACAGCTTGAACGTGTCCGTCAGATGCGGCTTGAGCTGGAACTTCCGCCAGATCCGGCCCACGGTGGACTTCGACAGGCCACTGTGTTCCGCCATCGACTTACGCGACCAGTGGGTGGCGTTCTTCGGAATTTCCTCCAGCGTGGTGACCACGACCGCCTCGACCTGATCGACGCTGATGGTGGGCGGCCGGCCCGGCCGGGGCTCATCCGCCAGCCCGTCCAGCCGGTCCGCGAGAAACCGTCGTCGCCACTTACGGACCGTGTCCGCACTCACCCGCAGATCCCGGGCCACCGCCACGATCGGTGGCACTTCAGGCCCCGCGCACGCCAGCACAACCCGCGCACGCAGGGCCAGGGCCTGGGCCGATGTCGCCCGACGCGTCCACCGTTCCAACACTGCCCGCTCATCCGCGGACAGCAG
>NZ_JBVIPA010000129.1:0-1047 GCF_055578365.1 Streptomyces sp. NPDC033131
CCCGCCCATCCAACTACGGCTGATCCACGACCGCCACCTCATCTGCGAGGTCTCCGACGCCAGCAACACCGCCCCCCACCTGCGCCGGGCCCACAACTACGACGAGGGCGGCCGCGGCCTGCTGCTGGTGGCCCAGCTGACCCGCGGCTGGGGCACCCGCCATGCCGACAGCGGGAAAACCATCTGGGCGGAACAGGACCTCGACGTACTCCAGCCCGGCATCTGAAGCTCCGCCCCACGGACCCACCAGGGAGATCCTGCCCGCACTTCTCCCACCACACCTGCACCCATCGCGATCACTCCCCTGACTGGAGAGGTCACCGGGTCGGCCCCGAACGAGGTTCTTCCGCGGAGTGCGGATGGGCGGTGCTCGGTGACCAGGCGCTGACGGCAAGGTCGGCCACTCCCGGGTACTACTGCACACGGTGAGGTGCCCGTCACGAACCGAGGTCGGCAGCGGCACCGACACCAGAGCATGCGGTGCCGTCGGCCGCGGCCCGAGTTTCGCCGGGTCCGGCGGCTATACCGCGGCTCGCTTCGCCGATGCCGCGCCGACAACCGCCCGGGTGCCGACGGCACCGTTCATGCCGTGTCTGGGCCCTCGCCGGCGGCGGGTTCCGCGCCGGGAGGGCGCAGGAACCCGCGAAGTGCGCCTGCCGCCCACCAGCGTTCTCCGGCCGGTACTCGGAGGAGCTCAAGCGGGACGCGATAGGGCTCGTGACCTCCTCGGGCCGGACGTTGACCGACATCGCCCGGGAACCCGGCATCAGCTCGGGGAGCCGGCGGGTTGTCGGAGTACACCTCCGCCCAAAAGCCAGCGGCCGCCGCGCCGCGGGGCCCGCTCCTCGCGCGCCGCACGCAGGCCGAGGTGGATATGTGCCCCGACCGTACTCCGAGCGGGGGGACGCCGAGTTGTGATCGGCACACCCACGGCCGTGGGCGTCTACAAGCACATTGTGGCGGTGGTTCATACCGCGGCGTCGAGGTCGGCGGCGGACCGCACCAGTGCGGTCATCAGCCTGATGGCGTCGGCCGTGGAAAGGTCGT